>NZ_JBRIQN010000026.1:0-104454 GCF_052981855.1 Micromonospora sp. LZ34
ATCGACAGGCGGCTGCGTCCACTTCGCACGCCCCCACCGCATCCCGCGAGGTCAGACCGCCAATGGCGGCTGCCGTACTTTCGACTGTTCGTGCACCGCGGTGATCTTCTCGGTGAGCACTTGGTCGACGCGCTCCCGCTGCGGCTGGCGGCCGCGGGCGTGCTGGTAGTAGGCGGACCGGGAGACTCCATCAGCTCGCACGAGCGCTTGGTGTTGTGCTTGCCGGCCTGCTCCGCCTCGATGAACGGGTACACGTTCACCGGGTCTCCTTCGCGAAGAAAGCCGTTGCCCGCTTGAGAATCTCGACATCCTCACGCAGCCGGCGGTTCTCCCGCCGTAGTTGCGCAAGCTGGGCCCGCTCCTCGCTGGTCAACCCGTCCGAGCGGGCGCCCGCGTCGAGTTCGGCCTGCTTAACCCACTCCCGCACCGCGGTCTCGGTCAGATCGAAATCCTTCGCGACCTGCCCGATCGTGCGATCGCCGCGCTGACACAACTCCACGATCTCGGCCTTGAACTCCGACGTGAACGACCGGCGAGGCCGAGGTCGCTTCTTACCCATGCTCTCCATGATGCTGGACATCCTCCCGGAGCCACCGGCTCCTGATCTCGGATGTCCGTCAAAGCGGGTCAGGCCCACCGGTGATGGCACGAACGATCGTCACGCACATCCTTGTCGGTGACGCAAGGAACTCCTACCACCAGTTGACGGCCCGGCCAGTCATCCACAAAACTGGTCGCGATAGTCCACTTGTTGATCCAGAAGCGGCACGCTGCTTGAGCAAGTCGCGTTCCCCAGCGCGAACGACAACGGCACGATTCTTCGAGGTCAGCCGGTGGGGGTGCGTTGCCTGGCTAGCTGGCCAGGCAACAGGATTAGAGGAGACGTTATGGACGAGTACGTCCTGGGACTGCTGCCAGCGGATGAGAGTCTCGATGACGAGGAGCTTGGCGACGACGTTGATGGCCCGGGTTACTCGCCGCTTGATCGCCCAATCGGAAGCCTGGCTTGGGGGGTGACTGCCTACGAAGCTAGTACACACGAGCCCTTAAGCCGGAGACTTGCCCATGAGGTTCCCGACATCGCAGCTGAAGAGGTCGGTGATGGGATTGGTGACGCATCCGATACTAACGGCGAGCCGATCGACGACCAGGTCGGATACTTGAGGGCAGGTCGGCTTGTCTGGGCTACCCAAGATGCTGGCGACCCGTCGTCGGATCTTCGGGCCGAGGACGTTGGCATCGACGGCGGGGGCGCTTCCGCGGAGGAGGCAGCGATTCATGTAGTCCCCGACGAGCCGTTCGGAGTGTAGGCGTCGGGTGTATGGGCTTGCTGATGCTCAGATGACACCATCCGGCTCCGACCGGTTTGTGAGCAAGCTCATTGGTCTGATGGGAGCTCTGCGGTGAAGCGGGCGGGCGGCGGCACGTTGGGCTGGCTCCCCTCGCATGGGAGGCTCGCGCGGTGAGCTCAGGTGTCCCACGTACGGTCAAGGCGGTCGACACGTCGGAATTGATCCGGCTCGACGCGGAGGCAATCGAGTGCGGGCTGAACCGCAATCACGGTGCCGGATGGCTGGTGGAATTCGCCGATCCCGAAGCGGTGCACTACCTGCGGCCGGTGTTGGTGCACCGGGCCGCGCATCAGCCTGAGTTTTCGCCGCACTGGCGGTGCATGCTGTTGTTGACGGTGCGAGACGGCCAGCAGGTCTTTTCCCTGCTGGATGTCATGCCCGCCTCGTTCGAGGATCTGCCCGAGACGCTAAACGCGGCCACGAAGGCCGAGATCACCCACCGGCTGGAGCATGGGGGCCTGCTGACGCAGGCGCAGTGGGCCGCCCTCAATCCCTGACCCAGGTGCTGGTTGGCCGTGATGTGCCGATCGGCCGATACTCGACGGGTGATCTATCCGGCAGCGGGCGACTGGGCACCGGCGGGCGACGACGTCGAGCCCGTCGACCTTGACTGGGAGCGGGGCGGCAACCTCAACCGCTGTCGGGAACCCGGGGATGTCGACGCGGCCTTCGACCGCGGGGACGAGCACGTCGGCGTCGCGCTGATCGCTCTGGTCTACAACAACCCCGACACGGACAAGGTCCTGCCCAGGGTTGCCCGGGGGTTGCGCTCGCCGGATCCGGAGACCCGCCGGCAGAGCCTGCTTGCCTTGATGCACACGGCCCGGCTCCACGGCCGGGTGGATGCCATCACCTTGGAGCTGCTCCACGGCCTGCTGCGCGACCGCACCCCGATTAGCGTCGGGAGCCGGTACGAGGTGCGGGGCACGGCGGCCCAGACTGTCGGTGACCTCCAGGCGTTCCTCCCGGCCGAGCTATTGCCCGCCTGGGTGAACCAGTTCACCGACTACTGACGGGTTCGAATGCCCACGGCCAGCAGGCCGGCCCAGGGGACCGACGGCCGGTGGCGTGGTCAGTGAGGGCGTCGAGCAGTTCGAGATGGTGGCGCTGGATGTGCCGCCGCGGGCGGACAGAGCCGCCGGATCGTCGCGGCGGCCGGTTTGGCCAGGGCGGCGCGTCCGCGGTCGGTGAGCTGAAGCCGGCCGCCAGCGAGTTCGGCCAGCCCGCCGGCCTGCACGAGCAGCGGCCACGCGAACGCCGCGATCGGCTCACCGGGGTAGAAAGTCGCCGCCGTCGAGCACCTCGGCGACCGCGGCGACGGTCGCGGCGGCCGGGCGGCGGGTCGTTTCGCTGCACTGCAGCCGACCGGCTGCCACGAGTTGCAGCACGGCGTGCAGGTTGGTCTGGGCCTGCGCGGCGGTCGACCGGGCCATCTCAGACATCGAGACCTGCCCGTTCGAGGCGTTCGAGCAGGCTGGGCTTACGCGCGTGCACCGTCCGAAGTTCGGCCAGCTGCTGTCGGAACGGCGTGGTGTCGCCGTCGCGTTCGCTGAGGTCGCGCAGGTCGACGAGGAGCTGTACGGCCGTGTCGTACTCGCGCGGCTTCTTCGTGTCGATGAGTTCGTTGACCCTCTGCCACGCGGCGGGCTGATCGACTGCGAGGGCGTCGAGGTGCCGTTGCCGGGCGGCCGCCGCGGACCGTTCCCGGCGGATCCGGTCCCGCTCGCGCTGTTCGGCAATCTGGCGTTCCCGTTCGGCGCGGAGGTGTGCGGCGGTGGCGAGTAGTTCGCCTGCGGTGCGTGGAGCAGTTGTGGTGGACGTGCCTGGATGGTGTTCGTCGCCGTACCGGCGCAGCAGCCGGCGGCGCAGGTGACCGTCACCATTGGCGACCAGGTCGGCGAGGATGGCGTCTTTCTCCCGGGCGGGCAGGCCGGTGATCCACGAGCGCAGTTGCGCGGCGGGCGGCTCGACGGCAGTCTGCGCCGAAGCGGCCGCCGCGGCCGCGATCAGATCAGGATCGACGCAGAGGAAATTGGCGACCGCGGTGAGCGGGGCGTCGAGCGTGCTCATCCCGGCCGGGACGGGCGGCTCGGGCTCGTCGTCGTCGAGTTCCAGCGACTGCGCGCAGCGCAGCCAGCCCAGGTACAGCAGGCGCAGGTCGCCTGCGGCGAGGCCGGCCCGGACCGGGATGATCGAGGCGAGCAGGCCGTGACCGTCGAGGTCCCACTCATCGGTGCCGTCCTCGTCCTCCCGACAAAGGTGAACGATGACGTGCCTGCCGGCGGTCCAGGCGGACGCACTGTCAGCCACGCTGTAGTTGGCGACGGTGGCGGGGTCGAGCACGTGCTTCGGCAATCGCAGCATGAGCTGGCGGGTGCCCCAGTTCGCCAGGTACAGGTGCGCGTCGAAGTACCGCTCCATCAGCTTGCGCGGGTCACCCTTGAAGTCGCCCCACTGGTAGGTGTTGACGAAGCTGGTGGCGGTGATGTCGGCCCGGGTGGACAGCGACCGCAGTTCGGCCTGTTCGCGAGTCGTGAGGGGCCGGTCGACGGCGGTGAACTCGTAGTACTGGTACTCACTCACTGTGGCTTCCGCCCCGCCCATTGCCGGTAGGCGTCGATCCAGTCGGTGCCGTCCGGTGCAGGTGTGGGCAGCGGCAGGTCGAGCAGGTCGATCTTCTGTTGGTGCCGGCCTCGGGTACAGACCGCGACGATAGTGTCGGCGGTCAGGTCGACCTTCCGCACGGTGACCTCCACGCCGAGGACGGTGGTGGTGAACGGCACCGCCAGACGAGTCTCGATCATGGTGAATAGGCCGGTGAGCTGTTCATCGTTGCCGTACGCGTCGATGATGGCCTCTTCGATCATCGCTTCGAGCGTTGCGTTGCGCTTCGATGCCACCGGCAGATGGTAGCGACCCCGTTTGGGGGGTTCGACGTCGATCCACGAGGATGGTCGGCGTGGGTTCGGTGGACGAGTTCGCCGGTCTTCGCCGGGAGGTGGAGCGGTTACGGGCGGAGAACGCCCGGCTGTCGCGCCTGCTGGAACTGCGTGGTCAGGACACGGCTCCGGCGCCGGAGCAGTCTTGTCCGCGGCGGTTGCGGCGCCGGGGCTGGTCACGATGGCCTCGCCGACGGGGGACAAGCTGGCGCTGTTCGCCGACCGGTTCCGGGCCCGGGTCGACGTGTATGCGGTGCGGTGGGAGAACACCCGCACCGGGGCCGGCGGGTGGATGCCCGCCGTCGCCGGCGGCTGGCGTAAGGGCATGGACCGGCGCGGCGCTACCTACCTGCCCCGCACGGCGGAAGTCGCCGCCGCCCATCTCGTCGGCGACGTGTTCATGGGGCTGTACCCCCTGCTGCCCGGCAACACATGCCACTTCGTCGTGGCCGACTTCGACGGAGCGACGGCGATGCTCGACGCCCTCGCCTACGTCAAGGCGGCGCGGGCCAGCGCTGTGCCGGCCGCGCTGGAGATTTCCCAGTCGGGCCGCGGCGCACACGTTTGGATCTTTTTCGCCGGCGCGGTCCCGGCGACGACGGCGCGGGCCGTCGGAACCGCCCTGCTGCACGAGGCGATGGTGCTACGCGGGTCGATGGACCTGCGGTCGTACGACCGGCTGTTCCCCAACCAGGACGTCCTACCGCGGAAGCTGACGATGCCCGCGACGAGGGCGAGACCGAGGTCCTGGCCAGCCACTGGCCGAGCCGGGTGTAGGGCGGCAACAGGCTGAGGGTATGGAGCGCGCCACGCTCAATTTCCCCATCAGCACCAGCAGCCCCAGCGCCCGACAGCGCCGCCAGCGGCGCTATCGGTGACTCCCGCCCTATCAGGGGGTATCCTGCGGGCATGGCCAACAGGAGCCCCAACACCGGCGCCCGCAGCGAGGAGATCCTCGCCGCCGCCGGCATCGTCGTCTCCGACGAGGGGAAGGCTCGCGCGCGCCGCCGCCTGGACGAGGCCCGGGAGCGGTGGACGGCGGAGCTCGACGCCCAGGCTCGCGAGCAGCTTGGCCTGCCGGCCCGCGCCGCGTGACCGAACCGGCCGTCCGGGTCGTCCTCGACGCCTCCGCGATCATCGCCTTCACCTGAGGGTCGATCGACGTCGGTGAGGTGATCGTCGAGGTCGCCGACGAAGAGAACTGCGTGTTCGGGCTGCCGGTACTGTGCGTGGCCGAAGCCGCCCGGGTGGTCGTCGACAGCGACCGCCTGCAGCTGCTCGTCAACCACCCGATCGCCGAGATCCTCTCGCCGCCGCCGGACAGCTGGGAGGCCCTCGCAGTCACCCTCGACACGATCGGCAGGGTCGACGCCGCCACTGCAGTGCTCGCCGCGATCGACCTCGGCTGCAGCGTGCTGACCGGCCAGCCCGGCCTGTACGGCGGCATCGCCGGCGGCGGCCCGGTCATCCCAATCTGATCCAGGTACTGCACGCCGCGGATCCGCCACCGCGACGGCGAGCCAGGCCAGTTGTGCACCGGTCAACCCGGCCTGCTCACCATCTCCGGCATCACGCAGGTCGTCGACGTCCAAGCTCGAGACCAACTCGGTGCTCCGGTCGAAGCCGGCAGCACCGATACCACGAGCCACATGCCCGCCCGTCAGCTCACAGCGGATCAGCGGGGATGACGGCGAACTCGACGCCTGGGCCGAGGGCTACACGGCTGACTGGGAGCCGGCCTGCTCGGATGTGGGCGAGTTTTCCGAGCAGGTCTGCCAGCACGCCGCACGGCTCGGCATTGGGTCATCGGGCTAACATGGCCACGATCATGGCGAAGCTGATGAGCAGCAAGACGATGACCGCGAACATGACCCGCGGCACCCACTGCCGCGAGCGTTGCGGCAGCTGCCACAGCTGCTGCGTCGGCTGGTTCCATACTGAGGCGGCCGCGTGGCGGCCAGGCCGACCCGTTGCTTCGGTCCGGATCGTTCGGTCTAACACCGGGATTGCCTCCGACCGGGCGTCTGGTGCGCTGTTCGGATGAGCGGGCTGGGCTCGTGTGTCCCGCTTCGGGTATGAGGCCGGGCACCCCGACCTTCCGTCACTGGAAAGGCGCTATTCCGGTCGTCGGCGTAACCTCTTGGGAGGGGGATAGGCCCGATCGCTGCACTCCGATCCCGTGACCTTGACAAGCCTGGGCCGTCACGTTCTGCGACGGTTCCGTATGGGATGTCGGGTGGCCTACCTAATTTCTGCGGGCCCGTCGTCCCGGCCTGAGGGGCGAGACGGGACTCTGTGCCATCTGCGATCGTTCCTGCTGTCCGGTTACATCGACTGAAGGTGGTAGCAGCGCCAGCTGTCGGCGTCGCCGTTGAGTTTTGCGCGTATGCGTCGGCGCCGTATCGGTGATGGCAAGCGGTGTCCATGCGACGATCCGCGCGGTGACACCAGGAATCGGTGACATTCCGAACGGCCGTCGGAACGCGCACCGGCTGAGCTGGCCTGCGAGGCGTGCCGATCGCAGTAGCCCTGCCACCATCACGGTCAGTTCTGCGGCACGTCGGGGCCGAGCAGCACCGGCTGGGCGATGGCTCCAGACGCCGGCGACGAACTCTGGCACGGATCCAGTAGGAGTCGGGTCGGTGTGCGCGCCGGCACGGGCGTCGGAGACGGTGATCCGGATACCTCGGGATGGGTCGATCGAGATACCGGGCTCGCGGCCGGGCCCAATCCGGTTAGTCCGATCGGATCGGAAAATCCGGTAGCGGGGAGGGAGGGGATTGCCGAGCCTGTGGTGGCCGCCTGCTGGCCTTGTTCGGCGCCGGCAGGCACCGGTCCCGGTGAGAAAACACCACGGGATGCGGGCGCGCCGATCGGTCGACCGGCGCGCCCTCGCCGGCGTGTGTGATCGGGAAGTCGACGCCGTCGAGCGGGACTTTCGAGGTCGCGCCGGGCGGAGGCAGGCTGGGCGTGTTCCTGCTCGGGTGTTGAGTCCACCTCCGCCCGCACCCGCGGCGGTCACTGACAGTCGCGTTGAGTTATCAGGCATCGAGGGACGAATCGGCGCTTACGGGCTGTGGCGAATTGACGACATGGCGTAGAGATGTGCGTTAATTCGGAAAGAGAGGTTTTGCCCACGGTAGACCGACACTAGACTGTTCACCCATGTCGTACAGCAATTACGACCCTGACGACCAACAAGACCGGTTCCACACCAAACCAACGGCACCCCAGACCCCACCCACTCAGCGGATCGCATACGTGGACGTACACCGCGGCGACGGCCTGACGCCGTACGCCCCATCTGCGGCGCACTACCCCCAGTCTCCGACGCCGTACAGCCCGCCCGCGGCGCAGTACCCCCAGACCCAGACGCCGTACACCCCGCCCGCGGCGTACAACCCCCAGCCCCCGGCGCCGTACACGCCACCTGCTTATACGCCGCCGCCCTACGCGACCCCGCCGGCGCCACGACAACGGGGTCAGACAGATACCGCTACCATCGTCGCCCGCATCGTGGTCGGCGTGACCGGCAGTGTGGCTTTCATCTTCGCCTTGCACATATTCTTCTCGTTGGCCAAGGCCAACCAAGACAACGGCTTTGTGCAATTCGTATACGTGGTGGCCAAAGTGCTCGTACTAGGGTTCGGTGACGTATTCACGCCGAACGACGCCAAAATAGGGTTCGTTCTCAACTATGGACTCGCCGCGCTGGTGTACCTGGTCATTGGCAGGCTGATCGCCCGGGCGCTCCGACAGTAGTCATCCACGGCATCCCGCTTCACGGGCCACTACGCCTTCGAAGCAGTGACTCCTGCACCGTCCTCTCGAGAGGCAGGACTGAGTGACGAAGGTGTAACTCCTGGTCAAGGGCAGCACCTGACGTTTGAAAGCGACGACCGCCGAGGATGCTGCTGCGGTGGCGAAGAAGAGACCGGAACGACCGGCGGAGGTTGTCGACGCAGGCCTGGTCGCCCCAGTTGGTGGAGCAGGCCCGCGCCGCCGGGCTGCAGATCCATGGCGAGATTACGGACGGCTTGGGTGGCCCAGGGCGGTGATGGGATACGCGCTGGGCGCCCAGCGGTCTGAGGCCGACGGCACATCGCGCACGTCCGGCTCGACGTGTCGCGAGGTGCCGCAACTGACGGGTGACTAAGCTCGGCGGTCGTACTCGATCCACAACCAGGTCTGATCAATCGTTGCAGGGGGCACGCCGTTCTCGTCAACTGGCACCAGCAGGGAGCGGCCATCCACCGGTCCTCCGAGACACGGAACGTCGGTCTTCGCCCACATGCTCTGATCATCGGCCGCGACCTGGCCGTGCCGGGCGTGTTCCACCAATACGAGCGCGCGCCGGCCGCCGGCCTGCTCCCGTGGTCGCCGTGACCGGGCACGCTGCTGATCCTCGCCTCGCGTCACACAGGTGGGATGATCCAGGTCCGTGTGTGGTTGGTTAGCATGCCCGGCGATGATGTTTCTTCGCTCTCTGCGGCTGCGCCGCGCCGCCCGTAGGCATTTCGGCTGGCAGAAGCTGCGCCACACCCAGATGCGCGCGATGCGCACGCTACTGGCCGGCCGCGACGCACTGGTCGTGCTGCCCACCGGGGGCGGGAAGTCTGCTGTGTATCAGGTCTCCGGCATGCTACTGCGGGGCCCCACGGTGGTGATCTCACCGCTGCTGGCATTGCAGCAGGACCAGGTCGGCAACCTCAACGGGCGGGGCGATCCGGCGTTGCGGGCGGTTAGGATCAGCTCAGCGGAGAGCCCGAGCAAGCAGGCGGCGGCGCTGGCCGAGTTGCGCTCGGGTGCCGCGAAGTTCCTGTTCATTACGCCGGAGCAGCTCAGCTCGCCGGAGCGGCTGGCCGAGGTCCACGCGCTGCGTCCGGCGCTGGTGGCGGTTGACGAGGCGCACTGCATCTCGTCGTGGGGCCACGATTTCCGCCCTGACTACCTCTCTCTCGGTCACCTCATCCGCGGCCTGGGCCGCCCGCCGGTGGTGGCGCTGACCGCCACGGCCTCGCCGCCGGTGCGCGAGGACATCACCGCGCGGCTCGGCATGCACAAGCCGCGGCTGGTCCTGTCCGGGCTGGACCGTCCGAACCTTTTCGTCGCCGCCGCGCATTGTCCCAGCGAGGACTACCGCTGGCGGAGGCTGCTCACCCTGCTCAGGGAGGCCGACCCGCCCGGCATCCTGTACGTGCCGACCCGGCGTGCCTCCGAGGACCTCGCGCAACGGCTGTCCGACGCGGGTTTCCCCGCGCAGGCATACCACGGCGGCATGGCGGCCGGGGTGCGCCGCCGTCGTCACGAGGATTTCCTGGCCGACCGGGTGCCGATCATGGTTGCCACCTCGGCGTTCGGCATGGGCATCGACAAGCGGAACATTCGTTGGGTGGCACACGTGGCGTTGCCCGACTCACCGGACAGCTACCTCCAGGAGATCGGGCGGGCAGGGCGCGACAGTGAGCCGGCACAGGCGTTGCTGCTGCACCGAGCCGAGGACGTCGCCCTGCAACGCTTCTTCAACGGCGGCGCGCCCGACCTGGGAGAGTTGCGAGCCGTCGCAGCCGCCCTGCATCGAGGCCCGCTCACCCGCACCGCTCTGGCAAAGGTCACCGGCCTGAGCCAGCGCAAGGTCGTCAGCCACCTCAGTCTGCTTGAGCAGGTCGGTGCGGTAGCGACGGGGCCCAAGGGTGAGCTCAGCGTCGCTCGGTATGCGCCCCTGCCCGACCAAGCGGCCCGGGAGGCGCTGGCCGAGTACGGCCGCTACCAGGCCGGGCAGCGTTCACGTACCGACATGATGCGGCGCTTCGCCGAGAGCCCGGGCTGCCGGATGCAGGCGCTGCTGGGCTACTTCGGAGAGCAGTTGAGCCGCCCCTGCGGGCACTGCGACAACTGCCACGGCGGCACCTCCGAGATCCTCCCGGAAGACGGGCCGTACCCACTGCACAGCATCGTGCGGCATCCCAAGTGGGGATCAGGCATGGTCCTCGGCTACGAAAAGGACCGCATGACCGTGCTGTTCGACGACGTCGGCTACAAGACCCTGTCAGTCTCCGTCGTGCAAGCGCAAGGCCTGCTGGCACTCAACATGGACCGCCGCTAACCAGCTAACCCCTTCGCCCGCCGCGGCGATGCCGCAGCCATCAGTCTGGCGTGTCCTGAGTGGTGGGGCGGCGCGTGCGCCGGTCGAATCAGCTCCCTTGGCTGATCGCGACGGCCGGCCCCGCACCGATTGTCATGATCGTTATCTCGCTGGAACTGGCGTGCCACGTCCCGCTTGCAGGGCCGCCTACGGGCGGCCGGACTTGACGGTCAGGGCGTTGAGTACACCGGTGACATCGAGAACCCGGTGAACCTGGGGGCTGGCGTTGACCAGCGAAAGGTGTCCTCCGGTTGTCGCCGCCGCGTTCCGCGCGGTGATCAATGCGCTGATGACGCTCGAGTCGATGAAGGTCACCGCGGCCGCGTCAACCTCAACAACGTCAGCGTTATCGACCGCCGCGTGCAGGAGGTCCTCTAGCCGCGGGGCGCCGTTCATGTCGATCTCGCCGGACAACACAACCGTTCTGCGGTCGCCTTCGGCGTGGATCTGGTGCTGCCAGGTCAGCTCCGGATTCATTCCTGCTCACCCTCCATCGCGGACGCGTCAACCATACCGTCCGCCCTGGCGGCAGCGGACTGCTGCGCGGCGGCGGCCGTCTGGGTCAGGCAGAGGCTCACTGTGGGCGGTGACCCCGTCCGGCCTGCGGGTCAGCATCAGAGCTCGGCGGTGGAGTCGACGACGCGCTCCACCAGCGTTACGCCGGTGGGCGAGTTCTCGGCCCGGTCCCAGCGGATCGTGATTTGCCAGCGCGTGCGCCACACTACGAGGGCAAACTACTCGTACAGACCTTCGATCGGGGCCGGAAAGCTACTCTGCGCGGCACGGTGGTCAGCGGTAGCACCGCCAGGCGTATGGATCGCCAGGATCCGATGTTCGTGCGTAGGCGTCCGAACCGTACGTGTCGCGGCAGGCGACGTTCATGTCAACGGTGGACGCAGAGAGAAGCCTCGTACATTGCCAACTGCCGTCGTTGCGGGGCTCCGCGGAGCTCCCGGCGACATGCCGATCGCAGTATCCCTGGACCATGTTCGCCACCCCGCCGTTGCTCGATGGCCCGAGCAGGAGCGGACTCGCGCTTCGGGTTTGAGTCGGCGTGGCCACGGCGCGTGTCGGGGGCGGCGCGGCGGGGCGGGTGACCGACGGTGCGGCGCTAGGCGAACGGGTGACCTCCGGTGTGGTCCTAGTTGTGGCGGAGGAGCTGCGCGGGGTCGCGGAACTCGGCGTCGCCGTCGGCATCTCCGGGAGGGCAATCGGCTCCTCAGACGCGTCCGGCGGG
Organism: Micromonospora sp. LZ34; assembly: GCF_052981855.1. Taxonomy (NCBI): domain Bacteria; kingdom Bacillati; phylum Actinomycetota; class Actinomycetes; order Micromonosporales; family Micromonosporaceae; genus Micromonospora; species Micromonospora sp. LZ34. The sequence continues at coordinate 11,674 of NZ_JBRIQN010000026.1, forward strand.
ATGGTGGCCGTCACCAGCGGCGGCGCGCCTTCCGGCGGCCCGCCCGACCCCCAGGTAAACGCCAGAACGCAGACCAGCGCCCCCACCGCGAGCCCGCCGACCGCGATCAGCCAGCGCCGCCGACCGGCCGGCCGCGGGCGGGCATCAAGCTCCAGGTTGTGCAGCACTCGGGTCGGAGCGTCTTCGACCGCCTCGGGGTACTGCGGGGCGGACCCGCCGTAGCGGTACTCGTTGCAGCCGGCGTCATCGTCGTGCGGGTAATGCTCCTCGTGGGCGTAGCCCACCTCCGGTACGACGTAGGTCTCCTGCAGTCCGGAATGCGCGTCCTCGCGCACCGGACCGGCATCGATCGGTCCGGACGGCGCCTGGGCCCGCCGTTCCTCCCAGGAGGCCTGCTCGTGCTCGTCGCCCCGGTAGGTCTGGTCGGGCTCGTAGCCCGCCGGTGCGGGGTCGGCCACCGGGTCGGACCCCCGGTACGCGTAGTCGTGCTGGCCGTAGGCCCCGTCGTGCTGCTCGTACTCCTCGTACTGCTGGTCCGCCCGGTGTCTTGCGTGCCGCGCTTCGTGCTCCTGGTTCGTGTCCTCGGGCTGGTACGACACGTCTTCGCGCGACTGCGGCGCGGCGGCCTCCGGCCACTCGTCGTACGTGTCCGAGTCGCTTCCTGCCGGCCGCGACAGGTGAGCGATCCAACTGTCAATTTCACTTGGGTCGTCGTGTACTTGGGCAGCCCCATCGGCGGGGCGAGCGGTCGATTTCTCGGCCACGGTCGCCGGCCTCCTCTGAACGCACAGGTGCGGACAGCTAGCTGACCTTACACACCATCAGCCAAGAGTCCACCCAGCTCCGGCGAACAGACAACAGACCCCCGCTGTCGGCCGCGCCTTGCTGGATCAAGTTGCCAGGTCCGAATGATCGTCGAGTCGGACCGCACGCTGCCGTGAGCTGGCCGACATTCATGCGCGCCTTGCAGTGGAAGAAAAGCAGATCCGACGCCGTCAGCAGCGCGGATAGACAACCGTCTGCTCGACCCGAGCTGCCTGGTTGCCTGGTGCTGGCCGGCTGCTCATCGCGCGGAAGGCCCCGTTCTGGGGGGAACAAGGCCTTCCTGAGCGCCGTACGGGCCGGGCCCGAGAACCGCAGCTCAGGCCCCCGGGTTGTTGTGCCAGCAGTCCCAAGCCCGACGCTCAGGACCCCATTCCTCCAAGCTGTCAGCGACGCCGGTCGTTTCCTCGGTGCCGATGGCGCGTTGACCAGCTTGGGGGACCGTCCACCATGAGGAACTCCTGATGGTTCGTTCAATGACCCCAATGCCGGCCGTCGCGTCACCGCCCCCCGTGTAGCGGCGCGCAGGGTTGGAGCAGTGAGGCCCCGTGCTGGGACGTCTGCTGGATGGCCGCTACCAGGCCGAGGAGCTGCTGGGCAGCGGCGGCATGGGTGAGGTGTGGCGCGGTCGCGACCTGCGCCTGGACCGCCCGGTGGCGATAAAGGTGCTCGCCGCGGCGGGCCTGAAGGAGCCGATGGCCGCGGAACGCTTCGACCGCGAGGCCCGTGCGGCGGCCGGGCTGACCCATCCGCACATCGTCGCCGTCTACGACTTCGGCGCCGAGGACAACGACTCCTACCTGATCATGGAACTGGTGGAGGGGCGGACCGTGTCCGCCCTGATCGCCGACGGCCCGCTCACCGTCCTGCAGGCGTTGTCGATTGCCGTACAGACCTGCGACGGGATCGCCGCCGCGCACGCGGCCGGGGTGGTGCACCGTGACGTGAAGCCGGGCAACCTGATCGTCACCGCCACCGGCACAGTGAAGATCTGCGACTTCGGCATCGCCCGCCTTCCTTGGACGGAGGGGGAGAAGACCCTCACCGAGCCGGCGACCAAGCTCGGCACCAGCTCGTACATGTCTCCCGAGCAGGCTCTCGGCCAGCCGGTGGACCACCGCACCGACCTGTACGGGCTGGGCTGCACCCTCTACGCCATGCTCGCCGGCGGTCCGCCGTTCGTCGGCGAGCAGCTCAGCGTGCTGCATCAGCACGTCAACGAGCCACCCCCGCCGCTGGGCGAGCGCCGGCCCGACGTACCCGCCGAGCTGGACGCCCTGGCCGCCGAACTGCTGGCCAAGGATCCCGCCGACCGGCCGGGCGACGCGGCCGACGTCCGGGACCGCCTCGCAGCCCTGCTGCCCCGGGCCGGCACTCCGGTTCCCCTCGTGCCGGTCACGCCAGCTGCCCCGAGCCGGTTGGGACGACCCACGCCGGTGATCGCTCTTCCGCCCAGGCCGGACGCAGTCGGCCCGGCACGCCCCAGGCCGGGCTACCGCCCGGCCCGGCGTCGCCGCGAAGCGCTGCTGGCGGCGGCCCTGCTCGGCGTCGCGCTGCTCGCCCTGACCGGCTTCACGCTGCTCGACCGCGACCACACCTCGGTCGCGGGACCGACCACGCCGCCGGCATCGGCCCCCACCGTCGTGGCGCCCCGCGTGCCGGCTGTGCCGGTCACCGTCGCGCCCGCCACGCCGACGCTGCGCACCGTCGCGTCCGCCACCCGCACCCCGGCCAGTCCGACACCGAGCCCTCGGGCCACCTCCCGAAGGCCGAGCCCCACCCCACCCGCTGACCCGATCGCCGGCATGCGCCAGTCGATCCGGGAGCAGGTGGAAGCCGGCCGGTTGAACCCGGATGCCGCAAAGGACCTGCACACCAAGGTGGACGCGATCGCGAAAGAGATCGCCGAGAGCGACACCGACCGTGCCGAGGACCAGCTCAAGAAGCTGCGCGAGAAGCTCAGCGACCTGCGACGCGACGGCAAACTCACCGCCGACGGCTACGACTCCCTGACCGCCGACGCCGACCGGATCGCCGCCGATCTACGGTAAAACAGCGACAACCCGGGGTTTTCCGGGCTGTCGCTGCTGTCGCCAGTCCCGCATTTCGCGGCTGGGGGCCGGTCACAGGGTGACGACGGCGTCCTCGGCGAGGGTGAACAGGCCGGCGTCGAACGTGATCGACTTCAGCTTCGTACCCTTCGGCACGTCGAAGTAGACGTTCGCCTTCACCGAGTTGCCAGGGTTGATCTCGTCGAGGAAACCCTGCCCGTCGGTGTTGCCGTAGATCCCGGCCTCGCCGTCGGCCTCGTACTCCCGGCCGGTGGCGTCCTGGGCGGTGAGGGTGCCGTCGGCGTGGAAGGTGTGCGCGCTCTTCGTGACGTTCTTGACGGTCACGTTGACCTTGCAGAAGGTGCCCTGCGCCTTGGTGTTCAGGAACTGGCTGCCCACCTGGGAGATCCCGCACTTCACGCCGTTGACGGTGAACTCGAAGTCACCGCCGCGCACCTTGTCGCCGACGCCAAAGGTCTTCGGCTTGGCCGGGGCCGGCGCCGCGGTCGTCTTCGCCGGCTCCGGCTTGGCCGGCGTGGGGGCCGACGTGCTCGGGGCGACGGCCGCGGGGGCGGAGGTGCTGGGGCTGGCAGCGGGGATGTCGCTGCTGGCGGACACATCGGTCTTCTTGTCGTCGCCGCTGACCAGGCCGATCACCATCGAGCCGCCGCAGCACAGCACCACGAACGCGCCGACGCCGATGAGGGTGGGGATCAGCCAGGGCCGCTTGCGGGCGGCGGGCGCCGGCGCGCCGGGCGGCGGCGGGATCTGGCCGGGCTGCTGAGGGAACTGCCCGGGCGTCGGCGGCGGGAACTGGCCGGCGGGCACCTGCGGGAACTGGGCGGTGGGCGGCATCGGCTGCTGGCCGGCCGGCGGCTGGTTCTGCGCAGGGTCGTGGGGGGTGGTCATTGAGTGGTGTTCTCCCAGGTCTTGATTCGCGCTGCCCCGTTAGTTGAGCGCAATACTTTCCACTCTGACACATTTTCCCTCAGGCAACGGTCCCCCGGCTGGCCTGACCCACACGCCCGGTCAGCTCGAGAAACACCCGATCTTGGTGACCCGGCCGTCAGCCGTTGAGCCACCAACTTGTTCACGCTCCGGCCGCGGCGTCCCAGAACGGGTCGGCCCTGTTGCTGGATCTCGCGGAACAGTTGGGTGGCGTTGCGTTCGTCGTCGTTCCAGCGTTGGTGCAGGTAGCCGGTGAACCGGTCGACCAGGTGTGAGCGTTGCTCGGTGACGGCGGTCAGGTCCTCGAGGCTGCGGGCGTTGACGAACTTGCGCACCGTGGCCTGGTGCAGCCCCAGCTTGCAGCCGATCGCCGCCCTGAGCTGCCAGTTCCTGCACGGCGGTCTAGTGTTCACGCAACCGGGTCACGATCTTTTTCTCCGGTAGCGGCCGCACCACCTCAGGCGTGTCCTCGGGTGGCGGCGGTGCTGGCGGGGCGAGCCGGGCGCGATGGGCGTTGACTGTCTTCTCCACCGCTTGGCCCAGGTTCTGCCAGAGGTGGAACCGGTCGGCGACCTGCACCGCGTGCGGGGCGCCCTGCCGGGCGCCTTCGCCATAGCCGCCGGCCCGGTCGCGGCAGATGATCTCCACCTCGGGATGCTGCGCAAGCCAGCCGGCGAGGCTGTCACCGTCACGGCCATCGAAGACCTCGACCGGGCGGTGCGTGATCCTGTCGATCAGGATGGTGCCGTAGTGGCGTCCGCGCCGGAACGCGAAGTCGTCAACACCCAGGACCATCACCGCGGCCCCCGCCGGATCGGGCAGGCCTTTTACCAGCCGCAACAGGGTGTCACGGCCCACGGTCACACCGACAGCGGCAGCCAGCCGGGCGCCGGCACGCCCAGCAAGCGCCAGCCCGATCCGGGTGAGCAGCTCCCGCAGCCCCGAGGTGAGACGGGCATGCGGAGCGGTCAAGCCATCGACCTGCTCGACGAAGGTCACCAAAGGACAACCACGGTTGTCGCAGCGGAACCGTCGCACCCGCACCTGAAGCAGCACCGCTACCCCGGCAACCGTGACGTCGCGCAATCGCCGCAGATAACGGCCATGAACACGGCTCGACGGCTGCCGGCATTCACCGCACCGTGCCGTCGCCGATCGGACCCGGGCGCAGAGCACGACGGCCTGCTGACGCTGCTCAACGCTATCGATCAGCAGACCGGACAGATGAGGCAGCAACTGCTCCACAAGCGAACACGCCAGACATGATCAACGGGTGCCGCCTCGAATGGATGCGACCGTCCACATCACAAGATCAGCGACAGAACCGTGACCCGTGACGGGAAGGTCGCGAACCGGCCGATCTACATGTCCTTGGCGGTCCCCGTCGAGGACACTCGCGACATCCTCGGGCGATGGGCCGGCGACGGCGGCGAGGGCGCGAAGTTTCATAGAGCCATTTTCATCCTGCGTAGCGGTTCGCTTCAACGTGGTGCAGGACGAGGATTGGCCTGCACGACCGAAGTTTCGCGGCGTGGGCAGCTGCGTAGCTTGGTATCGCGCTGCCGCCGCACTACGCCGACCCGCGGGACGCGCTGCGTTGGGCCGGCGACACCACGTACCGGGCCGAGCGGGTGGGCCGGCACGGGCAGCGGCTCTACGCCTCGGAGGCCCAGCTGAGCCACTCGGGATCGTGACCCCAGCCGTTGCGCTCGTAAAAGGGCACCGCCCGGGTGCTGGAGTGCACCGTCACGTGCTCCAGCTCCAGGCGACGGGCCTCGTTCAGCACGGCCGACATCAGCAGCGCGCCGACCCGGCGGTCGCGCAGCTCGGGGACGACGAAGACGGACTGCACGTCGCCGCCGCGCCGGGCGTACTTATTCGCTGTGGGCACACGGTCGAGTACTGCCAGCCAGGCCATCCCGATCACCTCGCCGGCGGCCTCGGCCACGAACGCCCGGTGCTCGGGGTGGCTGCGCATCCAGTCGCCGAGCGTCGCGACGAACTCGTCCAGGTTGTCGCCCTGGTAGCCGCGCTCCTGGATGGCCCGCCGCCAGCGCAGACCGGCCAGGGCGGGCGCATCCGCGTCGGAGGCCCGGCGCACCGTGACATCAGTATCGATCACGCGATGATCATAAAACCACTTTCATCCTGCGTAGCGGTTCGCTTCGACGTGGTGCAGGACGAGGATGGCCAGCACGATCGCGGTGGCGCGGCGTGGGCAGCACCGCAGTTTGGCCAGGATTTTCCAGGTCTTGAGCGTGGCGATGGCTCGTTCGCCGCGAGCACGGATTTTCGCGTGAGCGCGGTTGACCGCCTTCTGTCGGCGTGACAGCTTCGGTCGGAAGCGGCGCCGCTTGAACGGTGTGCGCACGCTGCCGTGGGCGCCCTGGTAGCCCTTGTCGGCGAAGGTCATGACGTCCGTGCTGGTCAGGGCGTCGATGATGCCGTGGATGCGGGCGGCGGTGAGGTCGTGAGCGGAGCCTGGCAGTGCTGGTGAGGCCCACACGAGCCGGCCGGCGGCATCGGCGATGACCTGCACGTTCACGCCATGCCTCTTGTGCTTGCCAGAGTAGTACGGCCTCTGCTCTGCCACCCGGTCGATCGGAATCAGCGTGCCGTCCAGGATCGCGTACGCCAGGTGCCGGAGGCGCCGCATGGCCGTGGCCAGGTCGTTGGCGGCCGCGGCGAGCAGGACGATTGCTTCCTGCACATAGCGCCAGGCGGTGGCGACGCCGACGGCGAATCCGGCGGCGAGGCGGGTGTAGGTGTCACCGTTGCGCAGGTGGGCCAGGGCCAGTAGCGCCTGTCGGCCCGGCGTAAGACGCCGCGACCGAGATCGATGCTGGTTGCGGTGGGCACGGATGCGCTCGGCGAGATGGTTCAGGGTGCGGCTGGACAGCGGGATTGTGGAGGGGTAAGACAGCACAGGCGAGGCTCCCGGTCGGGGCATCGGATCTTGGTCGACTGCTGTCTTACCTGGAGCCTCGCCCTCATCGATTGCCGGGCTCGCCGCACCCACCCTGAACTGCAAGATCAGCTTGGAAAAGGCTCATAGTAAGTCCCGGATGTGGGGCTGCTCCTTTGGGAGAGTGGGCTGATCTTTTCCGCAGGAGGTTTGATGTGGCGAGTTTCGCCGGCGGCGTCGCGCAGGCCGGCTATATGGGCCGTGTTCGTGATCTGCCGCCGCAGCGGTGTTTGGTCATCCCTGTCGACGTTGGCAAACGCACCGCGATGGCGTTCGCCGATCACTACGGCCAGATTGTCGAGGGACCGTTCGAGTTCGATCTGACCGTCTCCGGCGCGCTGATGGCCACCGTCGCCGCGGTGCGGCAACGAGTGAAGGCTGAAAGCGTGCGTATAGGTGTCGAAGCAGCCGGGCATTATCACCAGGCTCTCGCGACGGCGTTGCGCCGCCAGGGATTCGTATGCCGCAACCTCCGGATGCTGCCGCGAATGTGCGAACCGCAGACGTGGCGGGTGCCCCTTCGTGTCCGGTCCTGAGATCGGCCAAACCGCCAGCAGGCATCCCGGCGACGGTTACCCGATCTCTGCCGGCCTGGCTGTTTCGTCGTGGTCACCGTGGCCGTTGCTGGTATCCGGGGTGGACGCCTGGTGTGAGACATTGTTGTGCGGCGATGGCTTCGAGTAGCGCGGCGAGCTGCGCCCGCTGGGTGTCGTCGAGCGCGGCGCAGATGTCGTCTTCATGCGCGGAGCCAAGCCCGCGCATCTCGGTCATCACGTGTGTACCTTCAGTGGTGAGATGCAACGCGTAGTTGCGGCGGTCCCGCGGGTTTCGCCGTCGTTCGATGAGCCCTTTGCGCTCGAGGTTGTCGACCAATGCGACGACCCGGCTCGGCACGACCCCGGCTCCTCGGCCAAGGACTGCTGACTGCGCCGCGGTTGGGTGGCGATCATGCGCAGGAGTCCGACATCGGCGGGGATCACCCCGACTGCGCTGATCCGTTCGGCGAACCGCGCTGCGGCGTGCGCACCCACTCGCGCGAGGAGGAAGGCAGCTGTGGACGTGTTCAGCGAGGGCGGTGGTCGCCCGCCGCATTATCCGGACCTGGCCGGCAAGGTCGCATTGGTGACCGGCGGCTCACGAGGAATTGGAGCGGCGACCTGCCGGGCCTTGGCGGCAAACGGCGTCAAGGTCGCGGTGAATGGCCGTGACCGGGCGGCGATTGATGCAGTCGTCACAAAGATCGCCGCGGAGGGTGGTGCGGCGGTGGCGGCACCTGGTGATGTCACCGATGAGGCCGCGGTGCAGAGCATGCGGGACACGGTCGAGCACGCGTGGGGGCCGGTGGAAATCCTCGCGGCGTTCGCCGGCGGTCAGGGCGTCCCTGTGCCCACCACCGAGCTCGGACTTGAGCGGTGGCGTGCGGTCGTTGAGTCTGACCTGACGTCGGTGCATCTGACGGTGACCGCGTTCCTGCCCGCCATGATCGAGCGGGGTGGCGGGGCGATTGTCACCATGTCCTCCACGGCAGGCCGCCAGCCGGGCGGCTCGAACGCCGCATACGCAGCGGCGAAGGCTGGCGTGGTGATGTACAGCAAGCACCTGGCGTCCGAGGTCGGCAGGCATGGCATTCGCGTCAACTGCCTGGCCCCCTCCGCGGTGCTCAACGAGCGTATGCAGCGGTTCATGTCCGCCGAGCAGCTCGACGAGCTGGCCGGGGCATTCCCGCTAGGCCGCATCGGGCAGCCCGATGACATCGCGCAGGCTGTGCTGTATCTCGCCTCGAACGCATCGTCCTGGGTCACCGGGGTCACCCTCGACCTGACCGGCGGACGGGTGATCGTGTGACAACCTCTGAGCGCACCCACGACAGGCCAACGGTGGGCCACCGCTGCGGATTCTCGCCGTGGTGTTCACGACGCTGTTCGTCGGCGGGATCGCCATCAGCACCGTCATGTCGGGCGGCGACACCTTCCCGTCACCGTTCGGTTCCTCGGCGGAGATTCTGGCCTATTTCCACGACCACCAGGACGCCGTGCGCGTAAGCGCGTTCCTGCAGTTCGCCGCCTCGGTCCCGATGGCCATCTATGCCGCCACCGCTTCAGCCCGCCTGCGCAATCTCGGCATCCGGGTACCCGGCGCCACCATCGCCCTGGTCGGCGGCGTGCTGGCTGGGGCCATGCTGGGCCTGTCCGGCCTGTTCACCTGGGTGCTGTCACGTCCGGAGGTGCTCGACGAGCCGGCTGTTGTCCGGGCGCTGCAGGACCTCGCCTTCGCTACCGGCGGCACCGGGCACGTCGTCTTCCTGGGCCTGCTCCTGGCGGGTATCGCCGTGCCAGGCCTGCTGGCCGGACTGCTGCCACGCCGACTGGCGCTTATCGGCCTGGTCATCGCCTCCGTCGCCGAACTGTCCACCCTCACCCTGCTGCTCTCCGACGCGGCAATCCTGCTGCCCATAGCCCGGTTCACCGCTTTGGCCTGGCTCATCGCCACCGGCTTTGTGCTGCCCCGTACCCGGGCCAACATGACTGCCACCAACACATGATCCACCGACACCCACGAACGGTCCACGGCGGAATAAAGCGAGATTGCCGACAGTAGGGACAAAGCCATATGGACACGGCAATGACCGCGACAGCAAGACCAACTCCAGCCACACTTGTCGATCTCGGTGTTCTCGTGCCGACCGGTCGGCGGCCTCTGGGCGCAATCGCGCGGTGCGCCGCTCAGGTAGGCGTACGGCTCCGTCCGCTGCACCCCGCCGTCGAGTTGACAGCGCTATAGCTAGCCGTTATCTAATGACGATCTACACGAAGGGTGTGCCTGGGTGCAGGACGTGGTGCTGGCCATGCTGGCGAAGGAGCCGGCGCACGGGTACGAGCTGCGCAGCCGGATGCGTGCCGCGCTCGGCCCGCTGGGCGAGGCGATGAACGCCGGGCAGATCTACGTGACGCTGGCCCGCCTGGGCAAGGCCGGCCTGGTGACCTCGCAGCGGGCCGAGGGCCTGCCTGACCGGCCCGAACGCCGTGTGTACGCGTTGACCCCGGAGGGGCAGCAGCGGGTCGCCGCCTGGCTGACCGAAGTGAACTGGCCGAAGCCGGACCTCGCGGAGTTTCATCTCAAGCTGGTGGCTGCCGCGGCCGCCCGGCTGGCCGATCCGGTGGCCCTCGTTGACGCGCAGCGGCGTGAGGTGCTGCGCCGGCTGCGCGACGCCCAGCGGGCCGCGTTGGACCGGTCGGTGGATCCGGTTGCCGGGCTGCTGCTGGAGGGTGTCGTGCTGCGGCTGCGGGCCGACCTGGATTGGCTGGAGGCGTGTGAGCGCATGTGGACTGGGCTTGATCGGACCGGACGGAAGGCGGGGGCGTGACCGGATCGACGGTGTTGCAGGCGCGTGGGCTGAGCATGCTGTACGGCGACAAGCACGCGCTGGTCCGCGCGGTCGACGAGGTCGATCTGGACGTGCCGGCCGGGCAGTCGCTGGCGGTGATGGGGCCTAGCGGCTGCGGCAAGTCCACCCTGCTGTACCTGCTCGGCGGGCTGCAACGCCCGACCGGCGGGCAGGTGTGGCTGGCCGGGCACCGGATCGACACGATGAGCGAACGGGCCCTCGCCCGGCTGCGCCGCGACCGGATCGGGTTCGTCTTCCAGTCCTTTCACCTCATGGACGAGCTCACCGCGGTGGAGAACGTCGAGCTGGCCGCGCTGCTGGCCGGCCAGTCGCCGGGGCGGGCCCGCAAGCGGGCGATGTACCTGCTGGACCGGGTTGGGCTGGCGGACCGCGCTGCGCACCTGCCCTCGGCGCTGTCCGGTGGGCAGCGCCAGCGGGTTGCCATCGCCCGCGCGTTGAGCAACGAGCCGCTGGTCGTGCTGGCCGACGAACCCACCGGCAACCTGGACAGCGCCGCCACCCTGGAGGTGCTGCGGCTGTTCGAGGAACTGCGCACCGCGGGACAGACCCTCGTGGTGGTCACCCACGACGCTCGCATCGCCGCGGTCGCCGACCGGGTGATCGCCATGCGCGACGGCGCGTTCGCCGACGACAACCGACTTGCCAGCACCGCCACCGGCACCGTCTACGACGGGCGGCGCTGACATGTCCGGCCGCCTCCTGCTCGTCTGCCGGCTGCTGATGCGGGACCTGCGCCGCCGCCGAACCGAAACCGTCCTGCTCCTGGCCGCCATCACCGCCGCCACCGCCACGCTGACCCTCGGCCTCACCCTCAACGAAATCGCCGACCGGCCGTACCAGCAGACCCGGACCGGCACCGCCGGCCCGGACGTGATCGTGACACCCCGGGCCACCGGCCAGGCCGCGTTGGACGAGCTCGCATCGCTGACCACCGCGGCCGGCGTCACCGATCACAGCGGCCCCTTCCCGGTCGCCTACCTGACGATGACGGCCCGCGAAGTCCGCGCACGCCGTTGTTGAGGGCCGGGACACCACACCCGTATCGATCGACCGGCCCGCCGTGACCGACGGCACCTGGGTACGCCCCGGCGGCGTGGTCGTCGAGCGCGCCTTCGCCGACGCCCTCGGCATCCGCACCGGCGACACGGTCAACATCGACGGCCATCCGCTGCGCGTGATCGGGACTGCGGTCACCGCCGCGAGAGCGACGTATCCGTACGCCGGATGGCACTACCCGGGCAGCATCTTGGTCGAGCGCGGCGGCCTGGTCTGGGTCGACCGCAGCGACATCGCCACGCTCGCGGGCAGCCAGCCACTGTCGTACACCCTCAACCTCAAACTCGCCGACCCGGCGGCCAGCACCACGTACGTCGTCGGCGACCAACTCACCACCTGGCAGGAGATCGGCTACATCAACGGTCGGCTGTACAGCGACGCGCAGATCGCGCTGCTCGTCGGCAGCTGGCTGCTCAGCGGCCTTGCGCTGGCCGGCGTCGCCGGCATCGTCGCGGGCCGGATCATCGGCCAGCGCCGCCGGGTGGGGCTGCTCAAGGCCGTCGGCGCCGGACCGGCCCTGATCGCCGCCGTCCACCTCGCCGAGTACCTCGTGATCGGGCTTGCCGCCGCCGCCACGGGCCTGGCCGCGGGCTGGTTCGCCGCACCCGTGCTGATCCGCCCCAGCGCCGGACTCATCGGCTCCGTCAACGCCCAGCCACCCGCGCTGCGCACGGTGATCGCCGTCACGGCCCTCGCCCTCACCATCGCTGTGGCAGCGACTCTGGTACCGGTGGTGCGCGCCGTCGCCACCAGCACCGTCCACACTCTGGCCGACGCTGCAACGCCACCGAGGCGCCGGCGGTGGCGTATCTGGCTGTCGCGGCAGCTGCCCACCGCCCTGCTGATCGGGGTGCGCATCAACGCCCGCCGGCCGCGCCGCGCCCGGCTGGTCACAGTGAACACCCTGATCACCACGACCGCACTCGTCGCCATACTCATGGTCAACACCCAAGTGGTGCACTTCGACCTCGGCTACACGGAGCTCGCCAATCCCCGGGTGGAACGGGGCGAGCAGGCCACCCTCGTGCTCACCGTCATGCTGTGCATTCTTGCGCTCATCAACGCCGTCGTGAGCGCCTGGACCGCGGTCCTCGACGCCCGGCAGCCGCTGGCCGTCGCGCGGACGCTCGGCGCCACGCCCGCGCAGGCCGGCGTGGGCCTGGCGCTAGCGCAACTGCTTCCCGCCATACCCGGCGTCGCCGCGGGGATCCCGGCCGGCATCGGGCTCCTTGCGTCCCTCAGCACCGGCGAGGTCCAGTACCCCCCCGATTCCTGGCTGCTCGCCACCGCACTCGGAGTCCTGCTCGCCATCGCCGCACTCACCGCCATCCCCGCGATGGTTGCCACACGGCGCCCGGTCGCGGACACACTTCAGTCCGCACCGACCTGACAGCCGTCAACGGCCGTAGTGCCGCTCGCGGCCCTACAGCCGAACGGAACCGCAGAGCAAAACGCCAGTTGCTCAATTGCAAGAGCTTGCGCACGGATCTGCGACCACCCGTGCGCGATGCCCGGCCGGGCCATCACCCCTCGTGGATGCGGCCAGGCGGCTTCAGTCCGGATCCTCGCATCGGACACCGACGCCTTCTATCTCCCCGCTGCGGACGAGTTCTCGTATCGCTGTGGTCATGGTCGACACGCCCGGCAATGCGATGCCTTGTAGTTTCTGGTGGTCCCGCGGCCGGCATGCCGTCGGCTGCCGGTCAGCCGAACGACGTGGAACGGTGGATTCTGGAACTGGGTCACGTTGGCGTTGTCTCCGACGTCCGCGGAGGCTGTGGTGGAGGTCGGGTCGTGCCGCGCGGCTCATCGATGCCGAGAGCGTCACCGACGTATTGTCGCGTTCGTCCGCTATGCCCGGGGAACTGCCTCGACGTACACCGGAGTCGAATGTCTTCGAAAAGATCTGGGCGTGCTTGTCGATTGGGGGTGGTCCTTTTCGTAGCTCTGGTAAGAGCCCGGCACCGAGCCGGTCCCTACACCTACTGGAGGGCACGATGACCACCACTGTGAACACGACCCGCGCCACCACTTCGTCCATCGGTGCGCTGATCCGGACCGGTGTCGTCGCCGCGGTTGCCGCGAGCGCCGCCACCATGACCGTCGCCGCCGCCGGCCACGCGGCAGGGATCAGCCTCGATATGGGCGGCGCCCCGATTCCGGTCGCGGGGTTCGGCGTGCTGACCGCTGCTTTTTCGCTGATCGGCGTGGTCATCGCCGCGCTGCTGTCCCGTTTCGCCCGGCGTCCGCGGCGCACGTTCGTCCGCACGACGGTGGTGCTGACCGTCCTGTCGCTGGTGCCGGACGTGATCGCCGACGCCGGGGCGGCCACCAAGGCACTGCTGATGCTCACCCACCTGGTCGCGGCCGCGATCGTGATCCCCGCTGTCGCGCGCCGCCTGGCCGCCTGACCTGTCGCCATCCCACCGTCGAGCTACCGGAGGACCGTCATGAAGCAGTACCTGCTTTCCGTGCATTTCGTCGAGGGCGCGCCGACGCCGTCTGACGAGGAGATGCAGACCATGTTCAGGGAGACCGATCGGATCAACGACGAACTGCAGGCCGCGGGCGCCTGGGTCTTCGCCGGGGGACTCCTGTCGCCGGACAGCGCCACCGTCGTCCGGATCGAGAACGGCACCACCACCATGAGCGATGGGCCGTTCGCCGAGACGAAGGAGCACATTGCCGGATTCTGGATCATCAGGTGCGCGGACCTGGACCAGGCGCTGGCTTGGGCCGAGAAGTGCGCGGCGGCCTGCGGCCCGGTCGAGGTGCGCCCCTTCGACGACCTGTCCCAAGCCTGAACAGAAGCCGGTCATTCGACATGGACCTGGCAAGCATCTACCGCGCGGAGTACGGCCGCTGCGTCGCCACCCTGGCCCGCCTCCTCGGTGACATCAACCTCGCCGAGGAGGCGGTCCAAGACGCCTTCACCACGGCGCTGCAGAAGTGGCAGACTCCGCCGCCGAACCCGGGCGCCTGGATCGTGACCACCGCACGCAACCGGGCCGTCGACCGGCTCCGCCGGGAGTCGACCCGCGAGGCCCGGCACGCCCAGGCCCTGCTGCTGCACCAACAGGACGAGCCCCAGGAGGTGGGACCGGTGAAAGACGACCAGCTGCGACTCATCTTCACCTGCTGCCACCCGGCGCTCGCTCCTGACGCGCGGACCGCCCTCACGCTCCGCCTGCTCGGCGGCCTCGAAGTACCGGAGATCGCCCGGGCCTACCTGATTCAGGAGGCGACCGTCGCCCAGCGAATCGTGCGCGCCAAGAAGAAGATCCGCGACGCCGGCATTCCTTACCGAGTACCCGCCGAACATGAGCTGCCGGACCGGCTGCCGCCCGTGCTCACCGTGCTCTACCTGATGTTCAACGAGGGCTACACGTCCACCGCCGGACCGCTGATCAGAACCGACCTGTGCACCGAGGCGATCCGGCTCGCCCGCGAACTCGCCGCGCTGATGCCCGACGAGCCCGAGGTCCTCGGCCTGCTCGCCCTGCTGCTGCTCACCGAGGCGCGCCGCCCGGCCCGGCTCGACCCGACCGGCGAACTGGTGCTGCTGGCCGACCAGGACCGGTCGTTGTGGAACCGGACACTCATCGCCGAGGGCCACGACCTGGTCCGCCGTTGCCTGCGGCGCAACCGGCCCGGCCCATACCAGATCCAGGCCGCGATCAGCGCGGTGCACACCGACGGCACCGCCACCGACTGGCCGCAGGTCCTGGCACTCTACGACCAGCTCCTCTCGCTCGCGCCGACCCCGATCGTCGCGCTCAACCGTGCGGTCGCCGTCGCCGAGGTGCACGGACCCGCGGTAGCCCTCGCCGCGTTGGAGGACGTCGATCTCCCGGGCTACCACCGGCTGCCCGCCACCCGGGCCGAACTGCTGGCCCGGCTCGGACGCGACGCAGAGGCCCGAGCCGCCTACGACCAGGCCATCGCACTGGCCACCAATGAGACCGAGCGTGCCTTCCTGCAGACCCGTCGTACCGAACTCACACGCACAAGGAGAGCATCATGACCGCTATCTACACCTTCGACATCTTTTCCAGCCTCGATGGCTTCGCCACCCACAGCGGCAACTGGGGCGGCTACTGGGGTAAGCAGGGCCCCGAGTTGCTCGAGCACCGCCTCGCCTTGTATAGCGAGGAGCAGCGCATGGTCTTCGGGGCCGACACGTACCGGGTGTTCGCGCGGATGCTGGCCGCGAGCACCGAGGAGTCCGAGGTCCGTGACGCCTGGGTCACCCGGATGAGGAGCCTCCCGGCGACGGTGGTGTCGAGCACGCTGGAAGGACCCCTCGACTGGCCGGACGCGACCGTCGTGAGCGGTGACGCCGTTGACGCCGTCGCCCGGCTCAAGGAGGAGTCCGAGGTGCCCTTGCGCTCGCACGGCAGCCTGTCGTTGAACCGGGCGCTGATGGCCGCCGGTCTGGTCGACCGCGTCCAGGTGACGCTTTTCCCGGTCATCAGCGGTCAGACCGGGACGGAGCCGATCTTCCAGGGGGCGGCCGACTTCGACCTGGAGTTGATAGGGAGCCGGACACTCGACGGTCGCACCCAGGAACTCATCTACCGGCCCACCCTGCATGTCTGACCGTCCGTGCACCCCTACCCCGCCACGCGGTCGAACCTGACCCGCAGTTCCCGCCATCGCCACCCCGGCGGCGCGGGAGCTGGGTCCCTCGGTGACACGTTGCCGCAGCCAGGTGGCTGGAGATCGTCGCGCTTCGTACGCCGCTTCGGCTGGTTGGCCTGGCAGCGCCGGCTCGTAGGCGAGATGAGTGCGTCGGGACGTACTCCTCTGCTTGTGGTCACGGCCCTGGCCGTGTCCGGATCTGCCGCCGACCGTGCGCGAGGTACCGACGGCCGAGGCCCTGTCCCTGGTGGTGTGGCCCCCGTAGCGTGTTCGCGTGGAGGAGATCGCGCGGTACGGATGGCTGGACGAGTCGCCGCTCTGTGAGGCGGCCTGTGTGACGTTCGTTGAGAGTATGGACCTCGTTGCGGTGGCGGCGGCATTCGGCGGCTCGCTCGAGGAGGCGGTCGATGTCGAGTTCGACGGCGACTACGAGCCTGACTATGCGCATGAGACCGTCGTGCTGCGCCAGGTCGGCGACTGGGTCGTCGCGATCGAGGACAACGGCTGGCAGGGCAGTCGGCCGGAGGTCCTGCGCCGGTTGACCGGGGGCCGCGCGGTCAGCTGCTTCTGGAACGTCAATGCCGTCACCCGCTTCAACTACGCCAACCACGGCACGGTGGTGACCGAGTTCGAGGCGCTGTTCCCCGACGACCGCGGCGGGTTCGATCCGGACGCGCTCGAGAACCTGCGGGCCAGCCTGCCGTGGGACAAGGCGATCGGCGCGACGGAGCAGTTGATGTTGGCCCTCGCGGCACGGATCACTGGCCTTGAGTTCGCCCCGGACCTGCTGGCCGGGCCGATGCCGGCGGTGCCGCTCCGGCCGTGGCCGCAGGACGTCGTCGAGCGGGTCTATCCGCGGTACGAAGCGCTGACCCACGAGGACCCCGAGCTGTCGTACGCTCTGCAGCAGGCCGATGAGCTGGCGCTATGGAGCGTGGCTAGGGTCGCCACCGACCGGGCGGCTTTCGCCGCCGGGATGCGCGAGCACCCCACGCTCGCGGCGGTGATCGCCGGCGAGGAGGCACCAGCGGGCCGGCTCGACGCGCTCGCGCGGGACCTGGAGGTGGGGGGAGATGCCCCGCAGTTCCGCGCCGTCCAGGCGGCCCGGGCGTGCACGAGCCCGACCGCGCTTGCCGCCGCCTTCCGGGCGGTCACCGAGGCAGGGCTCGCGATACGGGCGGCGCGGGCCGACGCGCGAGCGCTGCGCGACGCCCTGTTGACCGAGCTCGGCTCGCCCGAGCCGCCCAGCGGGTCGGGCGGACTCGCCAGCGCCACCTGGTTGGACGAGCACTGGTTGGGCTGGGCCGGCTGCGCCACGTACATCCGCGGCGTGGACGTCACCGAGGTGACCGCAGCGCTGGGCGCCGATCCGGACGCGATCGGCACCAGCGCGGTCACGCTGAGCACGCAGCGCCTGGCGTGGACACGGGTGGTCGGCGAGTGGGTCGTCGTCCTGGAACCGGGCCGGCGACCCAGGCCGGCCGACCCGCTGCTGGAGCGGCTCAGCGTCCGCGGCGAGGCGGCCCAGGCGGAGTGGGACACGATCAGCAACGTCTGGTTCCGCCACGCGGTCGGCGGTGTGCTCCGTGGGCGGTTCAACGGCTACGCGCCCGAGCAGGTTAGGGGTCGCGGATCCGCACGCACTGGACGCGCTCGTCGCGGAGCTGCCGATTCCCCGGCCGGGCGCGGACGGCGGCGGACAGGCCATTGGGCTGTTGGCTCTGGCGGCCCGGCTGACGGGCATCGAACTGGCCGCGTCGGCGCTCGACGAGCATTGGAACGCCCACCGGCTCCCCTGACGGCTATCCGGAGCGGATGCGGGTGTGGAACCGCAACCATCCCCGAGCGCCGAGCGCCGAGCGCGGTAGCGGCGCGAGCGTCGGTTGCGCGTCAGGCGCGCCCGAGGATGATGTCTGCCGCTCGCCAGGCCATCGCCATCATCGGCCCGTTGAGGTTTCCTGAGACCATGACCGGCAGCACGGAGCAGTCGACGACCCGCAGGTTGGTCACGCCCCGCACCCGCAGTTGGGAGTCGACCACGTCGTCGTCGGTTGGGCCCATGGCGCAGGTGCCCATCGCGTGGTAGCCGCAGTAGCCGTGCTCGAACGCCGCGTCGATGATCTCCTGGTCGCTACGCAGATCCGCGCCGGGTAGCGTCTCCGCCTTGATCCGTTTCGCGATCGGGCCCGTGGCGAAGAGCTCCCGCATCCGGCGGAATAGGTCCGCCCCGACCCTCCGGTCGTGTTCCGTGGCGAGGTAGTTGGGCACGATCTCCAACGGCGCGTCCGGGTCCGTTGAGGTGATGCGCACACTTCCTTCGCTGTCCGGCCGCAGGATCGTGCCCAGGCACATCGCGCCCGGTTCCCGCTCCAGCGGCAGCTGCTTGCCTGGCACCTGTGGGCCCGCCGAGAACGGCGCCGCCAGCAGTTGCGCGTCGGGGCGGTCGAGTTCGGGGCGCGTCTTGAAGAACCCGGTCACGTCGTAGACGGGGAGGGCGAGCGGCCCCCGGCGGGTCACCAGGTAGCGCACACCAGCCATCGCCTGCCGGGGCTTGGTGTTGAGCACCCGGTTGTACCCGAGGTTTTCGGTGAGGCGGAACTGCAGCTTGAAGTACCGGTGCTCGCGCAACCGGGCGCCGACGTTCGGGCTGTCGACGAGTACGTCGACCCCGGCCGACCGCAGCGTGTTGGCGGGCCCGATGCCCGACAGTTGCAGCAGCTTCGGTGTCGCGACGCTGCCCGACGCGATGATCACTTCGCGGGTGGCCGCATAGTCGACCGTCCGGCCTGCTCGCCGGGTACGCACGCCGATGGCCTTGCCGCCCTCGAACAGGATGCGCAGCACGAGGGTGTTGACGGTGATGGTCAGGTTCCGGCGACGCGCGACCGGGTGGAGAAAGGCGGCGGCCGCGCTCACCCGGCGGCCGTTTTTGATGGTGGCCATGGTGTAGCCAATGCGCTCGTCGTCGGTGGCGTTGAGGTCCCGCTCGCGCTTCCAGCCGAGTTCGACGCCGGAGGCGATGGTCTCCTCGCACAGCTCGTCGGACTCCGCCGGCGCCACCGCCGAGACGTGCAGCGGCCCCCCGGCGCCGCGTACGTCGGAGGCGCCCAGCTCGTGGTCCTCGATCTTCTTGAAAATCGGCAGGACGCTGTCCCAGCCCCAGCCGGGGTTGCCGAGCCGTTCGATCTCGTCGTAGTCGGCGCGGTTGCCCCGGTTGTAGACCATGCCGTTGATCGAGCTCGACCCGCCGAGCACCTTACCCCGCGGCCACACCTCGACCCGGCCGGTCGGCCCGAACGGGCGGACCGGGTAGTGCCAGGCGGTCTTCGGGCTGTCCATGACTTGCACGAAGCCCTTCGGAATCCTGATGAGAGGGTGGCTGTCCTCACCGCCGGCCTCGATCAACAGCACCCGCGCGTCGGGGTCTTCGGAGAGGCGGTTGGCGAGCACGCAACCCGCCGATCCCGCTCCGACGATGACGTAGTCGAACTCGTCCACGCGAATCCTTTCCTGCCTGTGGCCGGGCGGGTCAGCCGGGGCGGTGCGGCGCGCCACAAACCGCCACAGCGCCGCAAGCGGCTCCACGGGCGAGCCGCACGCTGGCCGGGGGAACACCGCCCGTGCGACGCTGCCGCCAATGATGGCAGGAGATGGCGATCGATGGGAGAGCGTCACGTCAACGACGGCTGGGCGTACGGCGCGCACGCGGCGTACGCCCAAGGACTACACCCTTCTGGTGTATGGCTCTCCGAGCAGGAACATCGGGTCCGCCGCCATCCGGGGCTACCGCGGCGGCCGCCGCCGCTACGACCACCTGTGGCAGCGCATCGGCAAATACCTGCCCTGGGTCGCCGTCCAGCAGATCAGCGTCGCCGACGCGGACCCAATGACAGCGATGCTCTGCCTCAGGGGCGGTAGGGCCGGAAGAATTCGCGCAGTTCCTCGGCGTACAACTGCGGCTGCTCGAACGGGGCGAAGTGCCCGCCGCGGACGTGTTCGGTCACTCGCACGGTGTTGGCGATCCGATCGAGCCAGGCCCGTGGCGGTCGTACAAGATCGGCGGGGAACAGCGAGAAGCCTGACGGTACGTCGACGCGGCGGGCGTGCTGCGCGGGCGGGATGGCGCTGTTGACGCGGTACATCCGCATGGCCGAGCCGATCGTGCCGGTGAGCCAGTAGATGGTGATGTTGGTGAGAATCTCGTCACGGGTGAAGGCACGTTCGACGTCGCTGGCGCAGTCGCTCCACGCACGCAGCTTCTCCACGATCCAGGCGGCGAGCCCGGCGGGTGAGTCGTTGAGCCCGATGGCTGCGGTCTGCGGCTTGGTGCGGTGCATGGCGGCGTAGGCGCCCTCGGCCGTGGCCCAGTCGGTGGCGCTGTTGAGGAAGTCACGCTCCTCGGGCGCCAGGTCGGCGCGGTCGCCGAGATAGACGGGCAGGCCCGCGTCCATCCGGTGCACGCCTACGACCCGGTCGGGGTGATCGAGGGCGAGGTAGCGGCTCACCCCGCTGCCGATGTCGCCGCCGGCCGCGCCGAAACGTTCGTAGCCGAGGCGGTCCATGAGCTCGGCCCACAGCCCTGCGACCGCAATCGTGTCCGGGGGTGTTCCGGTGGGCCGGTCGGAGTAGCCGTAGCCGGGCATGTCCGGCACAACGACGTCGAACGCGTCGGCAGGATCTGCGCCATGTGCGCCGGGATCCGTCAGCAACGGGATGACTTTGGTGTAACGCCAGAAGGAGTCGGGCCAGCCGTGGCTCAGTATCAGCGGCAGTGCCGCTCCGGCCGGCGCTTTGGCGCGGGCATGGACGAAGTGGACGCGATGCCCACCGAGCGTCGTCCGGTAGCGGGGCAACCGATTGAGCGCCGCCTCTTGCGCCGGCCAGTCGAAGCCGTCGGCCCAGTAGTCGGCGAGCTCGCGTAGGTACGCCACGTCGGCGCCCTGTGACCATCCCGCGTCCTCGGGCGCGTCAGGCCACCGCGTTGCCTGTAGCCGTGCGCGGAGGTCGTCGAGAGCTGCAGGCCTGGTGCTCGTGGTGAACAGCTCGGTCATGACTGAAACGGTACGAGATGATCGGCCGCGTTGGAGTCTGCCGCATGACGAGCGGGTTTGTGTTATGAGCTCACACTACCTGGGCGGCCATCTTT
Source organism: Micromonospora sp. LZ34 (assembly GCF_052981855.1). NCBI lineage: Bacteria > Bacillati > Actinomycetota > Actinomycetes > Micromonosporales > Micromonosporaceae > Micromonospora > Micromonospora sp. LZ34. The sequence continues at coordinate 32,709 of NZ_JBRIQN010000026.1, forward strand.
ACTTGTCGTTTCGGTGTGGCGTCGTGTCGGCTGCGACGGTGAACGGGTGGCGCAAGCGGTGCATCGCCACCTCACCGCGGTCGTATGCACGAGGCGCGGGCTTCTCTTCTTCCGCGGTGGACGGAGCAAGAAACTGTGCCATGCAACCGCAGGCCCCAGCAGGGGTCAGGCTGCCGAAACGCGGAGCGCCGGCAACCGGGTGCCGGTCGCAGCTGAACCCGCCGGGGACTGTCGCCGGGTGGGCGTCGGGTGTGCGCGTCACGGTCATGCGATGCCCTCCTCGAACGGCACGTCGCAAAGAAGGCACGGGCCGCAGGCCACGGGACATCGCAAAAACGAGCCTGAACAAATGATGGTAGATGAGACGCCAAACGACGGCCCGCTGAACCAGTCAGGCCGCCGCGGCAAAGCGTGGATCAGAGCGGGCGGATATCCGACGCCTGCGGGCCCTTCGGGCCCTGGGTGATGTCGAACTCCACCCGCTGGTTCTCCGCGAGGCTGCGGAAGCCGCTCGCGGAGATCGCCGAGAAATGGGCGAAAACGTCGGCGCCGCCGCCGTCCTGGCTGATGAAGCCGAAGCCCTTGTCACCGTTGAACCACTTCACGGTACCTGTAGCCATGTCTGCTCCTTCGCAGGCTGTTGGAGACCGCACTGTGCGGACTCGCGCGCCGCCGCGTTGATCAGCCGCGTCGGAAACGACACGAAACGAAAAAAGCGCCTTGATGGGTTTTGGTTAACCCATCAGGCGCCGAAACGTCTACGGAAATCAAAACTGCAACCTGGCCACCATAACACAGAATCCGGCGGCCGCCGCCAGCCCCATGCGCGCGGCCCGTCACAGCACTGCACCGCGAGGCGCAACTTCGATCGCTGCGACGCCTCGGCCGTAGAGCACGACGAGCCGATCACCGTGTTTGGTGCGCAGCACTCCCGAATCCTGCGCCAGTGTCGAGATCACGTGTTCCACAAGCTCGTCCTCGTCGGAGACGTCCGGTTCGTCGTACGTGAGGTCCAGGCGGTCGCCGCCGATGAGCCGGACGCGTAGCACCGTAGTTGCCATGGCGTAGAAGTTAGTCGAGTCGGCATGCCAGGTGCAGTGGCGCTGTCGCGGGCTCACTCGGTCGGCTCGCGCAGCCAGATGTACCGACCTGTAACCGCTGCTGTAGGTCGCAGGTCGCCGACACAGGCGAGGCTCGGACGATGGACCACACCCGGGCGGAGGTGACAATGGACATGAGACGAGGTCGTGTCGATCTTCGCCGAGAGGGAGCCACATCCATCGCTGGAGTCAGCTCCCTGAGCTGGCAGCGGCACCGCTGCGTGTAGTGCGCGTAGAGTGGGAAGTGGATCAGTTCGTCAACATCGTTGGCGGGCCAGCGCCTACCGGGCGTGCTGCCCGAGTCTCGGCAGTGTCCACGGGACAACTTCGAGGTTTGAGGGCCGAGCGTTGGTAGACCATCCGATCGCCACCGACACTTCAGTGTGCTGACGGACAACGCCGCGTCCGTTACAGGCGACGACCAGTGACGCCGTGGGGCAAATAATCATGATCGGAGGCATGGCTGGGTCCAGTGGTGGGTCATCCCCTTCAGGCGGCCCTTCGGGAAACGTCTGCCCCAGGCATAACGACGCGTTGGCGTCGCGCCAGCGATCATGCCTGGGTCATCAGCCGCTACCTTGCGGCAACAATCAGCCAATCCCGCCCAGCCCGGTACGACGAGGCCGTTGCGGCACGGCTGCGGCAGGTGGGCCAATCTGGCTGGCTTGACCGAGCAACACCGACACCACAGGAGAAGGACATGACTTTCGTATTAGCCCCGCCCACGGTCTCTCCGTCACCGTTGCGCGAGCCCGCCAAGACCCTCCGCGAAAAAGGGGCAGACAGTTTCCACGCCGCCCTCGCCGCGGTCTTGGCCGCCGGGCTGGAGAATGCTCTTGAAGCGGGTGACCACCCGAGAGCGATCAGCTTCATCAACCGCGGCTTCGCAGAAGGAAGTCCGCAGCTGGGCTGCGACCTCCTCTGCCGGGCAATTGCGGTCGTCGGAACAGCTCGGACTTGGACCGTGCAGCTCGCGCCCCTGCGTCACCGTAGCTCCCTGGATTGACGCAGCCCGCCGCGCTGCGAATCGCTGCTGCACGAGTACTACCCGGCGTTCCGCGGCGCCTTCACCGACCGTACGAGCTCGTTCTCCTCAGCCGCAACGGACAGGTTGTCGGTCGCGGGCACCGGCTGAACGTTGGACAGCACGGGGATGAGGGACGAACCCAGGCTCCAGAGCAGGTCACTACGCCATCAGGTGCCAGCACGGAGAAAAGGTGATCCCGGCAGCCGGGTCGACGGGTCAACTTGAAGGCACGCAGCCGGTGAGAACTCGGGTCAGACCCGACCGCCGAGATCGCCATCAACATCATCCCCGTGACAACTCGCGGACGGTGATGCCGCAGCTGGTGAACCATGCGTGGGCGCGGTGCCACAACGCGACCGCAGTGTCCCGAGTCTCGTCGGCAAGGATCTCGGTGTAGGCCAGCCGGGAGCGGTTGCGTTTGCCCTGCTGACGTCCTCGGGTGCGCCAACCGCCGCCGTCGGGGATGGTGCCGAGCTTCTTCACGTCGACGTGGACCAGGTCCCCGGGAGCGGCATGCTCATAGCGACGCACGCACCGGCCGGTGGCCCTCTAGGGCGTGGGCGGGAAGAATTCGTGGGGTAGGCAGGCGCCGAGCTGGCTGCCGCCCCGGGAAAGAAAGATCTCGATGTGTACGTGGGAGTTGACCGCGTTGCCGGTGGAGCCGGTGAGTCCGAGCCGGTCGCCGACACTGACTGGGGTGCCGGCGCGTACCGCGATGTCGTACATGTGGGAGTAGTAGACCCGTACCGTCAGCTCGTCGGGCGTGCTGCCGCGGTAGACGTGGCCCACCGACACCGAGGCCGCGCGCCGGTGGTCGTCGGCGCCGGCCGAGCGCAGCCATAGCAGCAGCTGCCAGATCCGGTTGACCAACCTGCGCCGTTCGGTGTCGTACGCGGAGCTGCTGTCGCTGGAGAGCAGCTCCCGTACCGAGGTGAGCAGCTCGCCCACGGTGATGTGGGTGACGATACGACCCAGCCCGAACGCGCCCGAGTCGGCGTGCAGCTGATCCCGGCGGAACAGTACCGTCCCCACCGGCAGGCCGCGGGCACGCACCACCCCGGCTTCCAGGTCCCGGACGATCCCGGCGCGCAGCGCGTCGAAGGCGGCGGCGTTGTCGATCGGGGTGAGGTTGCGGGCGACCAGGCCGGTGAGCAGCCGGGACACCTCGCTGCCGCTGAACGACCGGGTGAGCACCTCGGCCGGGGCGATCTCGTCGTCGCCATGCTCGCGCAGCAGCGCCCCCAGCTCCGTCTCCTGCGACCCCTGCCGGCCGAGCAGGCCGTACGCGATCTTGCCGAAGATGTCCTGGAGGTCGTCGGACGCGCGCGTCTCGACCACCACGCTGCCACCCACCAGGCGGTACGCCGCCGCGTCTTCCGGGGTGGTACGGAACCGCTCGGGGAGCCGGAACTCCTGCGGCGCGGAGAGCCGCAGCGGCAGGCCGGCGTGGCAGTTCCAGTCGACGGCGTTGTCGCCGTGGCCGGGGTAGCTCAGCCACTGCACCTGGCCGGTGGTATGTGCCGAGATCCCGATGTCGCGGCGCCGCTCCACCGACGAGCTGACCTTCAGGAACGAGTCCATGAACAGCTCCAGGCCGAGGTTGTGGCTGTTCTTCAGTAGCCGCTCCAGGAGCAGCTCGTACCGCTGCCAGCGGCCGGTCTCGTCGGCGACCGACAGCCGGTGGCTCGTCAGGGATGTGAGTTCCTGGTCCATGCGCTGCAGCAGGGCGTCGCGTTCCTGGCGGGCCTCGTCGTGCCGGATCCCGCGGCGTTCGGCGTCCTGGTACGCCGCGATCCGGCTCATCGTCGCGCCGCTGAGCGTCTGGCGGAGGCTGCCGATCTCGCGGTTCATCGTCGCGAGCTCCTGCTGCTGCTCCTGAATCTGGGGCCAGAGCACCCGCAGCCGGGCCCGGGCAGCGGAACGGGTGTCACGGGTCTCCGCGGAGGAGCCGGCTTGCCGGCGCAGCCGCTCCCGTTCCGCCCGGTCGGCGCTCAGCACGACCTCCAGGTCGGTCCGGCGGCGGGTCAGCTCTCGCAGCCGCCGGTACGTCTCCAGGTCGGTCGGCGACGGTGGTACCACACCGGCCAGCCGCGCCACCAGCTGTCGCCGCTGCCAGTCGGCCCGTCGGCTGGCGAGCATGGTGAGCTGCCGTTCCACCAGCGCCTGGTGGGTGTGCGGCACGTGGACGGTGGCGTCGACGAGGGCGTTTACTGCGATGCTGAGCCGGTTGCGGCCCCGCCGCACCGCCCCGGTCAGGTCGCGGAACATGCCTGGCTCCGAGTCGCGGCGGCCCAACCGCTCGGCGGTGATCACCACGCCGAGCGCGATCGTCCGCTCGTACCAAGCGAGCAGCGCGTGCAGCCGGGTCAGGGCGGCGCCCCATGCCGGGCCGTGTAGCAGCGACAGCAGCACCGCGAGCACCATGTCGTGCGGCGCGTCGGCCGGTACGGCGGCGCCCAGCTCGCTTCGGTATGCGTCCGTCGCGGCGACGACGGCGCTCATCGTACGCCGAACCTCGTCGCGCGCCGCGGGGTCCAGTAGCGCACGCACCGCAGGTGAGCTGGCGCGCCCCAGCGTGGCGGTGCTGCCGTCGGCGAGCACCGTCGCCAACGCCTGCCGCAGCGGAGACGACCCGCTCCCGCCATCGGCACCACCACCGTCGGGCGGGTCACCGCCGCCGTCCCCACCCGTCGGGGGCAGGGTGACGCGGTGCGGCGGGATCACGTCGTCGGTCAGCGACGCCGATGAGCCCGCCGCGTCTGGATCGAACCAGCCGGCGGCGGTGATGTCGGCCAGCAGCAGCTCCAGGAACCGCCGGAAGTCCTCGCTACCGTCCATGGTGGAGCCGAGCGGCCGAACCCGTCACCGGTCGTCCGATCCGACCGGCCGCCACGTGCCGTCGTCCTGCTTGACCCAGCGCGGCAGCTCGCTGTCCGGGCGCAACCGGACCAGCCGGGTCGGCACGCGTACCGGCCAGGGCGCTCCCTCCGGCACCTCGTCGCCGGGGGCGCCGGTACGTTCCTGGATCTCCCTGACGATCGGCAGGTACTCGGGGTCGGTGATCTCCGGCGGTGGCCCGCCCTGCCACACCTGACCGGTACGCATGAAGTGCTCCACCGCGGTCTCGAACCCCTCCCGCACCGGCAGCAGCACCCGCGCGGCACCAGAGCGTACGAACTCGGCGAACTCCGGGTCGCTGTTGTCGTACCGCACCCGGTCCAGCCAGGTGCTCTTCCGGCCCCAGAAGTACGGGTAGAACAGGAAACTCATCAGCTGCCACTCGAAGGCGTGTTCAAAGAACCGGATGTAGTTGCCCTGCTCCTCGACCACCGCCACGTCCACCTGCGGCACGCCCAGAGCCCCGGTCTCCACCGCGTCGAAGGCGTCGAAGTGCTGGTGGGTCAGCACCGAGATGCACGCCTTCTTCAGCTCGGTGAGCTCCAGCGCCCGGTTGGCCCCCGGGTTCCGGCCGTCGATGACCACCCCCTGGTTGGCCGCCGCACGGGCCGTCGCCTCGTCGAACCGCGCCTGCTGCTCCAGGTACGCCTGCTTGATCTCGGCGTGGGTACGGATCTGCCAGTCCAGCATCGCCCGCTCCGTACGCCGGCAGACCACCTCTACGCTGACCGCGAACAGCGGCGTGTCGTTGGCGACCATCGTGATCGGGATGGTGCCTTCCTCCAGGTCGAGGTTCGCCGACCGCAGACCGGAGTGCGACTCGTACAGGAACACCCTGCGCCCGACCGAGACGTACATCTGGGATCCGGAGAAGCCGGCGGTGACGTGGGCCTGCATTGCGGTGTACCCCTCGGGGATGGTCAGATCCTGGCGCTGCGACATGTCGCCGGCCTCGCCGCCGCCGCCCGAGGAGAAGGTCACCGATCGGGTCTCCTCGAACCGCGGCGGCGGCTGGATGCCGGTGGCGTGGTACTTGTTCGCCCAGTAGAGGTAGTCGGCTTCGGTGAGCTGGCCGGCGTCGAGTTCGAACGGCTCCGGCCGAGGCCGCCCCACCTCCCGGGTGGCGTCCTCCTCCAGCGCGCCGGTGAGGAACATCGCCGGCTCCGGAATCACGAAGTCGTACATGGTGCGACCGCCGTAGCGGAACAACTGGGCTTCGTACCACTTGTCCACCCACTGGTAGACACCGACCACGTGGCCGTCCCCGTTGACGTTGTCGACGCTGTGGTCGTTGATCTCCTCCACCTCGCGGGTCACCCGAAGCGTCTCCTGGGTGCGGATCCGCTCGGCGAGCCGGCTCACCGACTTGTCGACCACCTCGCGGGCGTACTCGCTGGCCTTCTTCCGGGCACTCTCCCGGGCGTTGGTGTACGCCGCCCGCGCGTTCGCCTCGATCACCACGGCGGGGCTGACCTGGGCCCGGATCCGCAGCCCGCCCTCGACCTCCGCCTCCTCCTTGAGCACCTCGGACGCCTCGTGGCTGAGTTCGAAGCGCTCGCTGGTCTCCAGGTCGCGCTCCTCCTCCCGCTCGATCTCGCGCTCGGTCACGAAGATCTCCTCGGTGACCTCGCGACGCCGGTGGGTGCGCTGCTTGTTCTCACCCCGCAGCACGTTCTCGATATGGGCGACCTCGCCGGGCTCGTATCCGATGAGCTGCTGCCGCACCACCAGCAGCTCAGCCTCCCCGACCGGCCGTACCGTGCCGTGGGTGGTCGGCAGCGGCTGCCGGTCGCCTCCGGGGAACCGCCACAGGAACGCGCCACCGAGTCCGTACGTGCCGGCTCGGAACATGTCGGCCAGCGCCAGTACGGTGTTTCCCGCCGTGGGGCGCAGGTCGCGTACCAACCCGGCCTTCTCGGTGTCCAGCCGAGCCACCACCTGGCTCACCGAGTCCCGCGACAGGTCCAGCCCCAGCTGGCCGAGGTAGCGGCGACTGGCTTCGCTGATCACCTTGACACCGGCGTCGGAGAGCCCGAGCCTGGGGGCGTCCTGGGTGCCCGCGATGCTGATGCCAGCGGCCTTCGCGGCAGCCTTCGGCGCGGGTCGGCCGTCGTCGAGCCGCGCGCCGCCCGGCTTTTGCGGATCGCCGTCAAGGGTACGGAAGAACCGGGGAGCGATCGTGGTCAGCTCCCTCACGACGCTGTCGATGACCTGCCCCTGCCGACCGACCTGCTGCAAGTCCGCCAGCGGCGGCACCGTGCGCGCCGGAGGTGCGGCGGTGTCCGGCCGCTGTGGCGCCAGCTTCAGCCCCGAGAGCACCGGCAGCACCAGCGGCATGTCGAGGATCGGCAGGGTGGCCGCCGCCCGGTCGTCGCCGTCGCGGTCCTCTACCCAGGCTTCGACGAAGCGCACCGCGCGCAGTAGCCCGACCAGCTCCGCCATCGCCCCCGGATCGCTGGTCGACAGCAGCTTCAGCGCCAGCGCGCTGTCGGCCAGCCGTTCCTTGCGCTCCCGCCACGACGTACCGCCGACCTGCTCGGCGTAGCCGTCACCGAGCACGTCGCGTACGGTCTGCTCCACCTGCTCCTCGGTGGGATCCCGCAACTCCATCAGCCTGGTACGCAGCTCGCGCAGCTGTGGCCCGCCGGCTACCCGCTCGGCGTCACCGATAAACCGGCCACTGTCGACGAACGCCCGCGCGCGCTCCATGACCTCGCCGCGGGGCTCGTCGCCGGTGACGCTGCCCAGCTCCTGCTGCAGCGGTGTGTCCGACACCGATACCGCGTCGGTCTCGGGATCCGCCGCTTCGGCGTTGCGCACCAATAGCATCCGAAAGACCTGTTCCATGCGTGCTGGCTCCCCACCGAGCGACGTCCATGATCGATTGCGGCTCGACAAATTGCACCAACAACGCCCGTGCTGGCGGAAGGGCTCGGTCGGAATTCGGTCACCAACCGCGCAGGTGCGGATGTCAATTCGGCGGTGCGCGATCTCAACCAGCCCGAGCTGGCCAGGAAATCGGTGCGTGCGGCAGTGGAGGCCTGGCTGTGGCCGGCCCTGCCTGGCTGGCCACAATTTCTGACATCGGCGAGTGAAATCAGCGCTATGGCGCCCGCATCGATTCCTGGCGGCTGCCGTCCTCGCAGGCCAAACGGGACCGGCTTACCGGTGTCTACGGCGCTGACACGGTCAGCCTGCTACGCGCGGTATACGCGCCACCAGTTCGCCTGCGCCGTCTGCGGCGGGGAACTGCAATGCATCGAATGTCTTCAGTTGACACGGCAGGGTGCCTGACCTACGCGGCCCGTTCCGGAAGCGCTCCACGTACCGCGCCGGGTGGCCCAGCGCCAGCGGTGACATCGACACCACCTGCGGATCGTCGGCGGCGCCCCGCCCCGTGTGGGCGGCGACGATCTGGAGGACTGGCTCCCTGATGCCCTAGTAGGCGGAAGGCCATCACAGCACGATGCTGAGCGATGCCGTGGGCCCGGGGCGCCGCAACAATCGACTGATGCGGCTTTCTGGGCGTAAGTTGTAGTTCGCCACGAATGACGATCATGGATTTGTGGTCGGCGTCGCCCTCGGACACATCATTTCCACATATCGATCATGGGCCGAGCGGGTTGACCTGCTCTGCCGCGAGCGAAGGTGGCGAGGATGTTGAAGAACATCTTGCCCATGGGTCGGTCGGGTCGTAGCTCGTGCTCCGTGCCGCAGGAGAGGGAGCGCCAGCCTTCACGCGGTGTTCACCAGCTGATTCTGGCCGCCACCGGCAGGTGGTCGCTGCCGGTGGCCGGCAGCACCCACGAGCTCTCCGGCTCCACGCCTCTTACCAGGATCTGGTCGATCCGCACCGCAGGGAACTTTGCCGGCCAGGTGAAGCCGAAGCCGTTCCCGGCCGCGTCCTGGGCCGAGTTCAGCTGCGAGGTGATGCTGGCGAACGCGCGGTCGTCCATGGTGCCGTTCAGGTCGCCGAGCAGCACCACCCGCTCGTTCTGCTCGGCGGCGATGGCCTTGCCGAGCGCCTGCGCGTTTCTGTCCCGGTGGGTCGTCCAAAAGCCCGCCCTGGGATTTACCCGTGCGGACCCCAGGTGGGCCACATACACCGCCAGCGGACCCTGGTCCGTGGTCACCGTGGTGCGCAGCGCCCGGGTGTAGGCCATCTTGATGTCGACCGGCTTGGTGTCCGCCAGCGGCCCGTAGTCCATCTTGATGTCGACCGGCTGGGTGTCCGACAGCGGCAGCTTGCTCCACAGCCCGACCGTGCCCTGCACCGTGTGGTAGGGGTACGCCTTCGCCAGCTCGTTCTCGTACGTGCCCCGGGCCTGCTCGGTCAGCTCCACCAGGGCCAGCACGTCCGCCCCGGAGGCCGCCAGGCCGCGGGCGGTGCCGGCCGGGTCGGGATTGCCGGCACCGACGTTGTGGCTGGCCACGGTGAGGTCGCTGCCCGGATGGGACTTGTCGTCGAGAAGCCCGCCGAAGAGGTTCAGCCACACCACGACCGGCAGTAGCAGCGCGGCCACCGCGGAGGCGGAGCGGCGCCACAGCGCCCCGATCAGCAGTACGGGGATGAACAGACCGAACCACGGCAGGAAGGTCTCCACCAGGCTGCCGAGGTTCCCGATCCGGTTCGGGATCTTCGCGTGCAGCAGCATGAGCAGCCCGAGCAGCAGCGCCAGCGCCGCGAGCAGCCGGCCGCGCTTCCAGGGGCCCGGCCGGGAGGCGGCGCGTATCGCCCGGCGGATGCGCGCGCGCCAGGTCCCGGCGCCGGTATCCCGTCGGCCGGCGCCGCCCTGCCCGGTCTCCGCCGTGTCCACCCGCGTCATGTCTGTCCTCGCTCACTGCCGGTCACTGCTGCATCCTCGGGTCCTAGGGTGGGGTCGGCCGGGTTGGTCAGGTAGTCGTCGGCGCCCAGCCCGAGGCCCTCCACCCGGTCCCGGATACCGGCGGCAGCGGTGAGCAGGAGCACCCGGGTGCCGGCGACCCGGCGAGGCTCCGGCACACCTCGTCACCCGTGTGACCCGGCATGCCCCGGTCCAGCACGGCCACGTCGTACCGGTTCACCCCGATCCGCTCCAGCGCACCGTCGCCGTCGTAGCAGACGTCGACGGGCATACGGTCTCAAGCAGGAGTTAAGGGTTCTGTAAGCACCCGCCGGAGCCATCCTTCATGCCGTGGCCTCGGGGACAAATCCTCGCAACCCGCACCGGACGCCGACGTCCCCGCTGCGCCTGTCTGGGGCACGCAGGAGCTCAAGGAGTACGCCGCCCGCGGCATGAAGGACAAGTCGGAGGAGTTCGTCGCGTCGGGCGGCCGGGTCTACCTGCCGCTGGCCTGGCAGTGGAGGTCAGTCGCAGTGGCGGCGGCCGGTGAAGTGGAGTGACTGGCGACCGCTCTCCTGATCCGGCTCGTTGTCCGCCAGCGACTTGCCCAGCCCGGTCACCCAGCCGACGAACTCCTCGTCCTGCATCGGCAGCGGCTCCCCGTCCGCCGGGGTGCCCGCGCCGTCCCCATCGGCCCGGGACTTGTTGCGCCGGAACAGGCCCAGCCGGCCACTGGCCCGCCCGCTTGCCCGTCCCGCCTCGACGACGGACGCCGGGGCGGCCGGCGCGGCGTCGGCCGTGGGCGGGGGCCCGGCGCGCCGGGCGGTCGCGAGGGCGTCCCAGTTCGCGGCCTGGTTCAGGTCGGGCAGGGGCGGCCGGTTCCGAGGTCGGAGTGCCGGCTCGGACGTCTCCTCCGTTCCGGCCGGGTGGGTCGCCTCGGTGCCCCGAGCGGGCTCGGTCGGGGGCGGCACCCGCCGCGCCGGAACGACCGGCCAGGTCGCCCGAACCCGCGTCCGGTGGTCGGGCTTCGGCGGCTGGTACATCCGGCGGGTCCCGGGGGCGGCGATTGCCCCGTCCGGCGGCATCCCGTCGGGTTCGGTGCTGTCCGCCTCCGCCTCCGCCATCCCGGAGCCGTCCGCGCCGGGTCCAGCGGGAAGGTGGGCCGCCGTCGCGGGGGCCGGGTCCGGTGACTGCGGCGTGGCATCGAGGTCAGCCGATGTCTCTGGGGTGTCGTCGAGGTCGGCCGGTGCGGCGGTGGCGTCCCGGTCGCCAGCCGGCGCACCGAAGCCCAGCGGCTCGGCTGAGGTCCGGGGCTTCGCTGCGGTCGCGCCGGCGACCGGCCCCGTGCCGGCCAGGTCGACGGGCTCCGGTTCGCCGGTCGTACCATCGGCGGCCGGCGTCATGGCCTGCGGCACGGCGGGGCCGGCGGACAGCGGGCGGAGGATGTCGCTCGGCTCGACGACGCGCGCCTCGGCGGTGCCCGGCAGGAGCGGCCAGCGGAGCAACGCGGCGGCGGCCGAACCGAGCACACCGGCCGCGACGGCGATCAGCGCGCCGTAGTACGGCGTGATCTGGTACCGGTCGACGGCGTCGCCGGGACCGGCGGTCAGGTAGGCGAACGCGACCAGCACCGTGCCGACCGCGCCGGTCGCGCCGTTGACCAGCGGCGGATGCCCGCGCCAGCGGGCCAGGCCGCCGGTCGCCGCGCCGACGAGCAGGGCCACCGCCGGCAGAATCAGGATCACCTGCCGTTGCGCCGCGTCGAGCCCGGCCGGCTCCAGCACACCGAGCCGTACGGCGGGCAACGGCCCGGCGGTTGCCAGCGACGGGGCGACCGAGACCAGCGCCAGCAGCCAGACCGCGCCGCCCATCGCCGCCATGTTCCAGCCCAGCGGCGGCTTCACCAGTACGGCGATCGCGGCACCCGCGCCGACCAGCGCGCCGAGGATCGCGCAGATGCTGACGGCCCAGACCGGGTCCACAGAGAACCGCTCGACGGCCTGGGCCGGCCGGATGCAGAGCGGCGCCACGACGGTGGCGCCCAGCGCGGCGGCGGCGGCGACGGCCACCAGGCTGCCCGTGCTCGCCAGCACCCCGTACCGGCGGGCCAGGCGTGCGGTGACGATGGTGCCGGCTACGGCGGCGTGTGCCGCGAACCAGCCCACCCAGGCGAGCTGGGCCGGCCACTGGTTGACGGTGGTGCCGGTGGAGGCGCCGGTGAGCTGGACGATGCCGAAGCCGAACGCGATGCCGAGCTGACCGGCACCGGCGAGCACGCCCATCCCGAGCGCTGTGAGCAGCAGGTTACGCCAGGTGCGAAGGAGCATGTCGGGCACGTTACGCACCTTATGCACTGCTTCGCGCAGGAATGCCGTATTCTACGTCGGACCGCCCTGCCAGCGGTTACTTCAGTTCGACCAGGCGCGCCAGGTACGCGGTGCCGCCCACATTGCTGAGCAGTGGACGGTGCCCGGGTCGCGGTTAGACCAGGCCGCCGGTCGGCTCGTCCGCGTCAATCCGGTCGGTGGTGGGCGGGGTCGCGCCGGGGGTCGCCGGCGAGCTGGCCGAGTAGGGCGTTGAGGTCGGCGACCGGGTCGTCAACCGGCCCGGGGGTCGGCGTGGTCATGGGGTCGGCTCCGGTGGGGCGTGGGGGGTGAGGGTCCAATCGGTGCGGCCGTCGAGGTCCCAGCGGGCGATCGACGCGCGGATCGCTGCGGTGTACGCCCGTCCTGCCAGGGGGGCGGTGCGGGCGAGCGCGGGCGGGGGCGCCGGTGGCGTAGACGACCATGCGGCCGCGGGGCAGGGCGTGCAGGTCGGACACGTCGAGGATCCGCTGGCGCCGGGTGGCGTGGGAGACTGATCGCTGGCCCCATCCGGATCCGCTGCTGCTGGTCGAGCGGTGGTGACGTCGTGCTCGCCGATGAGCTTCGAGACTTCTTCCAGCCAGTCCGGGGTCGGCTCGCCGGCGCGCAGGACCGCGTCGGTGAGCGCGGCAACCAGCGGGGCGGGGCTTGTTTGTGCGGTCAATGTCCTGCAAGGCGACGCGCTCGACGCCCGCCCGCCGTAGGGAAAGCGTCACATTCGCGGTTGTTGATCATCCCGCTGTAGACCGATGAACTCGGCACATGAACACCCACGGAAGCGTGGGTGCTTCAAATGTGGGTTCAAGGCCCCCCTCGGAAACCAATTATGACTCACACGGTGCGCGCTGAGATCCACTGAAGCGCGCACCGTTTCTCATGCGCGGATCCATTGATTCTCCGAGCCGACTTCCGCGCGCCCGGGCCTTCCAGGCGACAAGGGCTGTCGACACTATTCGGCAGCGAAAAAGTTCGCCCGGTCAGCCGACCTGCATCCACCGCCGCAAAGGCCGTCTCCCGTGACGGGAGACGGCCTCTCCGGTTCGCGCGACGAGGTGAAGTCACCGAAGCCCGCCGAGCGCGGCGCCGCTCGCGCTCCAGCCCTGAGGTTCCGAGTCCGGCTTACTCCTTGGCGTGCCTCTCAGGCCGGGTACGGGGCCGAGTTGCGTGCCGCATGCAGGGCGGCGGCCCACCAGGCGAGCCGGTCCAGCAGGGTCTTGGCATATCCGGGCGCCTGGGAGTCCAGCGGCCGACCGTCTTCCCACGTCATGCGGTAGTTCGGGAATGCCAGACCATCCCGGATCGTCACGGCGTGCAGTTCGGTGAGCACGTTCTCCAGGTGGAGGACCGCGTGGCGGCCGCCGGCTGCGCCGCCGTAGCTGACGAAAGCGACGGGCTTGGCCCTCCACTGGGTGAAATGCCAGTCGATGGCGGCCTTCAGGGACGCGGGGTAGCTGTGGTTGTACTCCGGCGTGACGATGATGAATGCGTCCGCCTCCGCCAGACGGGACGTCAAGGACGCCATTCCGTCGGGGCGCGGGTATGAGTCGCCGGCGAACATCGGTGATACCGCCGGCAACGACAGCGGGATCTCGGCGTCGGCGAGATCGACGACGTCGATGTCGAACCCACCGTGCTCGCGCGCCTGGTCGGCGACCCAGGAGGCGACGACCGGCCCGAACCGGCCCTCCCGAACGCTCCCGACGACGATGACCAACTTGTGCTTCTCACTCATGCACTCCACGGTCCATCGTTCGCACGATGGCAACCAGACCGGGCTTAGGCTGGCCCCCGGAGGGCCACCCTGCGAGGTTCGAGGTGCCGGGGGTGGCCGCGCTAGGCTCCCTACATGAGCACGCCGCTGGGCGACTTCATCCGTGCCAAGCGCGACAGCATCCAGCCGGAGTCGTTCGGGCTGCCTGACCGAGGCCGCCGCCGGTCCCCTGGACTACGACGCTCGGACCTCGCCACGCGTGCTGGGATCAGCGTCGAATACCTCACCCGCATCGAGCAGGGACGAGACCGCAACCCGTCCCCTGCCGTGGTCAATGCACTCGCGGACGCCTTGAGCCTCGATGCCGCCGAGCGCAACTACCTGCGCCACCTCGTCAAGATCACCGGCGGCGGGTGCCCCGGGCACGAGCGGCTGGCGCCGCCCAACCGCCATGTCCGGCCCACCGTGTTGCAGACCCTCCAACTTCTCGAGCCCGGCATCGCATTCGTCACCAACCGCCTGGGGGACGTGCTCGCGTACACGCGGGAGTTCGAGCTGCTGATGCGTGGGACCGGGCTGCTCGAGAGCGGGACGCCGAACCTGACGCGCTACGTCTTCACCGATCCGCACGCCCGGACGTTTTTCCTCGACTGGGACCAGGTGGCCGACGAGCGAGCCTTCGAACTGTGGCTCGGGCCGTCCGCGGAGACCTCCGAATGGTTCAGGGCCGAGCTCGCCCCCCTGGCCGGGCCGGAGTTCACCCGACGACTCAACCGCCACCTGCCCCCACCGCACGTCCCGCTCCGGCTCAACCACCCCATCGGGCACGAACTTCGGTGGCAGCGAGAGAAGCTCGAGTTGCCGAAGACCGACGCGCAGGAGCTGGTCGTTCTCCTGCCGGCCGATGAGGCGACGGCACGGGCCATGGAGCGGCTGCGCCGCCAACCCGACCGCAACCTTCGCGCGGTCAACTAACAGGTCGACCACGGCCTGATCGAGCTCGACCGGCTGCTCCACGGGCGCGAAGTGAGCCAACCACCGCCGGTGCGGTGATCTCCCCGAGGCGGGTGCCGCTGCGGATGCGCGGCCACCCCCGCCGTCGCCTCGGGGCGGAACAGGGCGAGTACCTTGTCCGCGGCACTGTGCCATCCGGCAGCGTTTACGCTGTTACCGAGAAGGGCGGATCGTGATCGTTACTTGTTGCCGGGCACTGACTCCTTTCCTGTCCGGGGTCGGCCGATGAGCGCAGTCGCATTCCTCAACATCGCCATGCACGGGCACATCAACCCGACGCTGCCGGTCGTGGCCGAGCTTGTTCGTCGTGGTCACGCCGTCACCTACCACACCTCGCCCGCCTACGCCGAGGAGATCGCGGCCACCGGCGCGCGAGTGCTCCTCTACTCCGGGGATGAGCCACCGCTTGCGGGCCCGCCGACGCCGGTCACGGTGATGGAGCAGCTGGCGCGCACCGCCGTCACCGTGCTGCCCGGCGTCCTCGCGGATCTGCGCGGCACCCGGCCCGAGCTGATCGTGCACGACTCCCTCTGCCTGTGGGGGCCGGTGGCCGCCCGGGAACTCGGCGTGCCGGCAGCGTCGTCGTTCACCACGTTCGCGTTCAACCGGCACGTGCCCAGCCCCACCCGCGGCTCCTGGGAGCTGCTCGCCGCGGCGGCGGCCCTGCCCCGGCACACGGGGAGGTACCTGAAGTCGCGCTGGGAGTTACGCCGCCGGTACGACACGCGTGCGGTGCCCCTGATCGACCTGGCGAACATCCGTCAGCCGCTCAACCTGGTCTACACCTCGCGGGCGTTCCACCCCGGGGCCGACAATTTCGACCAGTCCTACCGGTTCGTCGGACCGAGCGTCGGTGCCCGCCCCGCCGACTCGTCGTTCCCGGTCGATCAGCTGCGGGATCCAGTGCTGTACGCCTCGCTGGGCACGGTGTTCAAGGCCGAGCCGCGGCTGCTGCGTGGCTTCGCCGACGCGCTCGCCCCGCTGGCCGGCACCGTGATCGTCTCCACCGGACAGACCGATCCCGCCGCGCTCGGTCCGCTGCCGGCCAACGTGATCGCCAAGCGCTCCGTACCGCAGCCGGAGGTGCTGGCCCGCGCAGCGCTGTTCATCACCCACGGCGGGGTGAACAGCGTCAACGAGGCCCTGTACGCCGGCGTCCCCATGCTGGTGGTCCCGCAGGGCGCTGACCAGCGGTTGGTGGCTTCCCGCCTCGTCGAACTCGATGCCGGCCTCTCGATCCGCACCGAGGACGTCGACGTGGAGGCCGTGCGCGCCCTCGCCCAGCGCCTGCTCGACGAGCCCCGATTCCGCGCCGCCGCGAACACCCTTCAGGTTGCCCAGCGTGAGGCAGGCGGTTATTCGCGGGCCGCCGACGAACTCGAGCGCTACGTGCGGCAGACCGGCCCGGTCACTCAGCCGAGCTCTGCCGATCTGCCACGGGAGGGCTGACCGGTGTCCCCCGTCGTCGCCATTCTGCTGCTCCTCGCCGGGCTGTCCGAGGCCGCCGGGCGTCTCGTACCCGTGGTGGCACGTCTGTCCGGCGCGTCGCGCATCAGGGTGGTCGGGTTGATGCTGGCCGGCGCCGTGGTCGACGGCGCGGTATTCGCGCTCTGGCCGCTGTCCGCGTGGACCCTCGCCGAGCTGGTGCTGCCCACCTCACCGTCCGAGGAGGCCGCGCTGGTCTGGACACCAGGCCTGGCCGCCCCGCTGCTGCTTGCCGCAGTCCTCGCGTTCCCGCTGCTCGGGCCGCTGCTGCACCTGTTGCTCATGGTGGGGGTGGGGGCCGGCCTCGCCACCGCGCTCGCCACGGTGGCCGGGCTCGGCTGGTGGGATGCCGCCGGCTGTGTAGCCGTCGCGGGAATCGGGCTCGGCGTCGCCGTCGAGGGCGTCCGCCGCCTGGTCGTGAGGCTCAACACGAGAAGAGCACCGGAGCCACTGGCATGATCGAGTTCGCGCTCCTGCTGCTGCTCTTCGGGCTCGGACCGGTCCTGCTCGCCGAAGCTCTGCTCGCCCGCTACGAGGTGCTGGCCTATGCCGCAGGCTGGCGGACTCCCACCACCGAGCTCCCGCGGGGCATGCCCCCTGCCCGGGGCGCGGACCCGGATCGCCCGCCGGACGCCTACCTGGTCTACCTGGACGGCATCGGGAAACGCCGCTTCCACGACACCCGCGACGGCGGCCGACTGGTCAAGTCCGTGATCCGAGGAGCGCCGGAGCTCAGGGTGCTGGGCCAGGTGCAGCCCTACTCGCCGCTGGCCGATCCGCTCGCCGACCGGCCGGTGTGGAAGTGGCTGCGCCGCCGCATCGGGCTGGTGCTGTTCCTGCACAACGTGGTGCAGATCTTCGTCGCCGCCGACCGCCGGTACCGTCCCCTGTACAACCGCGCCGTCGGCTCGCAGATCGCCACCCAGCTCCGGCTCGCCGGTTACCGGCGTGACAGCGGCATCCCGGTAGTGATTCTCAGTTACAGCGGCGGCGCACAGGTCGCCACCGGCGCGGTGGACGAACTGTGGTCGGAGCTGCGCTGCCCGCTCTGGCTGATCACTCTCGGCGGGTTCCACAACGGCGCCAACGACATCACCCACGCCCGGCACCTCGACCGGCTCACCAGTTCCACCGACTGGATTGAACGAGTCGGCACCGGCATGTTCCCGCAGCGGTGGCGGCTGTTCCGCCGGAGCGGATGGAACCGGGCCGTCCGCGACGGGAAGATCACCGTGCACTTGCTCGACCCGGCCACCCACGTCGGTCCGGGCAGCTACATCAGCCCAGAGGCCCGGCTACCCGATGGCCGCAGTCACCTCGACCGGACCGCCGACACGGTGATCGCGCTGATCCGGGATCGACTCAACGCGACTGCGAAGACCGACGGTCCGCTGCCATGACCGGACGAGGCCGGTGAGCTGAAGAAGGGCGTTATTCGTACAGTCGCGGTATTCCGCGCGCAGATCGCCATTGGCCGTGTATGGCGCGCACTCACGGGTAACGCGCATCATGCATCAAGAGGTGCCACGGCGCCGAGACCTGAAGAGGCGTCCCGGCTCGCGCTGGGAACGACTCGTGCGGGCGGGTGGCGGGGGTGCCGCCGAGGACCGGCTCGTCCAACGGCTCAAGGTGCGAGAGCGGGCGGTCCGGGTGTACGGCGGCGGCATCGTGGCCCTACAGGCGGGCATCGCCGCGGTAACCGCTTGGCTGCTGTCGCACGAACTGACCGGCAATCCCAGTCCCGTGTTCGCTCCGCTTGCCGCGGTCGGGACGCTGGCCGTGTCCGTAGGGCAGCGGGTACGGCGGATCGTCGAGCTGGTCGTGGGTGTGGCGCTGGGGGTGCTGGTCGGTGACGCGCTGCTGTCTCTCATCGGCACCGGGCCCTGGCAGCTCGGCCTGGTTGTCGTCATGTCGATCCTCGCGGCCTTCGCTCTCAGCAGTCGGGCGGCGGTGGTGATCCAGACGGCCAGCACCGCAGTGCTGATCACGACATTGAGCCCGCAAGCCCCGAACGTGGAGTTTTCCCGGTTCATTGACGCGCTGCTCGGCGGTGGTGTCGCACTGGCCACGGCGATCCTCCTGCCGGTCAACCCGTTGCGAGTGGTCAGGCGTGCTGCCGGACCGGCGCTACGAACGCTGGTCGAACAACTGACGGAAACGGCAGAGGCGTTGTGCGAGCGCGATATCGAGCGGGCGATCCGTGCCCGGGACCGACTGCGCGGCAACCAGGAGGAACTTCGGGTCTTGCGGGAGGCGGTGGCGGGCGCACGGGAGGTCACCCGGCTGTCTCCGTTGTCATGGCGGCACCGGCACGGTGTGCTCAGTCACTACGCCCGAACCGCCGAGCCGTTGGAGAGAGCGATGGGCAGCAGCGGGACACTGATCCGTCGAGCTGTCACCGTCATCGAGGACAAGGAGCCGGTCTCGGCAGAGATGATCGACGCGGTGCTCGCCCTTGCCGCGGCGGTGCGGATACTTCAGGACGAGTTCGCCGCTCGACGGGAGCCGCTCGATGCGCGGGCGAAAGCCCTGCAAGCCGTCGAACATGCCGGCGCGGCGTACGGAGTTGGCACTGGCTTCTCCGGGACCGTCGTCCTCGCCCAGATACGCACCACGGCCAGCGACCTGCTGGTCGCGTCCGGCCTCACTCAGGCGGACGCCAACAGCCAGGTCCGCCGCGCCTTCGGCAGGCTGCCGGACCCGTCGCCACCAGGCCGGCAGACCGGGACGACCGGCAACAGCATCGATCATCCACGTCTGACGCCGGACGCGTCGGCCCGGCGGCTGTGATCGTCGTCGTAGCGGCGCTCACCGCTTCCGGCGTCACTCGGCGCCGACCGGCCAACTACCGCGGCAGGGCGGGCGGGCCAGCGCTGACGGTGCCAGGAGCCGGGCCTGATCGGGGCGTCGAATTCAGCGTCGGGCCGGTGGGTCGGCCGGATGAGGCGGCCCAGGGTCCATCGGCTCGCGGAGGCGCTCGACCAGATCCCGTGCCGCCTCGGTGTACGGCTCCTCGGCCTCGCAGGGCGTGTGCCCCCTGATGGGTGGGGGCACGCTGTCGCCGGGTGGGGCGACCACGTCGCTGGGGTCCCGGAGCCGGCGGTCCACCATTGCCGCCGGGCCGGTGACGGTGAGCGGCGCGTCCGGCCGATGGGCGGCGAAGATCCATCCGCCGATGGGGTCGGTGTCGCGCCACAGGTTCACCCATCGCCAACCGACCCGACCCCCCACCTCGTACAGCATGTCGTCGTCGACGTAGGCGGGGAAGAGCCGGGTGTAGAGCCGGCGCAGTGGTGAGCCGTAGGTGAGGAGAGCGACCCGGCCGCTGACGTGGGGCGGCAGTTGGAGGGCGGTGGCGGTGACCAGTACAGAGCCGTGGCTGTACCCGGCGACCAGGACGGCGTTGCCGCTCTCGACCAGGTACGTGATGCGTCGTGCCAGCTCCGGCACGGCCCGTTCGGCATAGCAGGGCGGCGCGAAGGGGTGGGCGGCGCGCGGCCAGAAGGTGGCCAGGTCCCAGAGAACGCCGACGTGGCGCCGAAACCCGGCGGTCCGGTAGGCGAAGATTCCGCCGATGACCAGACCGAGCAAGGTCGCCGCGATCACGTAGCTGCCCATCGCGATGCCGAAGTTCACCAGTTCTGCCGGCACCCCTGCATACCGCTCGATGGTGCCGCCCGGATACAGCCCGAGCAGGTCCAGCGCGGTGGTTGCCGCACTGAGCCCGGCGAGGCAGGCGTAGATCACGGCCAGCGGTATCAGCCATTCGGTGAACCGGGCCCGGACGATCGCCTGCTGCACCTGCCGCAGCCGGGGCGCGGCCTCCGCCGGCGGGTCCGGAAAGTCGCGTGCGACGATCGCGGCCGCCGCGCGGGAGCGGCCGCGCCGGGAGATCAGGGTCACCAGGCCGGCGACGACCAGCGTGAGCAGCATCGCCCGGAAAAAGCCGTAGATCGCCCAGGTGTACGCCCCTGGTGGGCGGGGGACCAGCTGTTCTGGAACCGGTGCGGCGCGGTCCAGGTAGTCGGCCACCGCGTGGACGAGTTCGGCGGAGAACGCCACCGCGAGACCTGCGGCCACGGCCGCGGTCGCGAGCGCGCCCAGCCCGAGTAGCGGCCGGTGACCCGGCTTCCGGTCCGGGCGCCACAGCAGCGCGCCGGCCAGGGCGGTCAGCAGCCCGGCATGAGCGACGAACAGCCAGGTGAGGGTCGGGCCGTAGCCGGGCAGGCCACCCCCTTCCTGCCAGCGCCCGGGGCTGAACAGGACGTGGGCGCAGACCGCGATGGTGAGACCGACGGCGGTCGTCCGCAGCAGGCGGGCGGCACCGTCGAGCCGCCGGTTCGTGGGGGCCCGGTCGATCAGCGGAGGGGTGCAGAGCAGGGCCACCGAGGTGGCCAGGACTAGTCCCGTCGCCGCCGCCAACCCGATGGTGATGGCGGAGGCGCCTTGTGCGGCTCGGGCGCCGAGCAGGCTGCCGTCCAGTGTCGCGAACGCCGCAGCGACGTGGATCGAGCGCAGGCGTCCCACCAGTGGCTCGGCGTCCCACTGGCCGACCGTGCTGAGCGGGTGCCCGGACACCGTGCTGACCGGCGCCCGGAACGCCTTGAACGGCCGTCCCGGGCGCGTGCTGGCCCACCAGATCAGGCCGATGGCGGCGGCCGGCACCAGCGCGAGCACCGCCAGCCGCAACCCGGTGGGACGCCCACCCAGCCAGGACAGCCAGCTACGACCGGACAGACAGGCCGAGGAGGACATGCACTGCCAGGCGACGAGGTCCAGCGCGACGCCGACGACGGCGAGCACGTAGAGCGCGGTCAGGGTGAGGCCCAGCACCCGGCACAGAGATCTGACCACCGCGTCGGAGGCCGGGTTTCCCGGTCGCATCCAGATCGCCACGTTGAGCAGCATGAACGGCAGCACGAACAGCAGCGAGAGGGTCCGAACCACGGTGCCGGAGGGCAGGTCACTCCACCGGTACGCCTCCAGCGTCACCCCGCCCGGGCCGCTGACCTCGGAGCAACCGGGTCGTGGCCGGTAGAAGCCGGCGCTGCGATCTCCCGCGACCTGCTGCACGTGCGGTCGGTCCAAGACCTGGTCGGCACCGGCGGCGGCGATCCCGTGCACCCGCAACTCCACCACGTCGTTCGGCGTCGCCGGCCCGCGCACTCCCGCTGGTCCATCTGACATCGACCCTCCGAGACATCTCGGCCCCACCGGAGGTGGCGGGGTTGAGGACGGTCCCGCCAGCCGAGTGGAAGCCGGGTCTACCCCACCCGGCCGGCTCTAACCCTGCAGGGACCAGTGCCGCCCGGCACGACCACCGTGCCCGCGGACGGGGAGCAGGCGGAGGCCAAGTCGTCTACGCCCGTTCGAGGCTCGCGGTATCGCCGTCGTTCGGCCCGGTCAGCCAGGTGCGGATGCTGGCGAACGCGGTAGGTCCGTAGTCGTCGTCGACACCGCGGGCGAGGTCTGCGATGGATACCGCTTGCAGGGCGGCGCGCCAGGCGGCGTCGGCGCCGGCCATCGCGCGGGCGATGGGGCACGGCCGGGTGCAGGCCTCCGGCGGTGTCGCCAGGGGGCCCCGCTGGCGGATCTCGGTGCAGACGAACGTGGGTTGAGCGCCGTCGACGGCGGTGACGACGTCGAGGATGGTGATCAGTTCGGGTGCCCGGGTCAGGACGTATCCGCCTGCCTTGCCCTGGACGGAGGTGACCAGGCCGGCGCGGGAGAGTGCCTGCAACTGTTTGGCCAGGTAGCTGCCGGAGACGTCGTGCAGTTCCGCGAGCCGGGCGGCCGGTACGGGTTCCGTCGCCGTGGTGAGCACGACGCAGCAGTGTAGTGCCCACTCGACTCCGCCGGACAGCTTCATACAACCCCCCGCTTGACTCGGACACAGACTATCCGACTATCGTCTCGGACAGAAAGTATCCGAGTTCGAGGCTGGGTCCTCGGCGAAGTTGGCGTGCCTTCCGGCACGTCGTGGAAGGGTGAGAGCCATGAAGCTCACAGTCATCGGTGGTACCGGACTGATTGGCTCGCAGGTGGTCCAGAAGCTGACCGCGGCCGGCCACGAGGCCGTCCCCGCGGCGCTGTCGACCGGCGTCGACCTGATCACGGGGGAGGGCCTGGGCCAGGCGCTGGAGGGCGCCGAGGTCGTGGTCAACGTCGCGAACTCGCCGACCTTCGACGAGGCGTCGCTCGACTTCTTCCGTACCTCCATGACCAACCTGCTGGCCGCGGGGGAGCGTGCCGGTGTCCGGCACCAGGTGATCCTCTCGATCGTCGGGGTGGACCAGGTGCCCCAGCTCGACTACTACCGCGCCAAGACGCTGCAGGAGGACCTGCTCCGGCAGGGGCCCACGCCGTACTCCATCGTGCGCGCGACCCAGTTCTTCGAATTCGTGAACGCGGTCCTGTCCTGGACCTCCGACGACACCACGGTGCGCCTGCCCGCTACCCGGGTTCAGCCGATGGCCGCCGCGGACGTCGTCGACGCGGTCGTCGACGTCGCCACCGGCGCCCCGCTGCACGGCATCCGCAACGTCGCCGGCCCGGACGTCTTCGCCCTCGACGACCTCGGCAGGATCACCCTGGCCGCACAGCACGACGACCGGGCCGTCGTCACGGACGACAAGGCCGGCATGTTCGCGGTCGTCGCCGGCGACGTGCTCATCGCGGGCCCGGACGCACACCTGGCACCCACGCGCTACCAGGACTGGATCCAGTCCGCCCGCTGACCCGGGTGCGCGGCCCTCGAGGACGTCCATCGGACGGCGGTGGCCGGCCGGTGCGGCGACCGGCCCTGGCCGGACACCACGCGGCCCGCGCGGTGGACGAGCCGCTCCCCGACGACCGCTGACCGCACGTGCTCGATGCGCCTGACCTGCCGCATCTGCTCCTCCCTTGCCCGGACGCACGACAGGGGAGGAGCAGGCAGAAGGCCCGGGGCTGCCCACCGGCGATTCTGGCGATCACGAGCGGATCGATGTGCGACGCGCGGCCCGCCGGCTGCCCGGTGCCCGATGCCGGGGACCGCCGGGTCGGGTGGAGGCCGGTCGCCGCCGCCGGCGTTCGGCGACCGTCCGGCTGGTTGCCGGCGGAACCTCACCGCCCACCGGCCGCGTCACCAGTTGCTCCAGCTCACGTACGTGACGGAGGGGCGACAGCAGCAGCGGGACCGGCGCGAGGGTGAGCCCGATCCCGATGGCGAGCAGGGCGGCGCGGACGCCGAGCGCGTCACCGAGCACGCCGCCGAGCAGTCCCCCGAGCGGCATCGCGCCCATGACCAGGAAGCGCATGCTGGCGTTGATCCGGCACAGGAATCGGTCGGGCACGATCATCTGCCGGTAGGTGACCTGGGTGATTCCGTAGACGACCTGGCCGATCCCGCCGCCGACGAGCCCGGCGACGAGGAAGACGGCGCCCCAGCCGGGGCCGGTCAGCGGGACCAGGAGGTTCGCCGGGCTGGTCACCGCCAGGGACAGCCAGATGATCCGGGCCGATCCGACGCGGCGGGCCAGCCGGGTGGCCGTGGCGGCGCCGAGCAGCGCGGCGGCCGGGGCGGCGGACAGCAGCATGCCGACGGTGCCGGGGGCGAAGCCCACGGCGTCGACCAGGAACAGGACGAGCAGCGCCGTGGCGGCGGTGAAGAGGAGGTTCGACAGGGCGCTGGTGGCGGCGATCGCCCGCAGGACGGGATGGGTCAGCACGAAGCGCAGCCCCTCGCGGGCGTCCGGCACCAGTCCGGAGCGGCCGGTCCGGCGTGGGGCCGGCTCGCGGGTCCGGATCCGCGCCAGGAAGGCGGCGCTGAGCAGGAAGCTCGCCGCGTCGACCAGCAGCGTGTTCGTGGCGCCCACCAGTTGGGTGAGCCACCCGCCGAGGCTGGGACCGGCGACCTGCCCGGAGGAGCGGACCGTTTCCACGGCCGAGTTGCCCCGCAGGAGGTGCCGGCGGCCCAGCACCATCGGCAGGTAGGACTGGTGGCCGATGTCGAACAGCACCCGCATGACGGCCATCAGCGCGGCGGCCGCCATCAACAGCGGCAGGCTGAGCCAGGACAGCGCGGCCGCCACGGTGACGGCCACCAGCGTGGCGCACCGGACGAGGTCGGTGGCGATCAGCACCGGTCGTAGCCGTCGCCGGTCCAGCCACACGCCGGCCGGCACTCCCAGCAGCAGGAACGCGCCGTTCTGCACGGCCACGAGCACGCCCAGCTGCCATGGTGTGGCGTCCAGGAGCAGGACGGCGATCAGGGGGAAGGCGAGTGTGGTGACGTCGGTGCCCAGTTGGGTCACGGTCTGGCCGGCGACCAGGAGCCGGAAGTCCCGGGACCGCCAGGGGGCGTCCTGCGGTCGGATCGTCATGTACGCCCTTCGCACCAGCCGAGGAGTCGGGTGCCGCGGCGGCCGGGCCGACGTTGTCGGCGGCAGCCACGGGGGGTGTGCGAAAGGGCGATCGGTGCGTCGTCCCCGGTTGCGACGTTAGCTGAACGGCTGCGTCCCCGTCGCGATACCGGACCCTCCCGCGGGCCGGCCGGAGGTACGTCCCGACCATCCCGCGTCCGGGCGGCGCCCAGCGCCGACGACCTCCGGAGTGCCTGACCGTCGCCCCCGGCGACCCGCGTCACTCGTCGAGGGAGATCGCCCGCTTCGCGCGGTCGACGGACTCCTCCGATGCCGGGCCGCCGGGGTTCTCCGTGGCCAACGCCTGGTTGACCGCGACGAACGGGCGCATGCGCAGCTCGTATCCGGCGAAGGCGGCCACGTGGTCGCCTTCGGCCGCGGCCAGCTCGGCGGCGAGCAGGTAGGCACCCACCAGGGCCAGGCTGGTGCCCTGCCCGGACAGCGGTGAGGCGCAGTAGCCGGCGTCGCCGAGCAGCGTCACCCGCCCGCGCGACCACGAGTCGAGCTTGATCTGCGCCATCGCGTCGAAGTAGAAGTCCGACGCTTTCCACATGCCGTCGAGCAGCCGCGGCACCTCCCAGCGCATTCCGGCGAACCGCTCGGCCAGCAGCCGGCGCTGGGCGTCGAGGTCCCGGTGGTCGTAGGCGATCGGCCCGGCCATGAAGCCGAGGTTCACCCGCAGCTCGGTGTTGTGCCGTGCCGGGTAGATGCCGCCGCCGAGGTCGCCCTCGCGGAACCAGACCTGCCAGTCCTCCAGGCCCAGGAAGTTCTCCATGGTGTACACGGACAGGTAGGTGCCCAGGTGGTGGACGAACGCCGCCTCCGGCCCGAACACCAGCCGGCGCACGGTCGAGTGCAGCCCGTCGGCGCCGACCACGAGGTCGAACGTGCGCGGCGCCCCCCGCTCGAACGTCACCCGCACGCCACGGTCGTCCTGCTCCAGGCTGGCGATCGAGTCGCCGAAGAGGTACTCGACGGTGCCGCTCGTCCGCTCGTACAGCAGCCCTGTGAGGTCCTCGCGCAACACCTCGAGGTCGTCGCTGTCCAGCCGGCCACTGCTGATCGCGTGCTCGGTCGAGCGCATCAGCTCGTTGCCGTCACCGTCCACCATCGACATGCCGCGGGTGCGGGTGCGGACCTGACGCAGCGCGCTCAGCAGGCCCATCCGGTCGACCACGTCGAGCGCCGTCCCGCGGACGTCGATCGCCTGCCCGCCGACCCGCGGCGCCGAAGCGCGCTCCACGACCGTGGCCGCGAAGCCGTGCCGGTGCAGCCAGTAGGCCAACGCCGGGCCGGCAACGCTCGCACCCGAGATCAGCACTTTCTTCATGACGCCTCCTTGATCGTAACGCTGTACACGCTCTGAATGTATGGCGTACGCGCAGGCAAATGCAAGGCTCTGACCTGCATTTCTGTGCTATATCAGGGCCATGGTGATACGTTGTCTGTACTAGTACAGGAGAGGGAGGTGTGTGGTGACCGAGCCGCCGTACCAGCGCATCGTCGCCGACCTCCGCCGTCGCATCACCGAGGGCGAGCTGCGTCCCGGCGATCGGGTGCCGTCGACGCGTCAGCTCGCCATCCGGTGGGGTGTAGCGCTGGCGACCGCGACGAAGGCGCTGACCACCCTGCGTCAGGAAGGGCTGGTCCGGGCGGAGCCACGCGTCGGCACGGTGGTCGCCCAGCCCGAGCCGGCCGTGGTCTCCGGTTCGTCGCCGCACGCACCGGGCGCCGGGGTTGGCTCCGACCGCGAGCTGAGCGGTGAGCGGATCGTGCAGGTCGCCATCGAGATCGCCGACGCCGAGGGCCTGGAGGCGCTGTCGATGCGCGGGATCGCGGCCCGGCTCGGCGCCTCGACGATGTCGACCTACCGGCACGTGGCCAGCAAGGACGACCTCGTCATGCTGATGGCCGACGCGGCGTTCGGAGAGCTGCCGCCCACGGCCCAGGACGCCGAGGGCTGGCGGGAGCGCGTGGAGGGGGCGGTGCGGACGCTGTGGACCCTGCACCGGCGGCATCCCTGGCTGGCCCACCTGAGCCCGCTCACCCGGCCGCTACCGCTGCCGAGCCTCCTCGCGCACGGCGAGCAGATCCTCGCCGCGCTGAAGGACGCCGGCCTCGGCGCGGTCACCACCCTCGATCTGCAGGTCCTGTTGTACAGCTACGTGCAGGGCCTCGCCGTGAACCTCGAGCGGGAGGCGCACGCCCAGGCCGCCACCGGCCTGTCCGACGACGAGTGGATGCGGCAGCAGGGCCCGGCGATGGGTGCGATCGCCGCCACCGGCCGGTATCCGGCCTTCGCCGGGCTCATGGCAAGTTTCGCCGTCGACGGCTACGACCTCGATCTCGACCGAATCTTCGAGCTGGGCCTCCGGCTCATGCTGGACGGGTTCACGCCGCTCATCGAGCGCGAGCGGTGAACCGTCGGCCGCGCGGGCGTCGCCGCACCCGCGCACGGAGGCGGCCGAACTGGATCAGCTTCTGCTTTACCTACCAGGCCTTGCCGCGGATCGGAGGGACGTCGAGGTCGCGCTCGCCGCTGCGGTGCTCGGCGAGGAGCTGCCGGCGGATCGCGCGCCAGGTGACGCGCACCTGGCGGTGGGCGAGCTTGCGCTGCGACTGGAAGGTGCAGAGCTGGCAGCCGCACAGGTTCGGCGCCTGGGCCGACGGCTGCCGGTAGCAGCGGGTGCGGATCCAGCGGGGCGAGGCGAGAAACTCCGCAAGGTCGCAGCGGCTGGAGCCGTGCTGGTGAGTGTCGGTGAACCAGTGACGCAGCAGCGGGTCCCGCCGCTGCACTCGCTCGGGTCGGTGAATGTCGGTACGGGCCATGTGACGACCTGCCTTCGGCAGCCCGCGCACCACGCGCGGGACTAACGCCTTGATGACATGCCGATCACCTCCGAGGTCGGGAGTGGATGCCGGTACGCGAGAGGTCGGGGGACTCCACTTCCGGCTTGGCGGGGAAGCCCGCTTCAGAGCGTCCCCACTACGGCGTACATGGTAGGCCGTACGGCCGACAAGATCCGATCACGCTACCCGCCCGGCCCTCGCCGGAACCGCCGTGCGCCGTCGGCTGCCTGGTCGGGCGACGTCGGGTGCTCATCGTCGGCTACGCCGCGGCGGGCGGAGCGAACAGCGCGGGGCGCTCAGCGCGGCTCCGGCGTCACCAGACCGGTCTCGTACGCCGTGATGACGAGCTGCGCCCGATCCCGAGCGGCGAGCTTGCTGAGCAGGCGCCCGATGTGGGTCTTCACGGTGCCGAGGGTCACGTGCAGGTGCTGTGCGATCTCCGTGTTGGACAGCCCGCGGGCGATCAGGGTCAGCACCTCGCGTTCCCGATCGGTGATGACCTCCAGTCCGGGCGGCACACCGGAGGCCGGTCGGGCCTGTCGGGCGAACGTGGTGATCAGTCGCCGGGTGACCCGGGGTGCCAGCAGCGCCTCACCGGAGGCGACCACCCGGATGCCGGCGAGCAGTTCGGTTGCCGTGGTGTCCTTGACCAGGAACCCGCTGGCGCCGGCCCGCAGGGCGGCGAAGACGTACTCGTTCAGGTCGAACGTGGTGAGGATGAGCACCCGTACGGAGGCGGTCTCCGGCCCCGCACAGATCTGCCGCGTCGCCTCGATGCCGTCCATGTCCGGCATCCGGACGTCCATCAGCACCACGTCGGGCAGGTGCTGCCGGGCCAGCCGCACCGCCTCGGCGCCGGTGCCCGCCTCGCCGACCGCGGTGAAGCCCGGCGACGCGTCGAGCAGGGCTCGGAAGCTTTCCCGCATGAGGGCGTGGTCGTCGGCGAGGAGCACCCCGATGTCCGACGAGGAGGGTCGATCCGTCATACGGTCTCCTCCGCCGTGGCGTACGGGATGTCGGCGACCACCTGGAACCCACCCTCCGGCCGTGGTCCCGTGGTCAGGGTGCCGCCGTACATCGTCACGCGCTCACGCATGCCGATCAGGCCCTGCCCGGCGGGCCGCCGGCCGGACGACCGTTGTGCGGGGCCGTCGTCCAGGATCTCGATGTGCACGCCGCCACGGCGGGCCCGGACCGTCACCTGGCAGTGGTCGGCGTCCGCGTGCTTCATCACGTTCGTCAGCGATTCCTGGACGATCCGGAAGACGGTGAGGTCGATCGCCTGCGGCAGGTCGTCGGCGCCGTCCAGGCGCAGATCCACCCGCAGCCCGGCGGACCGTAGCCGGTCGGCGAGGTCGGGCAGGTCGGCGCTGCCGGGCGACGGGCTGAGTTCGGCGGCCGAATCAGTGTCCGACCGCAGCACGTCGAGCAGCCGTCGGATCTCGGTGAGCGCGGCCCGGCTCGTCCGCTCGATGGTCAGGAGGGCGGCACGCGTCTCGGCCGGTCGCTCCGTGGCGATGTGGTTGGCCACGGTGGCTTTCACCGCGATCAGGCTCATGCTGTGCCCGACGATGTCGTGCAGCTCCCGGGCGATCCGCAGCCGCTCGGTGGCCACCGCGTCCCGCGCGAGTTGGCGGGCGAGGTTGGCCTGGACCGTCCGGCGCCACCGGATCACCCGGCCGGTGGCCCAGGCCGCGGCCACCGCCACGGTGACCACGCCGAGCTCGACCTGCCACCACAGCGGCGCCTCGCTGCCGGGCGCGTCGGCCGCAGTGATCCCGGACCGGTGGTAGAGCCACGGAATGGTGGCTGCCGGCGCGGCCAGGCTGCCGGCCAGGGCGACCGCCGCAGCGACCGGGCCCGCCGCGGTGGCGGCCGTGTAGAGCGCCAGCGCGACGGGCGCGTACGTCGTCCAGATGACCCCGGTTCCCACCGCGCCGAGCGCGGTCGCTGCCGCGGCGGCCACCGCCACGCAGCCCAGCACCTGCAACGGCCACCGGCGGCGGACCGCCAGCGGAAGGCCCACCGCGGCGCCCGCCAGCCACGCCACCCACGCCGGGCCGGTGTAGGCCGGACCCGGCGGGTCGAGCGTGGCGGTGGCCGCCAGATACGCCAGTACGACGGCGGTCGCGGTGTCCACCGCGGTGCCGCGTACCTCGAATTCGAACGGCCGCGCTAGGCCCCGGTCCTGCCCGGAACGCATGCGCTCACGCTATATCGGCGGCCGCGACGGCGCGTCTGACCGTGGTATGACACGGACCTCTGACCGAGGCCAGACGCGCGGGGCCGCCCGCCCCTGACACCGTTTCCCTGTGATCGCGGTGAGGGACCTGACCAAGCGGTACGGACCGACGCTGGCACTCGACCACCTGTCGTTCGAGGTCCGTCCGGGGACGGTGACCGGCTTTCTCGGCCCGAACGGGGCGGGCAAGTCCACCACCCTGCGAATCATCCTCGGCCTGCACCATCCGACCTCCGGCGAGGCACTGATCGGCAACCGCCGGTACGACCGGATCCGCCGCCCGATCCACGAGGTGGGTGCCGTGCTCGACGCCGATGCCGCCCACCCCGGCCGCACCGCCTTCCACCACCTCGTCTGCCTCGCGCGCAGCAACGGCATCGGCAAGGCCCGCGTGACAGCCGTGTTGGAGCAGGTCGGCCTGGCGAGCGTGGCGCACAAACGGGTGCACGGGTTCTCGCTCGGCATGCGTCAACGCCTCGGGATCGCCGGCGCACTACTCGGCGACCCGGCCGTGATCCTGCTCGACGAGCCGGTCAACGGCCTGGACGCGGCCGGCATCCGGTGGATCCGCTCCACCCTGCGGGCCCTTGCCGCGGAGGGCCGCACCGTGCTGCTCTCCAGCCACCTGATGAGCGAGATGGCGGTCACCGTCGACCACGTGCTGATCATCGGCCGGGGCCGGCTGCTCGACGAGACGTCCATGACGGAGATGCGCGACCGGTTCGAACGCGACGTGCTCGTGCGGTCTCCGCGGGCGGCCCAACTCGCCTCCATCCTGACCGGCCTCGGAGCGTCCGTCACCGCCGCGGATGACGGCGGGCTCGTCGTGGTCGGCGTGGACGCGCCCACTATCGGCGACGCCGCGGCGGCGGCGTCGATCCCCATCCACGGCCTGACGCCACGCAGCGCCACGCTCGAGGACGTCTACCTGGAGATGACCGGCGAGGCGGTCGAGTACCGGGCCGCCACGGAGAGGGCGGCACGACCATGACCACACTGCGAAACCCGCCGGTCACGGCGGACACCGGCGACGCCGCGCTCCCGGCCGTGCCGCGCTCACGGGTGTTCCGGGACGCGGTGGCCGCCGAGTGGATGAAGTCCCGGACCCTCCGGTCGACGTACGCGTTCCTCGCCGGCGGCCTGGTGGCAACCCTGCTCGGGATGCTCATCCTGTTCCTCCTGATCCAGTCCTTCGACCAGGCGACGCCGGCCGAGCGGTCGAACTACGAGACGGCCGACCCGACCGTGGTGGTCATGCCGTTCGTGATGTTCTTCGTCGGGTCGATCGGCGCCATGTCGGTCACGACCGAGTTCACCACCGGCTCCATCGGCCCCGGCCTGCTGGCCGTGCCACAACGCCGGCTCCTGCTGGGGGCCAAGGCGACGGTGGCCGCCACGGTGGGCTACCTCGGCGGACTGCTGTTCGCGACGCTGTCCTTCGCCGGCGCCACCCTGTTGCTGGGCGACCGTCCCGCGCCGCTCAACCCCTGGCCGAGCTGGACGGACGCGCTGCCGACGGTGTTCACCTCGGCGCTCGTCGTGCTGGTCACCGGCATCGTGTCGGTGGGGCTGGGAGCCGTGCTGCGCTCGACCGCGGCGACGCTGGCGACCCTGGGCGGCCTCGTCCTGGTGGCGCCCGTCTTCGCGCACTTCCTGCCGACGACGTGGCACCTGCGGTTCGGTTCGATCCTCCTGCCGAACCTGACACCACAGCTCGTGGGCAGCCCCAACGCGTACGTGCTGCCGCCGGCCGGCGCGGCCGTGGTGACGGTCGCGTACGTGGCGGTCGCGCTCAGCGCCGGGGGGATCGCCTTCAGCCGCCGCGACGCGACCTGACCGGGGGCGCACCTCGGGAGCCCTCGGCCTCGGGGCGTAGCCCGTCCCGTTTCCAGGGCAGCGTGTCGATCGTTCGGCCCGGTGACCCCGCGTACGATTGGCTGAACACCTGGCTACTGCAGGTGAACGAGCCCGGCAATCCCGCCCACCGCGCGGTGCTGATCCGGGTGGAACGGGTGTCGCCGGTCCGGTCGCCCGCCTCCACGTTCGGCGCGTTGTGCCGCCGTGCGCCAGGACCCGGCCGGCCCGGTGGGAAGGGACAGCGGTGGCGAGCTTGCCTGAAGAGATGCTGGCGGCGTACCTCACCGAACTCGGGGGGCCGGAACGCATCCGGATCGGCCACCTTCCGGTGCCGGTTCCGGGCCCCACCGACGTCCTGGTGCGGACGGAGCTGATGGCGGTCAACCGCGTCGACACGTTCGTACGCTCCGGCGGGTACCGGACGCACACGCCGTTCCCGTTTGTGATCGGCCGTGACCTGGTCGGTTCCGTGGTAGGGACCGGCGGGGGAGTGGACGAATTCGCGATCGGAGAAACGGTCTGGTGCAACAGCCTCGGGCACCAGGGGCGTCAAGGATCATTTTCGGAGTTCGCCGTGGTGCCCCGGGAGCGTCTCTACCGCCTTCCGCCACAGGCCGATCCGGCGACCGCCGCCTCCGTACTGCACACGGCGGCGACCGCGTACCTCGGCCTGTTCCGGACCGGCTCCCTGCGGCTCGGTGAGACGGTCTTCGTCGCCGGTGCGGCGGGCGGGGTCGGGAGTGCGGCCGTACAGCTTGCGGTGGCGGCGGGTGCTCGCGTCATTGCCACGGCAGCGCCGGAGGACTTCGACTGGTGCCGCCGGTGCGGCGCTCACCTGCTGTTCGACTACCACGACCAGGCCTTGCCGGCTCTGCTCGCCCAGGCCGCGCCGGAGGGGTTCGACCTGTGGTGGGACAACGCGGGACGCCACGACCTGGATCTCGCCGTGCCGCTGCTCAAGCCGGGTGGACGGATCGTCGCGCTGGCCGGGATGGCGGCCCGGCCGGTGCTGCCGATGGGCGCGCTGTACACGCGTGACGCCAGCATCAGGGGGTTCGTCATCAGCAACGCCTCGGCCGCGGAGCTGGCGGAGGCGGCGACCGTCATCAACGACCTGCTGGCCACCAACCGGCTCGTCTCGCGCATCAGCGCGACCTATCCGTTGACTGCGGCCGCCGAGGCTCATCGCCAGATGGAGACCGGGGTGAAGGGTCGGATCCTCGTCGCCAACGCCCGAAACTCGTGACCGTCACCACCGGCCGGCCAGCTACCATCCCCGGCAATGGCGGAGTTCGTGCACATCACCCTGGCGCGGTCGGCCCGACGTATCGAGCGCGCGGGAATCGCCGCGCGTAGCCACGGGCGGGCCGGCGGACGGGGCGTGTACTGCATGCCGGTGCTGCCGTCGTTCACTCTCACCTATCAGTGGGTTCGTGAGCTGCGGCGGTGGCATCTGGGGGTGCTGGTGGCGGTGCACCTGCGGCTGCCCG
The DNA here is from genome assembly GCF_052981855.1 of Micromonospora sp. LZ34. NCBI lineage: Bacteria > Bacillati > Actinomycetota > Actinomycetes > Micromonosporales > Micromonosporaceae > Micromonospora > Micromonospora sp. LZ34. The sequence continues at coordinate 65,971 of NZ_JBRIQN010000026.1, forward strand.
ACGACGAGCCGGTGACGGTCGGGCGCTACGGTGCCCCGCCGCGCGAGGCCACCGCCGCGCAGGCGGTCGCTGCGGTGCGCGAGCTCGACGATCCGCGCGGCTACGAGGTGTTCGTGCCTCGTGCGATCACGAGCACCGAGGTACGACGGGTGCGTGACGTTCCGCAGGGAGTCGGTTGGGCGGTACCTGCCGGCAGGCCACGGCCGCCGGCCCTGCCCGTGTCCATCCTGTCTGCAGCGGGGAGGGCACAAGGCGGCCAGGTTGCGCCGCCGGTTCCCCTACGACGCGCCACCGAAGCCCAAGATCGAGCTGATGCTGCGGTTGCGGGCGGCGAGTAGCGCCGACGATATCATCGATGTGCTCTGCGAGCTGGGCCGCGGCCGACGCGGCGGCGCCGAGGAGTTGGCGTACCTGGCCGATCACCCTGATCCGGACGTACGCGACACCCTCGACAGCGTCCTGCGGGCGTACCGCGGCCGCGAAGCACGGCGGCTACGCGAGCGGTTGCAGCGTGGCGATCCAACAGCGTGATTCCCAAGCCGACGGTCGCCCTCGTGGGGCGGATCACGAGTCTCGATCACGCGGGTAGTCCCCGAGGGCCCAGACCCGGTCGGCGCCGTGCGTGCTTGCCAAACGCTACCGGAGTAGTCGATGCCCTGGTCGCGCCCGATGTGGGCCGACCAGGGCATCGACGTTGGGGTGGTGCCGACACGACGGTCAGCTCAGTGACAGCCGGTCGAGGTCGGGTGCCGAATCGTGATCATTGTGAACCTTGATGGAGTTGGTGCCCGCGTCAAGGGTCACCGGGACGGAGGTCGTATAGGGAGTGTTGTTGCCGACGCCGCTCACCGGCACCTCGATCGGGGTGCCGCCGTTGACGGTGAGGAAGAACGAGCGGTTGCCGTTCACGGTGAAGTCGATGAACAGGGTATAAACGCGTGCCGAGTCGACAGTGACGTTCTCGAATAGCACATAGGCGTCCGGGCTGCCGCCCATGTTGCGCACCTTCTGCCCGCCGGAGCAGGGCGAGCAGTTGGTGATGCCGGAGCTGCCGAGCTGGTTTCGGGAGTCCTCGGCCTCGCGCATGAACACCCGGTCCGCCGGGCGTAGTTGCACCCGCAGGTCTCGGGTGACCTGGTTCGGCCTGCCGAGCGTCTCGAACGACGCCCGCAGAGGGATCCTCGCCGAGCTGATGTTCTGGCCAGCCGGTGAGGTGACGGTCCAGCTGCCCTCCAAAACCTGCCCGAGGCGCATCTCCCTCGACGTCACGGCGCCGCCCGTGATCGTCCAGCCGGCGGGGACCACCGGGGCCATGGTGACCTGGTCGAGTGCGTCGTCGACGTCGAGCCGCAACCGTGCCGCGACGGTAATCGACTGCTGGCCCGGCCCGACCCATTGCACGCCGGCCGGCTCGACCGTCATCGTCGTCCTCGGGACGTAGGACGCGGGCGGCAGCGGCCCGACCGCGATCCGGTCGATTCCCGGCCCCCTGGCAGCTGGACTGGACACCGTGATGGTGTTGGCGTCGGCCTGCAGCGGTACGGCAATCGCCGAGGCGACGGGCACGTCCGGGTTGTCCGCGGCGATCGGCACGTCGATCGCCGCACCGCCGTTGACGCTCACCGAAAGGGAAGTAGCGGCACGCGCAGCTGTGTGATCGACCTGCAGCCGGTAGGTACCAGCCTCCGGTACCGTCACACCCTTGTAGGTGACCGAGTTACGGGTCCCGCCGCCGAGCCCGACGACCTGGAACGAGCCGGAGCAGGCGAGGCATCTGGCCACGCTTGCCTTCCCGTTCAGCGCGTTGTCCCGCGACTCCGCCTCCAGCGGCACCTGACTACCGGCCGGCCCCGGGTAGTCGTACGCCACCTTGATCTCGTCGATCCGCAGCTCCTGGTAGAACGTCGGCGCCTGCGGACCGCCCCAGGTGTTCAGGACCTCCAGCTTGATGTATCGGGCGTGCTGCTGGCCGATGTCGATGAACTGCGCGCCGCGGGCGCTGGGCATGGCGCCGGTGCGCACCGGCTCTCCCCATCGCATGCCGTCCTTGCTGACGTAGACGCGGTAGTCCTTGATCCGCGCCGAGTCCTCCGGCCGGCCGAACGACTCCCGCGCGTACGTCGGCGACCACTCCCTCTGGTTCACCGCGAGGTATCTCGCCTTCCGGGTGTCTCCGAGGTCCAGCGTCACCGAGACCGGCAGCTGCTCGTTGCTGTCCCAGTAGTTTTCGAAGCTCCCGTCAACGAGGGCGTCGGCTGGATGACCGTCGCGGGAGGACGAAGCCGAGGCCTTGATCGCGGACTGGGGGTAGAAGTACTGCTGGCCAGCCGTCTGGACCTTGAACACCGTGTCGTAGGTGTCCCAGTTGTCGACGTCGAGGATCGTCAGGTAACCGCCGGACTGGCTGAAGAGCATTCGCTCGCCGGTCCTCAGGTCGCTCACTGCGGTCACCTGGTAGCCGTTGTCGCGCAACCGGACCAGGTCCGTCCTCGGCCTGGTCAGCACGTGGACGTACTGGGTCCTGGCACCGGGCTCGACGGTGATGACACCGTGGGCCCCGTCGTTCCAGAAGCCAGGCTGCATGCCACCGTACATGTAGCCACCGCCCTCGGTCCCCACCAGCGAGGACCGGATCGGCGGTACCCACTGCGCCATGAAGTTGTTGAACGCCTCCTGCTGCGCCGGGAACTTGCCGTTCACCATCGGAGTTTCGGCCATCAGGGACTTCATGGACGAGCCGGCGTTGGTGATGTAGCGACCGGTGCTGAGCCGGAAGTCGACGGGGTGGTTGCCGCCGTCGTACCACCAGGAGCCGGTCGTCGGCAGCTTGTAGTCGGCCTCGGTGAGGCGCGGCATCGGGGTGAACGCGGCCTGCGGATAGTCGTAGGACGGCGTCATGCCGGTCTTCTGCTCGTTGCTGACCGTGTCCATGATCGGCGTGTCCTCGTTGTTGTTGCTCAACAACCAGGACGGCCGCTTCTCCCGGATCTGCTCGTAGAGGTGGTTCTGCTCCCAGTACGCGTTGTCGTTGTCGATCCAGAAGCCGGCGAGATCGGCGTACTTCTCCATCACCTCGAAGAACAGGTCGTAGCTGAACATGCCGAACCCGTCCCGGGTGGTCAGGTCGACCTGCTGGCCCTTGTACGCCGAGTAGGCCGCCGAGTCGAGGGTCTCGACACCGAGCTCGTTGTGCCACTGGGGGTCATCGGTCATGTACAGGATGACCCGTACGCCCTTCGCCTTTCCGGCCTGGACGAGCTCGCCGAGGAAGTCGCGTTCGGTGGCGCAGCTGCCGGGGATCTTTGATGGCCAGGGGCGGGCGTACCCGAGCCGGCTGTGGAAGGTGGCCAGGACGATGTAAGAGGCCCCGAGCTTGCGAGCCTCGTCCACCCAGTAGTTCGGGGTCCATCCGCCCTCCGTGACGTCGCGCTCCCATTCCGCGCAGTCGCGGTGCACCGGCGCGGTGAACATTCCCCAATGCAGGAAGAGGCCCGCCGTGGACTCGCGCATCCACTGCTGTCGCGGATGCTGGACCTCGGCGTGAGCGGCCGGGGCGCCGATGAGGCCGGCGGTCAGGGCGAGGACAAGCCCGGCGCAGAGCAGGCGCCACCTGCTCCGCCCCGGCTCTGGTAGTGGTCGGATACCGCCGTGCGGTCGAAGTCTCATAGGGACATCGCCTCTCGATGATCTGTCTCGTCGTTAGTTACATCGAGGTTTCGTACGGAGACATCCGATGATTACAACAGTCATCGGTAGCGGTCAAGACCTGACGAGGGTCTGACGCGAGGTGCAACATCCGTAGCTGCGGCTGATTGTCGGCTCGTTACGGACACCGGACGCCGACGCCGGAGCCCCCCACGGGCCGGCCAACGCGACCAGTCATCCGACCAATAGGGCCCATTCTCGTTCCTTCATCCGATGACCTCGGCCCGGTGGACCAGGCCCTGACCGACGCGGACAAGGTGGACGACCGCACTGGCGTAGTCCCCGGACGGCAGCTGAGGGCGCAGGCCGTGGCCGAGCAGTACGGCGCCGTGATGCACCTCGCCGGTCGCTTCGTCACGGTAACGGGCGGCGGGATCCAGCCCGCGTAGCCGCACCGGTGCTGTCTCGCGGCCGAAGCGCGGCGCGGGAAGCCAGTAGAAGACGACTGAATCACTTCCGTCGGTCGATACGTACTGGGTCGCGGACAGGCTGTCCGAAGCCGGCAGCAGCCGGTAGACGTCTCCGTGCTGCACCACCGGCCGCATCCGCTTGTACTGCGCCACCAGGTGCCTGGCCTCGGCCAGCTCCTCGTCGCTCCACTCGGGAAGATCGCCGCCGATGGCCAGCACGCCGGCCATCGCCACGTGGAAGCGGAATCGCAGCGGCACGGTCCGCCCGGTCAGGAAGTTCGGTACGTCGGTGACCCAGGCGGCCATGGTGCTCGCGGGATAGATCTGGCCGTAGCCGTACTGGATCGACAGCCGGTCCCGTGCGTCGGTGTTGTCCGATGGCCAGACCTCGTCTGTGCGGCGAAGGATGCCCAGGTCGACCCGGCCGCCGCCGCCGGAGCACGTCTGGATCCGCAGGTTCGGATGAGCGGTGCGAAGACGGTCCAGGATCTCGTAGAGGTTCTCGACGTAGCGCAACCAGAGTCGGTCCGGGTCGTCCCCACCGTCCGGCCAGCCGGCCTCGGTGAACGGTCGGTTCATGTCCCACTTCAGGAAGTCGACGTCATTGGTGCCGACCAGCTCGTCCAGCCAGCCGTGCGCCCACTCCGCCACATCCCGCCTGGCGAAGTTGAGCACCAACTGGTGGCGCAGCTCGGTACGGCGCCGGTTGCGCATGTGCAGGACCCAGTCGGGATGGGCCCGATACAGGTCACTGTCCGGGCTCACCATTTCCGGCTCGACCCAGATACCGAACTTCATGCCCAGCCGGTGCACCTCGGCCACCAGCGGAGCCAGTCCGTTCGGGAATCGGTTCCGGTTCACCGTCCAGTCGCCCAGCCCGGCGCGGTCGTCGACCCGGGCGCCGAACCAGCCGTCGTCCATCACGAACAACTCCGCGCCCAGCTCGGCCGCCTGCGCGGCGAGCAGCCGCTGGCCGGGCTCGTCGACCGTGAACCCGGTCGCCTCCCAGGAGTTGTAGGTCACCGGACGTAACTCCTCCGGGTGCGGCAGGACGTGCCCACGCACATACCGATGCCACGCCCGGCTGGTCGCCCCGTGGCCGCCGGCGCAGTAGAGACCGGCGAACACCGGTGTCTCCCATCGCTCGCCCGGCGCCAGCCGCCACGAGACGCCCTCCTGGCCGGCCCCTCCGGTCACGGACACGATGTCGGAGGGGGTACGGCTGAGGGTGAGTCGCCAGGTGCCGCTCCACGCCAGGGTGCCGCTGAACACCTCGCCCTGCTCCTCGCTCGCGTCGCCGGCGTCGAGGGTGAACCAGGGGTTGGCGTGGTGCCCGGTGGTGCCTCGCCGGCTCGTCAGCACCGTCTCGCCGCGGGCGAGGTCGACCCGCTCCACCTGGCTCTCCCCGCCCCAGTGGCCGGTCACGTGGCGCAACACGTAGTTGGGACGGGCCGGGATGGGCCAGGTCGCCGAGTCGGCGCGCCGCACCTCGACCGATACGTCGCCGGTATTCGTCAGCGACGTCCACCGCTCGATCACGTCGGTGTCCCGGTGCACCCGGTAGTGCAGGCTGATCTCGAGCGGGTAGTGCCGGTCGACCAGCCGGATCGACAGCGTCTCGCCGTCACGCTCCTGGCCGGCGAAGGCCAGCTCCAATCCCCGGGTACCGTCCGCGAAGCGCATCTGCAGCGCGGGCACACCGAACCGAGCCCCGCCCTCGACAGGGAACTCCTCGATGTCGTACACCTGGCCCTCGAACTGGGTCAACGTGGCGGGCCGCGGCGCCGGCACCGAGGCGGCCTGCGCCAGCGTCAGCCGCGGCCCCCAATACAGGTGGCGTAACACACCGTCATCACCGAGGCGTAGCGCGTACCCGCTACCGGGGGTGGAGAGCAACCAGGTCCGGCTCGTGTCGTCGAAATCAACTCCAGGCATCCGCGAAGCGTACGACTCTGATCAAGAGCGCCTTGCCGCCGGCAGGCGGCCGAACAGCCGATCCAACCGATGCAGACCATCACGAACTCTGGATATGCCGTATATCGGTCAGTCATCCGATCGATCGGTCGGCAAGTACCGCGATTTGGGCCCCCGACCGTTGACACTCCGCCCAAAGATCGGATGTACTGCGCTCCGACGTGGACATCGCGCCATCCCACCACTGTCCGACCTCAAGAGAGGTGGCTCAATGCGGAGCAAGCCCAGAGCATTCAGGGTGGCCGCCGCACTCGCGGCTGTCGTCGCCCTCAGCGCCTGCACGGTCGGTGACAACTCATCCACCGTAGACGGCAAGCAGGAGGTCACGTTCTTGACCTTCGAGACGCCGAACCTCACCCCGCAGTACTGGGACGCGGCAATCAAGCGCGTGACCGACAAAAATCCTGACATCACGGTCAAGAAGCTGGTGGCCCCGACCGCGGACGGCCGGACGGCGTACGCCAAGCAGCTGCTGCAGTCGGGCCAGTTCCCCGACGTCATGATCGCAGTTTCCCCGGCTGGTTTCGCCGAGGCCGGCAACCTCTACGCCTGGCAGCCGGACGAGCTGAAGGACTTCCTCTACCCGACCGCCAACCCCATCAAGGGGAAGCACTACCAACTGCCGGCCAACACCCAGACCATTCCGCCGATCTACTACAACAAGAAGATGTTCGCCGACGCCGGCATCACCTCGACCCCGAAGACCTGGGTCGAGCTGCTCGACGCGGCGGCGAAGCTGAAGGCGAACGGGTCCACGCCGTTCGTCGTCGGTGGCGGCAAGGACGGCTTCGCGTCGTCGATGATTCTGTCCGGCCTCGTCAGCGTCGATCTGTACGCGAAGACCCCTGACTGGCTGACGAAGCGACGGGCGGATCAGGTGAAGTTCGCCGATCCCGACTTCGAGAAGGCCCTTGGCAAGTTCGCTGACCTGGCGGCCAAGGGATACCTCGACAAGTCTTCTGTCTCCCGGGACTACGCCGCCACGGAGCAGGCGTTCCTGGACGGCAAGGGCGCGATGTATCCGATGGGCAACTGGTTCGCGGCGAATGCCGACACCAAGAAGCACGACTTCGAGATCGGCGTGTTCAACTTCCCGACCGAGGACGGCAAGGTCGTGGCTCCCGCGTACACCGGCGGTGGCATGATCGTCAGCGCGACGGCGAAGAACCTCGACGCGGCCAAGAGGTTCGCGCTGGCGTTCCAGCTCGACAAGGAGCAACTGGACGCGTCCGTCAAGGCTGACGGGCTCTTCCCGGCGATCAAGGGCTACACCCTGCCGTCGGACGTGGGCCCGGTCTTCAAGGCCGGATACGAGCTCTACCAGCAGGCACAGGCCCAGCAGGCCGTCGTGAGCGCGTTCCGCTGGGAGACCGCCGACGACGGGCTGTTGCCCGGAATGGCCGACAAGGTCGATGCGGCCGCACAGGACTTGATCACGGGGCGGAAGACGCCCGCTGAGGCCGCCGCCTTCCTGGACACGGAGTGGTCGAAGGCCGGCTGATCCGGCGAAGTGCTCGACCGGGTATGGAGAGCGCCCGCTCTCCATACCCGACGGTTGCCCGACGACGGCTGGCGACGGTCGATCGGGTGAAGGACGGAAGGAGTAGGCGGAATGGTTGCCCAGGTCGCTAGGTCGGCCACACGGCCCGCGCCGGAGGAGACGAAAAGAACCCGGCGACGACGCCCGGTGGGGCCGGCCCTCTGGCACTTCGTGTCGTTCGCCGCGCCCGGCGTGCTGGTCTACGCCTGCTTCGTCCTGGCACCAATTCTGCTGAGTGTTGGCTACAGTCTGACCAACTACAACCCGTTCAACCCGCCCACCAAGTATGTGGGACTGGAGAACTACCAGCTGCTGCTGCGAGACGAGCAGTTCATCACGGCGCTGCGAGTGACGACCATCCTCACGGTGATCGTGGTGGTCGTACCGAACGTGCTGGGGCTGGCGGTCGCGCTGCTGCTCGACAAGCACGGGTGGCTCTACAACGCGTTGCGGAGCGTTTTCTTCACCCCGGTCATCCTGAGCTCCGTGGTCGTCAGCGTCATCTGGTCCCGTTTGCTGGACAGCGAAGGACCGCTCAACGAGATGCTGAGGGCCCTTGGGGTGGACCAGCCCCCCGGCTGGCTCTCCGATCCGGGGATCGCCCTGTACTCGGTGGCGTCGATCATCAGTTGGCAGATGCTCGGCTTCTGCGTCGTGGTCTACCTCGCCGGTTTGCAGGGGGTGCCCGTCGAGTTGCAGGAGGCCGCGGCGATCGACGGCGCCGGCCCCGTCCGCCGGTTCACGGCCGTCACCTGGCCGATGCTGGCGCCCGCCCTGACCGTCAACACAGTCGTCCTGCTGATTTCCGCGTTCAAGGCCTACGACTACATCAAGGTGATCACCAACGGCGGGCCGGGTTCCGGCACCACCGCCACCATCGCCTTCAACGTGTTGCAGACCGGCTTTGACGCCAACCACGGTGGATACGCCTCCGCCATGGCGATCCTGATGTTGCTCATTGTCGCGGTCGTTACCGCGATCGCGCTGAGGTTCCTGCAGCGCCGGGAGGTGGACCTGTGAAGCAGGGCAGACTGGCGTGGCTGCGCCCCGGCGTCGCGATCGCGCTCGGAGCGGTCTTCTTCGTGCCGCTGTACTTCGTCCTGGCGAACGTCTTCAAGCGCGGCGACCTGATCGCCGAGCAACCCGCGGCGCTTCCGCTGCCGCCCACCTTGGCCAACATCACGGCGGTGCTCACCCGTCCGGATCACCTGTTCTGGGTCAGCCTCACCAACAGCATCATCGTCACGCTCTTGTCGGTGCTGGTGCTCATCGTGCTCTCCGCGATGCTCGGTCACTATCTCGCGCGCACCCGCAACAGTTGGACCCGGGCGCTGACCCTGCTCCTGCTCTGCGGGCTCATGATCCCGCCGCAGGTGATTCTGATACCGATCACCGACGTGCTGCGGTTCACCCATTTGATGGCGACCCTGCAGGGTCTGGTGCTCTTCAACGTCGGCTACTACGTACCATTCGGGATCTTCGTCTTCATGGGTTTCATCCGCGCCGTACCGGTTGAGCTCGAAGAGGCTGCGCGCATCGACGGTGCGAGCCGGATGCAGGTTTTCTGGCGAGTCGTCTTTCCGTTGCTGCGTCCCGCGACTGCGAGCGTAGTGATCTTCCTCAGCGTGTGGATCTGGAACGACTTCATCAACCCACTGATCATTCTCGGCCCGAGCCAGGGGACCACGATCACCACCGGCATCTACCGCTCGATCGGGCAGTACCAGGCGGACTTCGGCAGCCTCTTCGCTCTGATGCTCCTGGCCACCCTGCCCGTCCTGATCTTCTACCTGGCCCTGCAGCGCCAGTTCGTCAAGGGCCTGACCGGAGGCGCCACCAAGGGGTAGCCCTCCGCGCCCACCAGCGCCGCCGCGCAGACCGGCTCGCCGAGCATCGGTTCGTGTCTCCGGCGTCCGTTGCGGGCGTTCCCCGCATGCATCCGATGTCTGTTCCTTGAGATCAGAAAGTACACAGGCCAGGAACAGGGGCTGCTTCGGTATCGCAGGAGGCGCTGAACCCAACGGATCTGTCCGTGAGAGATAGCAGAACTGGCCGTGCTTGTGTGGCGGCCGGACCGGCGCTGATCTAGCTGGAGAACCTGTCTTGTAAGCATTGAGGCGACCTGATAGACATCCGATGTATTGGACATGCGACGTGAATTCTGGGGGCGACGGGTGAAGCTGTTGCGGGTGGGCGTACCAGGACGGGAGCGCCCGGCGCTGCTCGACGAGGCCGGGCGACTGCGCGACCTCAGCGGGGTGATCGACGACTTGGACACATCGTTCTTCGCCACCGACGGCATCCGGCGGCTGGCCGAGCTCCCCGTTGACGAGCTGCCGATACTCGCCGGCGAAGGACTGCGTATCGGACCACCGCTGCGGCCCGGCAAGATCGTTTGCATCGGTTTGAACTACCGGGACCACGCCGCCGAGACGAATGCCCCGCTCCCCACCGAGCCGGTCGTCTTCCTGAAAGCCCCAGACACCGTGGTGGGACCGGACGACACGGTGCTTGTTCCGCGGGGCAGCACGAAGACCGACTGGGAGGTCGAGCTTGCCGTCGTCATCGGACGCACCGCTCGTTACCTGTCCAGCGTCGAGGAGGCGATGGGCTGCGTCGCCGGCTACGCCATAGCCCACGACGTCTCAGAACGGGAGTTCCAACTGGAGCGTGGCGGTCAGTGGGACAAGGGCAAGTCCTGCGAGACCTTCAACCCGTTCGGGCCGTGGCTGGTCACCGCCGACGAGGTACCCGATCCGCAGAACCTGGGGCTGCGGCTGTGGGTGAACGGTGACCTGCGGCAGGACGGCAACACCGGGAACATGATCTTTCCGGTGGCGGAGGTCGTTCACTACCTGAGCCGGTTCATGGTGCTCTACCCGGGCGACGTGATCAACACTGGCACGCCGGCGGGAGTGGCACTCGGGCAGCCGGAACCAAAGCCGTACCTGGTCGCGGGCGACGTCGTCGAGCTGGAGATAGACGGACTGGGGCGCCAGCGCCAGGAGGTGGCGCAGGCATGACCTTCACCGACCTCGAGGTCTTTGACGTCCGCTTCCCGACGTCGCGCGAGTTGGACGGCTCCGACGCGATGAACCCCGACCCGGACTACTCGGCCGCCTACCTCATTTTGCGTACCGACGCGGGGGACGGACACGAGGGGCATGGCTTTGCCTTCACCATCGGCCGCGGCAACGAGGTGCAGGCCGCGGCGATCGCCTCGCTGCGGCCGTACCTGCTCGGCAGGTCCGTGGAAGCGGTCCTGGCCGACCTCGGCGGCTTCTGGCGCGAGCTCGTCCACGACTCCCAGCTGCGCTGGCTCGGCCCGGAAAAGGGCGTGATGCACATGGCGATCTCCGCCGTGATCAACGCGCTGTGGGACCTGCGGGCCAAGCGGGAAGGGCTGCCGCTGTGGCAGCTGCTTAGCCGGTTGAGCCCGGAGGACATCGTCGAGCTGGTCGACTTCCGCTACCTCACCGACGCCCTGACCCGCGATGAGGCGCTGCGGATCCTGCGCACCGCGCAACCCGGGCGCGCAGAGCGGGAGGAACTGCTGCTGCGCGAGGGCTTCCCGGCCTACACCACCTCGCCCGGCTGGCTCGGCTACCACGACGACAAGCTGCGCCGTCTGTGCAAAGAAGCGGTGGCGGAGGGCTTCACCCAGATCAAGCTGAAGGTCGGCGCGGATCTGGCCGACGACATCCGACGGATGAGCATCGCCCGGGAGACCTGCGGGCCGGACTTCCGCATCGCGGTCGACGCCAACCAGCGCTGGGACGTGCCGGAGGCGATCAGCTGGGTGCGCGAACTGGCCCCGTTCGACCCGTACTGGATCGAGGAACCGACCAGCCCCGACGACGTCGTCGGGCACGCCACGATCGCCCGGGAGCTGGCGCCGATCCGGATCGCGACGGGCGAGCACATCGCCAACCGGGTCGTCTTCAAGCAACTGCTTCAGCTCGAGGCGATCTCCTACGTGCAGATCGACGCGGCCCGGGTCGCCGGGGTCAACGAACTTCTCGCGATCCTGCTGCTGGCGGCGAAGTTCGGTGTGCCGGTATGCCCGCACGCGGGCGGCGTCGGCCTCTGCGAACTGGTCCAGCACCTGTCGATGTTCGACTACGTCGCCGTGTCCGGGTCGATGCAGGACCGGGTCATCGAGTACGTCGACCACCTGCATGAACATTTCGTCGATCCGGTGGTGATGTGGCGAGGCCGGTACCTCGCCCCGACGGCACCGGGCTTCAGCGCCACCATCCGGCCGCAGACCTTGGCCGAGTACGTTTTCCCGCACGGCCTGGTCTGGTCCGCCGGAGGCGCCGAGGTGAACCCGACCAGTCGGACGCTCGACGCGAACGATCCGACGGTGAGCGGGGGCGGCGATGGCCGGCACCGCAACGAGGACGACCAGACCGATGGTGAGGTGAAACGGTGATGGCCGACGAGGGTGAGTTCGCCGGGTTGATGGCCGTGGTGACCGGCGGGGCGTCGGGCATCGGGCTGGCGACGGCGACCCTGCTGGCGGACCGTGGCGCGCAGGTGGCCTGTCTGGACCTGCACCCCGAGGCAGTGCCCGAGCCGCTGCTCGGTTTCGCGGCGGACGTCTCCGACGACGCCTCGGTGCGCGCGGCCATCGCCGCGGCTGCCGAGGCGCTCGGCGGCATCGATGTTTTGATCAACAACGCCGGTATCGGCGCGCGCGGCACCGTCGAGGCCAACCCTGACGACGAGTGGCACCGGGTGCTCGACGTGAACGTGGTCGGCGTCGTCCGGGCGACCCGCGCCGCACTGCCCTATCTGCGGGCCTCCTCCCACGCGGCGATCGTCAACACCTGCTCCATCGCGGCGACCGCCGGGCTGCCGGACCGGGCGCTCTACAGCGCCAGCAAGGGCGCGGTGCAGTCGCTGACGTTGGCGATGGCCGCCGACCACCTACGGGAGGGGATCCGGGTCAACTGCGTCAACCCCGGCACGGTGGACACCCCGTGGGTGCGTCGGCTGCTGGACGCCGCCGAGGACCCGACGGCGGAGCTGGCCGCGTTGCAGGCCCGCCAGCCGATCGGCAGGTTGGTCAGCGCGCACGAGGTGGCGGCGGCGGTGGCCTACCTCGCCAGCCCGCTCGCCGGGTCCACCACCGGCACTGTCCTTGCCGTTGATGGCGGCATGCAGGGCCTGCGGCCGCGCCCCGCTCCGGATCGTCCTCAGTAAGGAAAGGAGCTGCCACTCATGCAACGGATCGCCCTGCACACCCGGCTCAAGCCGGGCAAGGAGAGCGAGTACGACACCATCCACCAGGTCATCCCCGCCGAACTGGACAGCGCGCTGCGCGGGGCCGGGGTGATCTCGTGGCGGATCTGGCGCGACGGGCGCGACCTGTTCCATCTGGTCGACGTCGAGGACTACCAGCGGATGCGGCGCGAGTTGCGCGATCACCCTGCGAACGTGCCCTGGCAGGCCCGGATGGCGGAGTTGCTGGAGGTCGAGGACGACTACTCGGGCACTGACTCGGGGCTACGCCTCGTGTGGGAGCTGCCGTGACCGGTGCCAGGTTGGGGCGGTCCGAGGTGGCCGTCAGTCCGCAGGGTCTCGGCTGCGCCCAACTCGGCAACCTCTACACCGAGCTGGGGGACGCCGAGGCCGCAGACGTCGTGGCGTCGGCCTGGGAATGCGGCATTCGATACTTCGACACGGCGCCCCACTACGGGCTTGGGCTCTCCGAGTGTCGGCTGGGCCGTGCGCTGCGTAGCCTGCCCCGGGATGCGTACACGGTCAGCACCAAGGTGGGGCGACTGCTCGTGCCGGACCGGTCCGGAGCCGCGCGACGGGACCCGGAGGGCTTCCACGTGCCGGCCGACCACCGGCGGGCCTGGGACTTCAGCGCCGACGGGGTGCACCGTTCGCTGGAAGCGAGCTTGGCCCGGCTCGGCCTGGACCGAGTCGACGTGGTGCTCATCCACGACCCGGAGGACCACCAGACGCAGGCGTTGAACCAGGCATATCCGGCGCTGCACGACCTTCGGGCGCAGGGTGTGGTCGGCGCGATCGGTGTCGGGTCGAAGCAGTGGCAGGTCGTGCACCGGTTCGTCACCGAGACCGACGTCGACACGGTGATGGTCGCCGGCCGCTACACACTGCTGGAACAGCCCGCGCTGGACACGCTGCTGCCCGAGTGCGAGCGGCGCGGCGTCTCCGTCCTCAACGCGAGCGTCTTCAACAGCGGCCTGCTCGCCGTGGACCGGCCGCAACCAGGCCTGCCCTACGACTACCACGACGCGCCCGCCCCGATACTCGACCGGGCCAAGGCGATCGCCGACGTCGCCGCCCGGCACGGCACCTCGCTGCCAGCCGCGGCGCTCGCCTTCGCCGGCGCACATCCCGCGGTGGCGGCGCTGGTGGTCGGGGCGCACCGCCCCGAGCAGGTCCGGCGGAACGTGGCCCTGCAAGCGGCCGAACCACCGCCGGCCGATTTTTGGTCGGAGCTGGTCGCCGAGGGGCTGCTGCGCCCGGACGCACCGGTGCCCACCGCACCGACGGGGACACCGTGATCGTCGACGCGCATCACCATCTGTGGCGGATCGACGACGGCTATCGGTGGCTCGACGAGCCGGAGCTGGCCCCGATCCGTAGGTCCTTCCTCCCGGAGGACCTCCAGCCGGAGCTGTCGGCCACCGGCGTCGACCGGACGATCCTGATCGAGGGCGGACGCTGCGACACCGCCGAGGCGGCCACCCTGCTCCAGTACGCGAGCGGCTCGTTGCCGATCGGAGGGGTGGTCGCGTGGGCCGACCCGGCCGACCCGGCGCTCGCCGACACCATTGCCGGCTACCGCCAGCTGCCCGGCGGAAAGCTGTTGGTGGGCGTCCGGCCCCAGCTGCAGTCGGAGGCGGACCCGGAGTATCTCGACCGGCCCCAGGTCAGACGAGGGCTGCGTATCATCGCCGCAGCCGGCCTGGCGTTCGACGTCGTGGTCCGTGTCGACCAGCTCGCCGCGGTGGCCCGGGCCGCCCGAGACGTGCCCGAGCTCCGCTTCGTCCTGGACCACCTGGGCAAACCCCGCATCCGCGACGGCGGGGCCGGCCTGGCCGAATGGTCGGTTCCGGTCGCGGCGCTCGCGGCGCTGCCGAACGTCACCGCAAAGCTCTCCGGGCTGGTCACCGAGGCGGATTGGAGCCGGTGGCGGGTCGCGGACCTGCGCCCGTTCATCGCCGAGGCGGTGAAGCTGTTCGGAGCGGAGCGGCTGATGTTCGGCTCGGACTGGCCCGTGTGCCGGCTCGCCGCGGGCTACGGCGCGGTGATGTCGGCCGTGGCCGAGGCTTTGCCGCCGCTGTCGGTGGGGGAGTGGGCGGCGGTGTTCGGTGGCACCGCGACGCGGATCTACCGAATCGGCCCCTGAGCAAGTCCCACTGTTCATGGTAAGGAAGGATGGTGAAGGAACGCGTGGCGGTCACCGACGAAGCGATCGACAAGATCAAGCAGATGATCGTCGCCGGAGAACTGCGCCCGGGTGACCGGCTACCCCGCGAGCCTGACCTCGCCGAGCGGCTCGGTTTGTCTCGCAACTCACTGCGCGAGGCGGTCAAGGCGCTCTCACTGATCCGGGTGCTTGATGTACGCCAGGGCGACGGGACGTACGTGACCAGCCTGGACCCGGCGATGTTGCTCGACGCGTTGAGCTTCGTCGTCGACTTCCACCGCGACGACACCGTCCTGCAGTTCCTGGAGGTACGCCGCATCCTGGAGCCGGCCGCCACCGCCCTTGCGGCGCAGCGGATCAGCGACGAGGAACTCGGCAAACTCCGCACCGTCCTCGACGCGCTCAGCGACGATCCGAGCATCGACGAACTCGTCGCCAACGATCTGGAGTTCCATCGGCAGATCGCGGCCTGCGCGGGCAACAAGGTGCTGACCTCGCTGCTCGACAGCCTCTCCGGCCCGACCACCCGCGCTCGGATCTGGCGCGGACTGACCCAGGAAGGCGCGGTCCACAAGACCCGCGAACAGCACGCCGCGATTCTGGAGGCAATCGCCTCCCGGCAGCCCGAGCTGGCTCGATCCTGGGCGACGGTCCACATCGCGGGTGTGGAGGAGTGGCTGCGCCGCATCGTCTGACGGTCCCGACTGCGGGGCTGCCGACGCGTCGCCGGCGGGCGGCGGACGCACTGGCGGGAAAGGGGGGCCCGGGCTCCCTGGCGTGGGGCAGCACGAGCAGGCCGGCCAGGATGTGCTGCTCGTCGAGCCGAGGTCGTTGGATCGGTGAGGACGTCGATCAGCAGGCCCGCGGCGAGCGCGAGGTCCGAGTAGCGCCTGCCGGCGGCTTGCCGGGTGCCGAGGTGCACGGGACGGTTCGGCCCCGCGTTGGCGGTGTCCGCCGCGCGGCGTTGAGGGGTTTTGACTCCCGCCGGCGGGCCCTGGTTCGCCGTCCGGCAGCGACTCTCCACGCGCCCGGAACCCACCGCTCATTGGCCACGTTCGCTGTGGACGGGCGCGCGGCTGGCGGCCCAAACATCGGATCTAAACGATGCATCGATGCTTGAAAATGACTGTTGCGGCCGTTACTCTCGGGAACACCTCGGATGTATCTGTGGCGACGCGGGAGCTTCCCATGAGTCGACGGAAATCGGCAGGTCTCACCATCGCCGTGCGCTGCGCAACCCTCGGCATGGTTTCCGGCGCCGCCGCCGCATCGCCGGTAGCTGCCAGCGATGCTCCTGGGAACCGGGATTCCGTATCCCGGGCTGGTGCTCCGGTATGACCCGCCCGCAGCACGTACACCCAGCCAAGATCCACTGCGCTGGCTGATCGCGGTGTCCCGCCGAACCTCATCACCAAGGAGAGCCCGATGACCCACGCGCCACCCCCGACGGCGTCGCCTTCGGACCCGCGACATCGCGCGTCCAGAGTCGCGGCCCTCGCGGCCACGCTCGCGGCCGCGCTGCTCGCCGGCACCCTCTCGACGACACCAGCCCGGGCGGCCACGTCGACCTGGACCGTCACGACAGCCTTGCCCGGCAACGGGCCACGGGCGAACCTGGTCCACGACGCGGAGACGGGCCAGGTCCTGCTGGGCCTGTCCCGCAACGGTCGCACCGTGTTGCAACCCAGTCCGCTCGGGATCAGGACCGCCGACGCCGACCTGACCCGGGGGCTGCGGTTCCTCGGCCGTCAGGACCGCCCCGTGGTCGAGCACTACACCAGCACTGTGGGCAAGCAGTTGAAGCGGCTCGCGATCTTCCGAGAGGCCCGGTTCCGCTTCGCCGGCGAGGAGGGCGCCCGGCTCGACCTGGTCGTCCGGGTCGCCGCCGACGGTGTCGCCTACCGCTACGAACTGCCGGAGAACTACGGGTCGGTGCTCGGGGAGGCGTCCGCCTTCGACGTCCCCGACGACAGCACCGCCTGGCTGGCGAACCACCGCCGCGACTACGAGAACCCCTTCGTCCAGACCACCGCGGCCACCGCCGATGACCGGGAGTACATGACCCCGGCGCTGTTCGACGTCGACGGCACCTATCTGATGCTCGCTGAGTCCGGCCTGGACGGCCGCTACTCCGGCGGCAGCCTGGTGCACGACGGCACCGGCACGTATCGGGTGAAGCTGTGGGACCCGGAGGTGCTCGTCAACGGGCCGCTGGCGACGCCATGGCGGGTGATGGCCGTGGGTGATCTCGACACCCTGGTCACCTCGACGCTGGTGGATGATCTGGCGCCGCGGTCACGGCTCGCCGACACCTCGTGGATCCGCCCGGGCCAGGTGCTTTGGACCTGGCTGGCCGGCGGCCGGGCGGCCGGGCAGAGCCTGGAGATGCAGAAGGGTTACGTCGACTACGCGGCCGAGCGCGGGTGGCCGTACGTCGCGGTGGACGCCGGCTGGTACTTCGACCCCCAGCAGTGGGACGTCACCGACCCGAACTGGCGCACCAACAGCTGGATACCGGAGCTCGTCCGCTACGCGGGGGAGCGGAACGTCGACATCCTCGTATGGATCCACTACCGGGACCTCGACACCGCGCAGGAGCGGTCCGAGTGGCTGCCGACGCTGCACGAGTGGGGAGTCAAGGGCGTCAAGATCGACTTCATGGACTCCGAGTCGCAGGAGCGCCTCCGGTGGTACGACGAAATCCTTCCCGCCACCGCAGAGAACAAGCTGCTGGTGAACTTCCACGGCTCGAACATCCCGAAGGGCATTCATCGTGCCTGGCCTCATGTCATGACGATGGAGGGCGTGCACGGGGCGGAGAAGCGCACCCTGACCACGAGCCACATCACCGCGCTGCCCTTCACCCGTAACGTGGTCGGCTCGATGGACTACACACCGATGGCGTTCCACCGCAGCCGGCCCACCTCCGACGCCCACGAGCTGGGGCTGTCGGTCATCTTCGAGTCAGGTCTGCAGAACCTGGCCGGCACCCCGGAGTCGTACGAGGCGCGGCCGGAGGCGGTGCGCTTCCTCGAACAGGTGCCGACGATTTGGGACGAGACCAAACTGCTCGCCGGCCGTCCGGCCGACAGCGCAGTCTTCGCACGTCGGAGCGGACAACGCTGGTTCCTGGGCGGGAGTTTCGCAGGCGCCGCCCGGACCGTGAACGTGCCGCTGGACCTGCCGGCCGGACCGTGGTTGGTGGAGCTCGTCACCGACGGGGAGGGCGGGCTCGTGCGCAGCCAGCGGGTCGTGTCGGCCGGTGACACCCTGCCCGTCGGCGTGATCGCCGACGGCGGCTTCGCTGGCGTGGCGTGCCGGTGGCACGCGAAGATCACCACCTGCGACCGGCCGTAGCCGTCTGCGGTCGAGTGCGATGCCGGACCGGCGAGCCGGTCCGGCATCGCACGCGTCTCATCCGACGGCACGACCGGGTCCGCCCACACGGGCCCGCCGCTCACGACCGTGACGCAGCCGGTCGTCGCGACGCCGACCAGGCGGTCCGCCAGTTCGACCGATCCGCGCGTGCCGCGCGTGGATACGCACCGCGAGTTTCCGAGGAGGAGCGCCATGCGTAAACCACCACCAGGCCGTCCGCCGTCGAGGCGGCGCACCATCGGCGCGGCCGTGGCCGTGCTCGCGTCACTGCTGCTCGCGCCGGTGGGCGTCGTTCCGGCCCGCGCTGCGAGCGCAGTGACCACGGCCGCGCTGGAAGAGGAGATGATCACGATCGCGAGTTCCTCGCAGCAGCTCGCCGACGCCGTCAACTGGGCCAAGTTGCGTGCACGGGAGCACGTGCAGACCGGCAAGCGCGGCCCGGTGAACGGGAACGGCACCAACCCCGGCACGGGCGAAGCCGACTACATCCCGTCGTACTGGGCGGGCTACGCCCACCGCACCGCCTTCTACTCGCGCGACTTCGTCCACCAGGCCGCGGGCGGTCACCTGCTCGGCCTCGAGGAGGAGAACAAGTCGATGCTCACCGCCTTCGCGGCCACCGCGAACGAGGCGCGCAAGTGGTATCCGCTCTGGGCGCTGAACTTCGACGGCAGCCCGTACAGTGTGGACTACCGCAGTGACACGAACTTCGTGCGGGAAGTGCCCGCGGTGTTCGAGCTCGTGCAGGAGGCCGAGGAGCAGTACCGCTGGACGGGCGATGCCGACTACCTCGACGACCCCGTGCTCTGGCAGTACTACAGCAAGGCGGTGACCGACTTCGTCGCGCTCCACGACACGCAGCTGCCCAACGGCATCGCCGAGGGCACCGGCCGCGGCATCTTCCAGGGCGCCGCCAGCTACAACGAACGCAGCGACCACGCGGTGATCGAAGCCGGGGACGGGCTCGCCTCCCAGTACCGCGCGTACCTCGCCTACGCGTACCTCGCCCGGCAGAAGGGCGATCTCGAGACTGCGGCGACCTTCGAGCACAAGGCCGCGGCGCTCAAGCAGTACTTCGAAGACGAATGGGGCGTCATCCGTGACGCCTGGGAGTACGTGCGCGGCCGCGGCCCGGCGAACGAACCGTACACCGGCTTCGGACGCGAGAACTCGGTCTTCTACGCCGTCAAGGAGTTCCTCGACGCCGACGACAAGCGCACCTGGGACTACCTCAAGTTTCTCGACCGCATGTACGTCGAGGACCGGCCCCCGAACATCGAGGCGACGACCTACGTGCCCGACGCGCTCTTCAACTACGGCTTCGACGAGCAGGCGTGGACATGGATGAAGGACATCATCTCCAAGCTCCACCTCCCCCACGAGGTCCCCACGCAGGGCACGAACGGCGACTACCCCGAGACGAGCTACACGCTCGTGTCGCAGACCGTCGAAGGACTCGCCGGGGTCCGGCCGAACGCTCCCGAGCATGCGGTGTCAGTACGCTCGCACCTGCCCGCGGAGATCGGATGGCTCGATCTCGACCACATCCAGGTAGGCGAGCACGACTTCGGCGTGCGCCACGACGGCACGACGAAGACGGTCGTCAACCACAACGACGGACCGCAACCGCTCGAGGTCACCGTGCAGTTCCCGGGCGGCTGGCCGAAGCTCAAGGTCGACGGCAGACCCGTAAAGCCCGAACACGTGCACGTGAACGGCCGTGCGCTCTCCCAGGTCACGCTGACGGTTCCCGTCGGCGGGTCGGTCACCGTTACTACGAGCGGCGACGTGAGCCCGAACCGGCACGGCGACCTCATCGTCACCCACCCGCAGGACTACGCACTGCTCTCGCCCGTCGACGGCGCGACAGGCGTGCCCGCCGAGGGTGTGACCTTCGCCTGGGAGCCCGCGGTCAACGCGAGGGAATACCGGCTGCAGGTCGCTCGCGACGCGGCGATGACCGACGTCGTCGCTGAGGCCACGGTCAGGGAGCCGACCGCGACGATCGATTCGCTCGATGCCGGGCGAGCCTATTACTGGGAGGTGACGGCCGTGAACCCGCGCACCGGGCAGGAGCTGGTGGTGCCCGGCGGAGAGTGGCGCCTCCGCACCATGCCTACGGCCGCACCGAAGGCGCCGTCCCCGGTCGGCGCGTACCGCGTCGGGGACCGCGTCGGCGTCACCTGGACGGCGCCCGAGGGCGCGCTGGAGTCGACGATCTACCGCGCGCAGGCGGGACACGACGACTTCACGGCCATCGCGACCGGGCAGACGGGCGGCTCCTTCCTTGATCGCGACGCAGCTGGCGGGCCCTACCGGTACAAGGTGACGTCGACGAATGAGGTCGGCGAGGGGCCGGGAACGGTCGTCGAGGAGCAGGCGGCGCCCGCCGACGGCCCCGTCGAGTACCTCAGCGACCGTGACTGGGTCTCGGCGACAGCCGGGTGGCGATCGGTGCAGAAGGACCGCGCTGTGTCGGGGAACCCGATCAGCATCGGCGGCATCGGGTACGCCAAGGGCATCGGCACGCACGCGAACTCCGAGATCGTCTACGACCTCGAACCGGCGGACACCAGGTTCGTCGCGATCGTCGGCATCGACGACGTGCAGCGCACCTCGCCGAACGCGTCGATTGTCTTCCAGGTACTCGCCGACGGCGAGGTCGTGTACGACAGCGGGCTCATGCGCGCGCAGCCGTACTCGCCACCGCAGCGCGTCGAACTCGACGTCCTCGGTGTCGAGCAGCTCGTGCTGAGGGTCACGGATGCCGGCAATACGAATAACAGCGACCACGCAGACTGGGCCGACGCAAAGGTCATCCGCCTCCCGGGGAGCTGACGAGCGCTGCGGGCGGGGAGTCGACCTCGATCCTTCCCGCCCGCGACGTGGCCGCCGGTCCAGTCGCTTCGCCTGCAGTCGCATGAGGTCGCCGCTTCAACGCCGCCGGGTCCTCACCGCGATGACGGCGCTGGTGACTGATCGTCGTCGGGGCCGGCCCGGCCGGGCTGTGACGTCGCGCCAGGCGCTGAGGGGCCCATACCCCCGGCACGCCGCTGATGTCTGACGGCTACCCGCCGGTGTTCGTCGTCGGGCGGGAGCGGTTCCCTTTCAAGCCGAGCAGGATGGTGGAGAACGCGGACAGGTCGCGGCCGGCACTGAGGACTGTGCCGTCTGGGCGGACGATTGCTGCGTGGGCGCGGCCGTTCCTCAGCCATCGGTGCAGTTCGCTTCCGGGCCGGGCAGTGATGAAAACTGCTCCGCACCGTTCGATGTCCGCTTGTAGGGCGGTGGGCGGCTCGGTGGACGTGACGATCGCGAAGCGCCCCGTGGCCACGTCGTCGAGGCGACGCTCGCCGTCGAGGATGGCGTTCGGGCACAGTCGGCCCGCGAGGGCGCGGCGCAGACGTGGCCGCAGCACCAGAGCGGACCGGCGCAGCGCGGGTGTCTCGCTGTCCGTGGCCAGGTCCTTGAGAAGGGGTACGAGGTGCAGGCGCGGCGCCACCGCGCGGCGGATGATGTCGCCCACTCTGCCGCCGGCCGTCATGGCGGTGCCCATCACCTTCGCCAGCCTGATCATGGCGCGGGCGTGGTGCTTACGTTCGATCTGGTACGTGCCGAGCGCGGTCTCGGGCAGGGACCCGTCGAGCACGCCGGCGAGTTTCCAGGCGAGGTTCATCGCGTCGCGCACCCCGGCTCCCATGCCCTGGCCGATGAACGGTGGGGTGAGGTGGGCGGCGTCGCCCAACAGGAACACCCGGCGGTCACGCCACCGGTCGGCGACCTGCGCGCGAAAGGTGTACTCGGCCGCACGGACGACCTCCAGCTCCCCGGCGGGGATGTTCCCCGTCCATGGCGAGATCAACGGATGCAGCCGGGTCATGTCGCGGAAGTCGTCGGCGGTTTCACCGGGCGCCAGCCGGAACTCCCAGCGGTAGCGGGTCTTCCCGACTCGCATGTACGTGCCGGCGCGGGCCGGGTCGGAGAGCTGGTGCACGCCTTCCCACTGGCCGAGGTCGGCCTCGGTGACCACATCGACGACGAGCCAGCGTTGCGTGAACCCCAGGTCCTGCATGCTGGCGCCGATCGCGGCCCTCGTCAGACTGTTGGCGCCGTCGCAACCCAGGACGTACGCCGCGCGGACGACCTGGTGCTCGCCGGTGGCCGTGTCGGTCACGTCGAGCCGTACGCCGTCGGCGTCCTGGGTTAGCGTGGTGACCTCGATGCTGCCGCGCAGGGTGGCGCTGCTGTACTTCGTGAGGTTCCGACGGAGGATCGCCTCCAGCTCCGGTTGGTCGAACATGCTCCCCTGGGGATAGCCGTGCCGGCCCTGTGCCGCGTCGCGCTGAAACTCGGCCAGCACCCGCATGGTCCGGTCGACCAGTCGCAGGCCCCGGTGTGGCCTGGAGATGGCGGCGAACTCGTCCCGGAGCCCGAGGCGCGCCAGGATGCGGTGGACCTCGTCGTCGAGGGCGACGGCGCGGGGCAGGGGATAGACCGACTCCCACCGGTCGAGGATCAGGCACTCCACGCCGTGCTGGGCGAGCAGCGTAGCGGCGGTGAGCCCGGTGGGGCCCGCGCCGACGATCACTACCGGAACGACGCTCATTGTGTGGCCAGCACCTGAGGAACGAGGTAGGCGGCGACCAGGATTCCGCAGACGACGGCTGGGGCGTACTTGCGTGGGCCGTCTCCCTTGCGCAGGTGCACGACCAGGGCTCCGCCGAGCAGGAGGAGCAGCCCGGCACCGGCGAGGATGCCAATCAGCGGTTGGACCAGGCCGATGAGCAGCCCGATCACCGCTGCGACCTCGAGCAGGCCGATGCGGCGATAGGCCGCGACGGAGAAACCGGCCTCCGCGGCCAGCGCACGCATCGGTTGCAGGGCCAGCATCTTGGCCGTGCCCAGGGCGGAGAAGATCAGCGTGAGCAGCAGCGCGAGGATGGCCGCAGCGAGCGTCATGAGACAACCACCAATCGCCATTCAATGGCATACCGGCCCAGGATCGCCTTGACGGCCTCCTCCTGAGCAGAGGAATGAACTTTCACGGTGGCCACGATGGAGCTGCCCTCGATCGCGGCCTGGATGTCCTGTATTTTGGCGATCTGGTCGAGCGTGGCGCGGAGTTCCGCGCGGGCGGCGTCCCTCCGCAGGGCGAGCTTGTACAGCTTGCCCACGGCGGTGACGGGCAGTTCGTCGAGGATCGTCACAGTCTTGGGCGCGGCTGCGCGGTCGGGCACCCGGTCGCTTGCCCAGTCACGTAGGTCGTCTTCTGTCACGGTGGCGCCGGGTATGAGGGTGACGTAGGCGACGGGCACCTCGCCGGCGTGGACGTCGGGGCGCCCGACCGCGCTGGCCGCGGTGACCTGCGGGTGGGTCAGCAGCGTGTCCTCGATGATCGCGGGGTCGATGTTGTGTCCGCCGCGGATGATGAGGTCCTTGGCCCGGCCGGCGAGGTAGACGAAGCCGTCCTCGTCAACGCGCGCGAGGTCCCCGGTGTCCAGCCAGCCGTCGACGAGCTTGCCGAGTCCGTCGAGGACGGGGCCGTATTCGTCACGGTCGGTGACGTAGCCGGCGAAGACTGTCGGACCGCTGATCGCCAGGACGCCGTTCGCGCCGACGGGTCGGTCTTCCCACGTGCCGTCCGCGGCGACCACCCGCACCCGCTGGTAGGGCAGGCGCTGCCCGACCGAGCCCGGCCGCAACGCGTCGGGGAAGGTACGTGCGCTCGCGCACGTCGCCTCGGTCAGCCCGTAGCCCTCGACCAGGGTTATCCCGGTGTGGGCCTGAAAGTTGTCCCGGATTGCGGCGGGCAGCGGCGAGGCCCCCACCATCGGAGACCGCAGGCTACTGATGTCGGCGTCGATCGGGACCTGCGCCAGTACGGCGTACACGGTGGGCACCGCGCTCATGGCGGCGATCCGGTAGTGCTCGACGATCTTCCAGAACGCGCCGAACAGTGCGGGGTCGCGGTAGCCCGATGGACCGGCCCACACCACGGTCTGTCCCTTGAACAGGGGCGCCAGCAGGGTGACGACGAGCGCGTTCACGTGGAACAGCGGGAGGGCCGCGAAGACCACGCTCTCCTCGTCGAACAGGGAGCTGGCGGCCAGCATCCACGCGTCGGCGACCTCGTTGGCGTGCGTGTGCGCGGCCAGCTTCGGCGCGCCAGTGGTGCCACCGGTGTGGAACATCGCGGCCAGGTCGGCGGATCCGGGCAGCTCACCGTCGAAGGCGGACGGGTCCTTCGCTGCGGCAAGCTCGCCGAGGTAGCCGACGCGTACGCCGCCGACGGCCGGCAGCGGTTGGGGTGTGCCCGGCGCCTCGGTGGGCCGCAGCACGAGGATCGCGTCGAGCAGGCCGTTGCGGGCGAGCGCCTGCGCGGTGTCCCACATGTCCGGCGCGAGCTCGGGCCCGGCCGTGACCAGTACGCGGGCGCCACAGCGCCGGAGGAGCTCGGCGAGGTGCTGCCGTGACAGTCCGCCGCCCAGCGGCGCCGCGATCCCGGCGAGCTGCGCGGCCAGCGTCGCGGTGATCAGCTCGGCGCAGTTGGGCGACATCAGGGCGACCGCGTCATTCCGCCGCACCCCGAGGTCGTGGAGCAGGTTCGCAACCCGGTGGATATCGGCCAGGAGTTCGGAGAAGGTCCGGCGTAGCGGCTCACGCCAGCGGGTGCCGTCGGGCAGGACAGTGACCGCCGTGCGGTCCGGCCAGCGGGTCGCCGCTCGCGCGAGCAGCGCGTAGGTCGATTCGGGCAGGCCTCGCGCCTCGAGCGGCACGGCCTCGATTGCGGCGAGGTCGGCGGGCGTGGCGTAGTCCGGCCACAGCTGGGGTCCGGTCATTGGGCGTACCTCACGACGGTGCGCTGTCGGCCCAGGTCGATCGCGCCGTCGTCGGTGGCGACGGTGGCCTCGACGACGTCGCCGTCCTTGAGGTACTTGGGGTTCCGGGCCTGTCCCTTGAAGAACATCTTCCACTTCACCGCGGGCGGCAGCAGCGAGGCGATGATCTCGACCGGCTTCGGCGGTGCGCTCAGAGCCGTCCCGACGGGTGTCCCGGTCAGCAGCAGGTCACCCGGGTCGATCCGCTGGAAGCGGGTCAGCGCCTGCAGCGCCTGGACCGGCAGATAGATCATGTCGGCGGCCGTCATGTTCTGCCGGAGCTCTCCGTTGACCCACAGCTTCAGCCGCAGGTCGGTGAACCGCTTGAGTTCGTCGGCGTCGAGCAGCAGCAGCGCGGGGCCGACCGGGGTGAAGGTCGGGTAGGACTTGGCCTCGTAGAACTGGGTCTTGGGCAGCTGGACGTCGCGTGCCGAGATGTCGTTGGTGACCACTAGCCCCGCGACGTAGTCGGCGAGGTTGTCCGCGGTGACCGTCGTGCCGACCGGCATCTCGCGGCCGAAGACCAGCCCGATCTCGACCTCGTAATCCAGCAGCCGCACGTGGGCGGGGCGGACCAGGTCGGCGAACGGGCCGCTGATCGAGCCCGAGGTCTTTCGGAAGAACGTCAGGGGGACGGTCTCGGGATTGCCGTTGGTGTCCTTGACGTGGGAGGCGAAGTTCGTCATCTGGGCGACGACGCGGCAGGGCACCGTCACCGGGGAGACCAGGGCGAGGCGGTCGACCGGGACGGTGTCGCTGCTCGCCCCGGCCGCGATGATCGCCTGCCGGTCGGCCAGCAGTTCGGCGGTGGTGGTGGCGCTGGTGTTCACCTTGGCGGCGCCGGTGCGGGTGAGCACCCACCAGGCGTCGGCGGTGCGCAGGACGGAGGTGCTCATGAGGTGGCTGCTTTCATCAGGCCGCGCAGGCGGTGGAGGTCGAACTCGTTGTCCTCACGCAGCGCACCGACGACCGCGCGCAGTTCGCGAAGTGCTTCCCGGCCGGGTTTCATGCCGAGGAAGTCTTTGGTGGCGGGCGGACCCCACTGGGCGAGCCCGGAGGCGCTCATCGGCGCCCAGCCCGGCTCGAGCGTGCAGTCGAACAGGTCGCCGTCGCTGAAGTGCTCGACCAGGAAGCCGTCCGGGTCCCGCCAGTAGTCGAAGATCTGGCTGCCCTGGATGTGCCGGCCGATCCCCCAGGACCGCTGGTAGCCCCGGTCGAGCAGGTACTCCCCGCCGGCGGCCAGCGAGTCGAGGTCCGGGACCTGGTAGGCCGAGTGCACGTACCGGTTGGCCGGGCCGAGGGTCATCGCGAGCGTGTGATGGTCGGTGGGCGTACTGCCGCGGTCGCAGCGGATGAAGCTCATGGTCGGGCCGCGCTCGCGCTGCCCCTGGTGGTAGAGGAAGTCGCTGACGATCAGGCCCAGGTGCTTGAGATACCAGTTGAGCGTCTCCAGGTACCGGGTCGTCTGCAGCACGACGTGACCGAGCCGCTGCACCTTGGTCGGCTCCGGCGGTGGCCGCTGGACGGCGTTCACCCGCGTCACGTCGTGCCCGAAGTTGAACGGCAGGGGCGCCTGCGTGGGCAGCGCGGGGAGCTCGTGCGTGTCCGCGACCACGCGTACCCGCGCCCCGCTCGGGTCGACCAGATCCACCGTCACCCCGCCCAGGCTCTCTGGCAGCGGGGCGATCGCCGTGCCGGTCGCATCGGCAAGCCGCAGCACGTCCTCCGGCTCGGCAGCCCGGAAGGCGGGGCCGATGAACCGTGACCGGGGGCCCCGGCGGATGAGCACGCAGGGCGAGCCCGGGTCCGTGCCCCGCAGGTGCAGCTCGGTGGCGGTACGCAACGACGTGGTGAAGCCGAAGGCCCTGGCGAACAACTCAGCCCGCTCAAGATCGGGCTTCTCGAACTCCAGCCAGGCCAGGTCGTGCACCTTGATAAGGGGGTTGCGCACCCTCCCCGGGTGCTCGCCCGGGCAGCGCACCCTGCTCGCTGTGCAGACCCGTGTGCGGGTCGTGCCGCTCGATCATTTCCCGTCCCTCCCCAAGCAGCTGACGAAATCGTCACTTACGAGTGTAGCGTCAGTCAAGCGCGGATGACGATTCCGTCATATCTGAGGGTCGCCGGGGTTAAGGTAGGCGCAGACCGACCTTGGGAGAGGTGGACAAGTAGGCATGGCGCAACAGACCAGGCATGCCCCTAACCGCCTGGAACGGCGTAAGGCGCACACCCGATCGGCGCTCGTTCGCGCGGCCCAGACCTTCATCGCGGCGGGCAAGCAGAACGTCCCGATCCTCGAGCTCACCCAGGCCGCGGACGTGGGGATGGGGTCGTTCTACAACCACTTCGACAGCAGGGAGCAGCTCTACCAGGCCGCGGTGGAGGACGCCCTCGAGCGCTACGGCGCCCTGCTCGACGAGCTGACAGTGGGCTTGGACGACCCGGCCCATGTCTTCGCGCAGAGCTTCCGGTTGACCGGACGCCTCCATCGCCGGAGTCCCGAGCTGAGCAAGGTGCTGCTCAGCAACGGCCTGGCCCTGGCTGGCTCCGACAAGGGACTCGCGCCGCGAGCCCTGCGCGACATCGAAGACGGCGTCCGTGCCGGGCGGTTCAGCGTACGCGACCCCGAGCTGGCGATGGTGATCGTTGCCGGCGCCGCGCTGGTCCTCGGGCAACTGCTGCACGACCACCCCGAGCGCGACGACGCCCGAGCCACCGACCAGGTCACCGAGGACCTGCTGCGCACGCTCGGCCTAGCGCCTGACGAGGCTCACGAGATCTGCCAACGCCCGCTGCCCGACCTCGACGGCCTCCGTCCGTAGACCGACGTCCATCCGCCCAAGCGGCCGCCGCCCGCACCTACGAAGCGGCCGCCTCGCGCACCATCCGGTTGGCCGCCTCCGGCTCATACCCTGTCCGGGGGGTGTCGTCCGCATCAGCCAGCCACCCCAGGCAACCCCTTCGGCCTAGACGCCCTCGCCGGCGCCGTCCCCCTCAACATCGACCTCGACGTCGTGCTGTCCGTCCTCGCCCACACCGTCTGCGCCGCCCTCCGCAGACGCCTACCCGGCTACGCCACCCAGACACCCTGCAACGCCGATTCCTCACCACCGGCGGGCACATCCTGCACCGCCGCAACCATATCGTCGTCCGCCTCGATCGACGCGCCTACTCACCCGTCCTGCGCCAGGCCGACCTGCCCTCAGCCGTCACCGTCCCCTGGCTCGACGGCCGCACCCTGCGCTACGAATACGCCTGACAGTTTCTCGTGGCTCCACACCGACGATCAAAGTCTGCAACGGGTGGCTCGCACCGGGCAGCGCCGTTGCCCGGGTCTCCCGCGCCGGCGGGCCTGGCCCTTGAGTGACGATCTTGCGAAAACTGGCGGTATTAGGGCCGCACGCTGCTGGCAGGCGAGTTCCCGGCGTACGTGGTCCGCCGGCCTGGCAGCAAAGGAGCAAGGATTCGCCCACTGCCAACTGCCAGGGACGGGAGCTGAGGAGCCGGGAGTAGCAGCAGCACTGCGGCTGGAAGTCGCCCGACCGGTCAGCGCTCCTGCTCGGTGGGCGCCTTCACCCGGTTCAGGCACCGGCCTCGAGCACGGCGAGGTCGCGTACCGCGTAACGGTGATGCTCGGCCTCTTCCTTGAGCACCACCTTGAGGCAGCGGCGCACGACGTACTCCCGGTCTGGATATGGGTCCGCCGGCTTGCGACCACACACCCGATCGAGCTCGGCCTCGGTGAGCCCGTCGACGACACGCCGCATCGTGGCCATGCGAGCGAGCCGCGGCGCGAGTACCTCGTCGAGCGTCGGGGTGGCTTCGAGGGTGAGCCCGAGCTTCGCCGCTGCGTCGGGCGGCATCCCGCCGTAAGGAAGGCCCAACGGGTGATACGGCGCATCCTCCTCGAGCACGGCATTACCAAGCCAGGCATCGCCGGCCATCAGCAGGTGCCGTTGGGTCTCGACGAACGACCACTCGCCGTTGACCTGCTCGTGCAACTTGGCCTCGGGCAGGAGCCTGGCGCGGTCGAGCGTCGCCTCCCATTGCGTCTCGATGGCATCCCAAGCAGCCCGGTAGTCGACGGAGGACGCGGCGTCACGCGCCAGCACCCGCGTGGGATGCTGCCGGTCGAGCTCGGCCTCGACGAAGGCAGTCACGTCGACGTCGTTAACAACGAGACGCTCGAAGGCGCCACCGAGGTAGACGTCGCCCCCATAGCAGTCCACGATCTTCAGGCCGCTGACCTCGCAATCGCGAATCTCAAGGCCGGCAAGATCGCATAGGTGGATGCGGGCACCACGGAACTGGTCACTCTGGGCGTACGCAGCAGGCATCGAGACAACTTTCCGCATCCGTCTCGCCTGCGTCAATGGGTAGCACAGCGTGAGCACGGTGCTCTCGCCCGGTGCCAGGGGGCAAGCGCACCTGCCGCGGTGAGCAGCGCGAGGACGAGCAACCGTGGCCAGAACCGCATCGGCTGTGTCGGACACGTCGTCAGGATCGGCGGACAAGGCATCTGCCGCCGGACATCGGCCTGACGACGCGGTGGCTCCTGCGCTGCCAGTTCGTCAGGCCGTGTCCACCTGGACGCCCGGCCGGCCGCTCTCCACGACGAAACTGGCGCGGGTGGAGACCGGTGCGCCCGGCGTCGTGACGTAGGGCAGGACCCGGTAGTCGGTGCGCCACTGCTCGTTGTCGAGCAGGCAGCGGACGTATCCCCGCCGCCCGTTGTAGAACCGCATGTGCGGGTTGCTGGCCAGCCATTCGGTCCCCCGACCGTCCATGTCCGAGCCGTTACCGCCCGAGGAGATGGAGGTGCCGAGGAATTCGACTCCGACGGTTGGCGAGGACTGGTTGTCGAAGTTCTGCTTGAGGTCCGCCACCATGCTGCAGTGCGCGTCGCCCGTGACCACCACCATGTTCTGCACGCCGCGCTCGACCACGCCGTCGAAGAGGCGCTGCCGCGCCGCTGGGTAGCCGTTCCAGTTGTCGTTCGACAGCGTCTTGCCGGGGCCGGGGTCCCGGTCGGCTTCCGCGATGACGGTCTGGTTGCCCAGCACGTTCCACCGCGCCGTCGAGGCGGTCAGGCCATCGAGCAGCCACTTCTCCTGAACGCTGCCGAGCATGGTCCGTGACGGGTCGTCCATCCCGGTCGGCACCTGGTCGGAGCGGTATTGCCGGCCGTCGAGAATGTTGAACTGGGCGAGGTTGCCGTAGGTGAGCCGCCGGTACAGCTGCATGTCGGGTCCGTGCGGGATGCTGGCCCGGCGCAGCGGCATGTGCTCGTAGTACGCCTGGTACGCCATCGCCCGGCGCAGACGGAAGCTCTCCGGAGACTGCTTCGGGTCCTCGGAGTTCTCGTCGGCGTAGTTGTTCTCCAACTCGTGATCGTCCCAGGTGACGGCCCACGGAAAGCGGGCATGCGCGAGCTGCAGGTCGGGGTCGCCCTTGTACTGGGCGTGCCGGATCCGGTAATCGATCAGCGAGAAGACCTCGGTGGTGGGCAGGTGTGCGCGGCCGATCGCACTGGTCCCCGGGCCCTCGTAGATGTAGTCGCCGAGGTGCAGGACCAGGTCAAGGTCCTCCTCGACCAGGTGGCGGTAGGAGGTGAAGTGCCCAGCTGGGAAGTTCTGGCAGGACACGAAGCCGAAGGCCATCCGCCGGCGGTCCGCGCCGTACTCCGGTGCCGTCCGGGTCCGCCCGACCGGGCTGAGGAACTTGCCCACGCGGAACCGGTAGTAGTACTCGCGGTCGGGGCGCAACCCGCTGACCTCGGCGTGCACCGAGTGACCCAGCTCAGGTGTGGCGAGTTCCTCACCGGCACGTACCACCCCGCGGAACTGCTCGTCCTCGGCGACCTGCCACACCACCGGCACGACGCGCGGCGGCATCCCACCGGTCCCGTCAGAGGCGAGCGGGTTCGGGGCCAGGCGGATCCACAGGACGACGCCGTCGGGGAGCGGATCCCCCGAGGCGACCCCGAGCGTGAACGGTTCGTCGGTGAAGTCGGGCGCTGCCCACGCCGGTGCGGACGAGAGGCCGGCGATGGCCGCGGCAACACCTCCTCCTGCCGCGCCTGTCAGTCCCAGGAATGCGCGCCGGTCGATTGCGGGCATGCCACAGTCCCTTCGGGAGAGATAACGGATCTCACCGATTCTTGGGACCGAGATTGCCGGGAGTTTGCCGGACGAAGGCCGTCGGTGTACGGGCGGGCGCACATCGAACTCTTGCTGCCGCAGCCACGGCCCCTCGCAGGCGCCGCGGTACGACCTGGCCGTCCATCGTCGACGATGACGTAGTCCGGCCGCCTTCACGACCAGGGGCGCCGTGACCGCGTAGATGTCCGGGCCGCTGGCCACCGCGCGGCGTACCGTGCCGGACGAGCCTGCGACGACCGCGACCAGGAATGTCTGCGCCGAGCGTTCGCGATCGTCGACCGCGACCGGGCCGGACGGGTCGGGGCGTGTAGGTCTTCCACGGCGTGCGCCGCACATCAGTTGTCTGATCACACGCGATCGGTCAGTCGGCGGCTTACCCAATGCGGCACCGCGCGCCCGCGCCCGCGGCCGCGTTCGCGGCGGCGTCCTTGATGCCGACGTCGAGCCTGTCGCGGGTTGCGATGAGATCGCGATCTGCTGGTCGATGCGATCTCTTTCCGTCGTGACGGCGCTAAACCTGTCCCCCGTCTGCTCGCGCTTGCTACCTGAGCGGAATTCTCACTCGCCGGACCTCTGCCCTTCACATGATCTTCAGGGGTCGGGCGGTCGGACTGTCGACGCTGTCGGGACTACTTCGTCTCGATCAAGGCAGGTGTGGCAGTGGCGGACGCATCCTCCATCAGCCGGCGACGGTTCCTGGCCCTCGCGGGCGGTACCGCCGGCGTGGTTGCCGTGAGCCAACTGGTCGCGGAGCTTCCTGCGGCGTACGCGGACGAACTGGACCCGGCGCCGTTCGCCCTCGGGGTCGCGTCCGGCGAGCCGGACCACGAGAGCGTCGTGCTGTGGACGCGGCTGGCGCCGGATCCGCTGAACGTGCTCGATGGCGGGATGCCGGCGTATCCCGTTCAGGTCGCCTGGGAGGTGGCCCGCGACCCGCAGTTCCGCCATGTGGTCCAGTCGGGCGAGGTGACGGCGGCCCCGGAGTCGGCGCACACCGTGCACGTGGTCGCGGGCGACCTGGCCCCCGACCGCTGGTACTGGTACCGCTTCCGCGCTGACGGGGTGTACAGCCGCACCGGGCGTACCCGGACCATGCCGCCACCCGGTGCCAAGGCCGACCACATGCGGTTCGCCTTCGTCTCCTGCCAGTCCTGGGTGGGCGGCCCATACCCGGCTTACCGGGATTTGGCCGCACAGGACCTCGACTTCGTCGTCCACCTGGGCGACTACATCTACGAGACCACCAACGGAAGCCTCACCGAGTTCCGCCGCCTGCACGCGCTCTACAAGACCTCCCCGGACCTGCGCGCCGCCCACGCCCGGTTTCCGTTCGTCCTGACCTGGGACGACCACGAGGTGCAGAACAATTACGCAGGCTCCATTCCGCCCGGCCCGGCCGACGGCCGGCCCTTCCTGGAGCGACGCGCCAACGGCTACCAGGCCTACTACGAGCACCTGCCGCTCCGCCCCGAGCAGCGCCCCACCGGGCCTGACATGCTCATGTACCGCCGGCTCAACTTCGGCCGGCTGGCCCAGTTCAGCGTGCTCGACACCCGGCAGTACCGCAGCGACCAGGCGCTGGGGGACGGTCGTAAGGAACCGACCGGCGAGGTTTTCGACCCGACCCGCACCATGACCGGCCCGGAGCAGGAGCGTTGGCTGCTCGACGGGCTGGGCCGGTCGAGGGCACGCTGGAACGTCATCGCCCAGCAGACCATCATGGCCGCCTTCGACTACGACCTCGGGCCCGGGCAGATCGTCAACCTGGACCAGTGGGACGGGTATCCGCCGGCGCGGTCCCGCATTCTCGACTTCATCGCCACGCAGCAGGTCTCGAATCCCATCGTCCTCAGCGGGGACTGGCACACCCACTGGGTCAACGACCTGAAGACCGACTTCACCGACCCGGGCTCGAAGACGGTCGCCACCGAGTTCGTCGGCACGTCGATCTCCTCCGGCGCCGGGTGGGACGCCGACGTCCGGGCCGGCCTCGCGGCCAACCCGCACGTCAAGTTCTACAACGGCAGCTACCGCGGTTACGTGATCTGCGACGTCACCGAGCAGCGCTGGCGGGCTGACCTGCGCATCGTGTTGAACGCCCGAGACGCCGCCTCGCCGGCGTACACGATCGCCGCGTTCGAGGTGCTCGACGGCGCACCGGGAGCGCGACGGATCGACGCCGGCGACGGCATCATCGCTCGGGTCACCGACGCGGCCACGGGCGCGGCCCTACCGAACGTGCAGGTGACGGTGACCGCGGCGGACGGCATCCAGCCGGTGGCGAGCACCACGGACCCGTCGGGCGAGGTGCTCGCTTTCGCCCCGCCCGGCAGGTACACCGTCGCCGTGAACGGGGTCGGCTACGAGCCGGTGAGCCATCCGGTGACCGTCGTCGAAGGCGCGCCGACGAAGCTCGACCTGCCGCTGCATCGGGCCGCGACCAGGGCCGGCACCGGTCGAACGATCCCCGGACCTCAGTCACAAGCAGGCACGGCCGACCTGGTGCTCGGCAACGACCTGGTGGCTTTGGCCGTCTCGGCCGGGACCGACGACCCGCAACTGTCCGGAGTCACCGTCGGCAAACCACTAGACCTGGCTGCGGTCGGGCACCTCGACCAGCTCGACTGGATCAACCTGCCGTACGCCTCGGCGATGCAGCCCCGCGGCGGCAACGCCTGGCAGCAGCGCACCGTCCGGTCCACTGCGGTGGAGGTGCTTTCCGGCAGCGGCTCGGCGGCGACCGTACGAGCTACGGGCACCAGCACCGCCGTGCCCGACCTGCGGGTCGTCACGACGTACACCATCCGGCCGAACGAACCATGGGTGACGGCGGAGAGCGTCTTCACCAACCTCGGCACGGCGCCGCGCACCTTCTGGACCGGCGACGCGCTCGACCACGACGGCGCCGGCCAGCGCAGCGGTGTCCCGGGGCACGGAACCATCACCAGTGGCACCCCGGCCGACTACCCGCCCACCGCGCCCTGGGTCGGGATGACCGGTTCGGACCGGCACACCTACGGACTGCTCTACGAGGACACGGACTTCGTCGCGTACGCCGCCTACAACTGGGTGATGAGCCAGCGGCAGGTGACCCTCGCACCGGGCGAGACGTTCACGCTGCGGCGCCGGATCGCGGCCGTCGACAGCGGCGAGGACGCTGACCCGTTCGCGGTGCTCGGCCAACTCTGACGGTTCGACGTGGGCAGTGCGGGCGCGGCGAGATCCGACGGTGACGCGGGAAGCATCGCCATGTCTGTCTTGTCAGACAGATCCGCCAGGTGGGGTTGTACGTGCTCGCCGCCCGGAAGACGGCGGCCACGAGTGCTACCGCCGCGACGACCTAGTCAGGGAAGAAGTCTCGCCAGAGGCGGCCGCGGTTGGCCAGGACGTAGGTGAACATGTGCCGGAGCGCGTCGAGGCACTGCTCCGGCGGCCGTTAGGCGAGTTCTTCGAGGAAGTCCAGGGCGCCATCGCTGCTGAACGGTCCGGTTCCGAACGTGCCCACGTCACCCTCTCATCAGAGGGCAGCCACCGTTGAAGCCGATAAACGAACTGCACCGAATTGACCCCTAACGGCCGGGTACACCTCGATGTCTGTCAGGGACTCGCGGTGGATCTTCCCGGCTGTGGCGGCTGGTTGGTGACCCCAGCTGAAACTACTCAGCACCCAAGCCACCCCGGTCGGGCGCCGTCCACAGATCACAGTGGGTCTGCTCCTGCCCAAGATCGTTGATATGGTCGCCGCCGTGGCCCAACTCGATCCGCCCGGTCAACCCGCCCTGCCGCCTTACCCGTCCGCGCCGTCTGGCGACGAGAGGTCCCATTACCAGCCGTATCCGCAGTACCAGCCCTACCAGCCGGTGCCGCCCGACCCGGGCATCAACGGCTTCGC
The DNA here is from genome assembly GCF_052981855.1 of Micromonospora sp. LZ34. Lineage (NCBI taxonomy): Bacteria > Bacillati > Actinomycetota > Actinomycetes > Micromonosporales > Micromonosporaceae > Micromonospora > Micromonospora sp. LZ34. The sequence goes on from NZ_JBRIQN010000026.1 coordinate 101,320, forward strand.
GGTGGCCTCCCTGGTGCTGGGGGTCATCGGTGGGGTCCTGCTGAGCGTGATCTTTGGCATCGTCGCGCTCGTCCAGATGCGTAACCGACCCTACCGCGGCAAAGGGCTGGCGGTCGCCGGCCTGGCGCTCTCCGGTGTTTGGGTGCTGGGTCTGGCCGCACTGATCCTGGTGGCGATCGCCTCGGGTGCCGGCCGCGACCCCGCCGGCGAGCTAACCGACGGCGGTTCGGTGAGCGCCCGGCAGTTGCGGCCGGGCGACTGTGTCAACGGTCTAGAAGACAGCGACAACGTTCTCAGTCTGCCGGCGGTTCCCTGTGCGCAACCACACGAGGGCGAGGTCTTCGCTGCCTTCGCGTTGTCGGGACGGGACTGGCCCGGCGAGGGGCGCGTGTTGGAGAAGGCGGACCAGGGCTGCCACGACCGTTTCGAGTCCTACGCCCCGACGGCGGACTTTGAATCCTTTGAACTCTTCGTCCTCTATCCGACGCAGCGAGCGTGGATTAGAGGTGACCACAATGTCACCTGCGTCGCAATGGATCCCGCCGGCATGAGCACCGGCTCCCTGCGCGGCTGACCCTGCGGCGACACGGCCGCATTGCTGTGCCCTGCCTCCGCCAGCGATGACAGCGCACCAGGGATCCATCCGAGCGAGCGAGGGAGGGCGAGGTGCCGTTCACCGGTAGCCACGTCGCGGCCGTGCTGCCGCTGGCGCGGTCAGCGTGGCTGGTGCCGTCGGCCCTGGTGATCGGGAGCATGGTTCCCGACCTGCCGTACTACCTGCCGCTGCCGGTGGAGGCGACGCTGACCCACTCGTTCGCCGGAGTCCTCGGCGTCGACGTGGTGCTGGGTCTGGCGGCAGTGGCCCTGTGGCACGGGCTGCTGGCTCGCTTCCTGATCGCCATCTCGCCGGCCCGGCTACGCGATCGCCTACCCCCGCCCGCGCGCCCGGGTCATCGGCGGGCTGTCCGCGCGGCGATGCTGGTCGTCTCGCTGGTGGTCGGCGCGGCGACCCACGTGCTGTGGGACTCGTTCACCCACGACGGAATGTGGGGCACCGCGCATATCGGCTGGCTGGCCGACTCGCACCTCGGCACGCCCGGCTATCGCTGGGCGCAGCGCGTGAGCGGCGTCGTCGGCGCCGCCGCCGTCGTGGTATGGCTGGTCCGATGGTGGCGTACGCCGTCGCCCCCGACCGCGCAGTGGCCGTCGGCCGAGCGGGCGCTGGTGGTTGCGGCATGGACGGTCATCGGGCTCGCCGCCGCCGGCGGTGCTGCCTTGGCCGCGTCCGAAGGGGTAGGGCCGCAGCGAATGCTGTTCCTGGTCGTCACCTATGCCGGCGGTGCCGGCCTGACGACCGCGATCGTCCTCGCTGCCTGTTACGCCGTCCTGGCCCGGCACGACCCCCCGACCCCCCGCTGACCGATGCCGGGGCCGTTGCACCGGAAGACGGTAACGTAGCCAAACCTCAATACCGCGATCAGCCAGGAGTTCCTCAACCTCTGGGTAGGACCGGTTGTAGCGCAGGTACCCACCTGGTCGCGATGGTGATCACCACCGCGGGAAGCTGGAACCCGGTGAACGTCGACTCTGGCCGCGACGTACGGCGACGAGACTGGACTACTTCACCGTCAAGCCTGCCTCGGTCCCCCACGGGCAACACAGCAGACCTCTCGATCCGGGTGGACGGGCCGCTGCTGCTCGGCATTGACGGCCAGCTGATGCTGCTCGCGCTCACCGCCGTGACCCGGCGTGCTGATCGCGGGCTCGGGCGGTTGTGCTTCAGGCCGGGGTGCACCTGGTGCTGCTCGCGGCGGTCAGCTTCCTCGCTCGCGATTCGGTAGCGGCGGGCGTCCGGGGTCCGGTGGGTGCGGTCCTCCGCCGGAGACGCCCGCCGGGGCACGCCGGCTGGTCCTTAAGCCGCTAGGACGGTGCCGGCCAGGACAAGGTACGCCAGGCAAACGCCCAGCGTCGCCAGGAGCATCAGGGCCGCCTTCGCCCCGGTCGATTGATCACTGCGGGCGATCGAGTGGTTGATGGCGAAGCCGACCCCGCCGAAGAGACCGCCGATCAGCCCGCCTACGAAGACCAGGAGAAACGGGAGCAGAATCAGGATCCTGAGCACAGCCGGCGTCTCCGGCCCGGTCCGGTGTTGCACCCCGTCGATCTCGATGACTGGGTACGGGTCGAGGATGGTGCTCTTCAGCTTGGCGCGGACCGTCCCGCCGCCCACCGCGGGCAGGTCGAAGACTTTCCGGCGGCCGGTTCCCGGGACGCCACCCACCAGGACCCGCGGACTGCCCAGGGCTTTCACCTCGACCGCCACGGGCCCGTCGACTCTATCTATCACTATCGGTTCGGTTTGCATAGGCGAGGACAGTAGACGGCGGGCAGACCCGCCGCTGCCCCGCGATGACATCGCTGTCCGAGGCGGGGGCTAACCTACGGCTGCGTACACCGCGGTCCTCGGCCAGTGAACCCAGCCGTCGCCTATGTAGCCGGCGTGGTTGGCATGACGGGAGGTGCAGCCTGGGGGCCGTCCTGGCTGCTGGCATGGACGGCCAGGAGGTGACCGTGACGGCGAAAGGCTTCGACGCAGAGCCACGAATCGTCGGCAAGCAACAACACCGCTTCGGCGAACATCGACTACGCCGTCAAGCCGGACCTCGCGTTTCCTTCCAATACGACAGCGGCACCTGGGCGACCTGCTACGCCGAGCGGGCCATTCCGAACGGGGCTCCGAGGAACTGAGGGAGGTGAAGCTACGTCGTGAGGTACTCGCTTCTGCATCGTCACGGCACATCGGAAAGCCTGGACGACGTCCCTGACGCAAAGATCACCGAGCTGCTCTCCGAGTTGGACAGCGATGTCATCGATCCGGAGCACGGCGATGTGTGGCTGACCCAGAACTGGTCTGGATGGTCGCTGGGAAGGTTCGCGGGAGCACGCGGACTGGTGGTCCTGGAGAACACGAAACCTGGAGGGGAGGCGCTTCACCGGACGGGCGTCACGTCCGACGAAGCGTTCCGCCTCTTCCGGCGCCTTGCCGACGGCGATGTGGATGTCAAGCCCCGGGTTTGGTGGAGAGTTGGTTAGCTGGTTTTCAGGGGTGCGGTGACCGGCTGGGTCATCGCGTGT
>NZ_JBRIQN010000027.1:0-103253 GCF_052981855.1 Micromonospora sp. LZ34
GCGCACGCTGGTTCCACCAACGCACACGGCTGAACCGGGACTACGCCCTGGTCAGCTAGCAATTGGCGGCTGCCGTACTAGGACCGAACGGGGCTGGTAAGACGACGGCCATTCGACTGCTCACCACAGTGTTCACACCGACGAGCGGGGAGTTCTCGGTGGCCGGCGTGCCCTGGACCCGGCCGAGTGAGATTCGACGGCGGGTCGGCGTGCTGCCCGAGAGCACCGGCTATCCGGGGCACCAGACCGGGATGGAGTACCTGCGCTATCACGCCCGGCTGTTCGGCTCGTCCCGCCCGGACGCCGCGCACGCCGCCGCGCGGCTGTTGACGGAGGTGGGCCTGAACGAGCGCGCCTCGTCCCGGATCTCGACGTACAGCCGGGGCATGCGTCAGCGCCTGGGTATCGCGCGGGCGCTGGTCAACGATCCCGCTGTCGTCTTCCTCGACGAACCGACGCTCGGGCTCGACCCCGCCGGGCAGCGCCAGGTGCTGGCGATCGTCCGGGATGTCGCGGTGCGCAGAGGAGCCACCGTCATCCTCAGCACCCACACCCTTCCCGAGGTCGAGGAAGTCTGCACGAGCGTGCTGATCCTCGACAAGGGCAACGTCGTCGTCTCTGGCTCCGTCGCCGAGGTCACGCGCGCGGTAGCCGTGCAACGGTACGGACAGCTGCGCGTGCCGATCGAGCTGGTGGCCCGAGCGAGGGAGGCGCTCGCCACCGTCGCCGGGCTGAAACTGGAGGCGGCCGACGAGCGTCCCGACGTCGTCCGGATCTCGTTGGAGGCAGGAGTGACCGGTCGGCGAGACGGGGCGGATGCGGGCATGAACGCGGCCCTGCGGGCGGTGCTCAACGCCGACGTGCCGGTCGTGTCCTTCGAGGTCGAGGGCACGCGGCTCAGCGACGCCTTCCTTTCGATGACCGGGTAAGGACCTCCCATGACTGCGCAGGCAAGCGACCAGGTCCGAAGAGCCGACCGCGACGAGGCTGTCGTCGGCGAGGGCGCGGGCTGGCGAATTGTCGCCGAGCAGGAGTGCCGCGACCTGTGGGTGAGCGGGCGGGGGCCGGTGCTGGTCTTCGCCTTCAGCGTCCTGCTGAGCGTCATGACGTACCTCGCCGGAACCAACCAGGTACTCAACTTCCTCGAGCATCGAGAGGCGGTCAACCTCACCCTGCAGGTCGCGGTGGCGGTCGGCGTCCTCGTGACGCTCGTCGTGGCTGCCGACTCGATCAGCGGGGAGCGGGAGCGGGGGACCCTGGAGAGCCTGTTGCTCACGCCCGTTTCCCGCCGCGCCATCGTGACGGGCAAGCTGGTCGCCGCGCTGTCCCTCTGGCTCGCGACGTTCCTCGTGAGCGTGCCGTACCTGTGGACGCTCGGCCGCGGCGTGTCGCTCGTCGGGAAGGCGGTCCTACTGGGTCTGCTCGCCGGCACGCTGCTGGCTGTCGCGCTGGCCGCGCTCGGTCTGCTGATCAGCGCGGTGTCGAGCTCGAACAAGGTGAGCCTGGCGGTGAGCTTCTTCCTGCTTCTGGCGCTCTTCGCGCCGACCCAGGTACCCGGCGGCGCGCCGAAGGGCTGGTTCGGAGATCTCCTCGTCCGGATCAATCCCGTCGGCGCTGCGCTGCGCTACCTGACGGCTGTGCTGGTCGACGGGCACGCCTGGACCCGGGACCTGTCCTATCTCGTCTCGCCGCTTGTCACCGCCGTCCTCGCCGGCGGCGCGCTGGTCGTCGCCAGCTCCCGGATAGTCCGCCTGACCGGAGGGGTGAGCGGAGGATGAGATCGTTGTTCATGCTCGCCGGATTGCTGCTGACACTGACGGCTCCGGCCGGCCTGGCCGCCCCACCGGCTGCCGCTGCGCCAACACTGCCGGAGACGGTCGAAGTGAGCCTGGACCAGAGCCGGATCAACGCCGTCGTGGGCGATGTGCTGACCGTGCGGTCCCGAGTCGTCAACGTGGGTGCCGCGCCGACCGACCGGATGATCGCTCACCTGAACGTCGCGAGCCTGGACGGCGTGTACGTGGACCTGGAGGACTGGTCGGCGGATGTGACTCGCGAGGTGACACCGGTGGCCCCGGGCAGCGACGTGTCGCTGTCCTGGGAGTTCCACGCCGTTAACGTCGGGAGGTTCGACGTCTACCTCGTGCTGCTTCCCGGAGGCGTCGCTTCGTCCGGGACCGGTCCGCTGGTGGCAAGCCCGCCGGTGCACGTGACGGTGGCGGGACGGCGGACGCTGACCGCTGGGGGATCCCTGCCCGTCGCGGTGGCCGTTCCCGTCCTTCTCGGGCTGCTGGCGGCTGGAGCCCGGTACCGCCTTCGACGTCCGGGTTGACCGGAAGCTGTCGGCTGAGAGGGGGCCGGCAGCATCCGGACTTCTGGTTCGGTCCATGTGGACGGCGTTGCCGGGGTGGGCCCGCGGTGAGTCCGCGCGTCACTGGATTGCTGCGGAAGACCTCGTGGGCGCCGGAAGCGTCGAGATGTGGCTGCCGCGAGCGCCGCTGGTCGGGCTGCGGTCGCTGATTCCCTCGCTGAGGCTGATCGCGGAGCAGGATGCGGAGCCCGAGCCGGTAACGATCTGGGTGGAGCCAGACCCCGACAGCTACCTGTCGGCGCGGCCCGCAATCGTTGCGCCGTCGTCGGCGCCGCGGGCACCCGCACGGGCGCACTCGCGGACCCGGATCTGGCCGCGCGCACCGGTGACCGGGCCGCCGAGCGTGGCTCGGAGGCCGAGCGCCGGGCGAGTCCCGGATTCGCGAGGCCAGCCCTCACGTGCTGGAGTCTACGCCGGGGTGGGGTGCCGTGGGCGGTTCGGAACCGGCGTGCCTCCACAGCCAGGTCGGCGTCCACGCGTACCGGCCGGCCTCGCGGTAGCCCAGCGGTTCAAGCAACGCACGCAGGGCGGCGCGCTCACGGGTCGCGGCGGCCGCCGCGACGACCAGACGCCGGTCCCGCCGCAGCAGCCCGCAGCCGGAGGCGAGGATCGGAGCACTGAACTCGCCCGCGTCGACCTTCACCACAGCGATGCCCGACACCCCGGCGAGGACCTCGTCCAGCCCGGCCGCCACAATATCGCTTGCGGCGTCCGACGCGAACCGTGCCCCGGTGTTGCTGCGGACCGGCTGCCCGGGGAGGGCCGCCAGCTGTCCGGCAGCCGGCGGACGCGGCGACAGGACGGGTGGATCGCCGTTCGGTGCAGTGATCCAGGCGCCGCGCCACGGGCAAGGCGGCCCCGATCGCCTGCACCAGGCCGGCGTGGGCGTCAGAGATGACCAGGCGGACGCCGGCCGGTTGTGTCGTGGCCTCGGGATTCACCTCGCCGTTGACGGCGTGGCCGGCCGTTGTCGATTTTCTCAGGCCTCGGCCAGGCCGGCGACCCCCTCGGCTGCTGGCCCTGCTCGACGCGATCGAAGTCAACGAGCCGGGAGCGGGGTCGGCTTCGCAAACGGCCCGACGTGCTGATCGCCGATAAGGGCCAAGGGTGGGTCGACACGGGTGAGTGTCACGGGAGCAGCCGTCGGATCTCGGCGGCGGCGGGATGGTCCGGGGCGGCGGTCAGGAAGCGGCGCAGGGTTACCTCGGCCTGGGCCCGGTCGGACCGTCGCTGGGCAAGGCCGAGCACCAGGAGCGCGTCCGGCGAATCGGGGACGCGCGCCAGCACCTGCCGGGCCTCCCGTTCCGCGCCGGCCGCGTCACCGGTGCGGACCAAGGCGAACCCCAACCGCAGCCGCACCCCGTCGTCGGGGCGGGTCCGCAACGCCTGCCGGTACAGCTCCGCCGCCGCGTCGAAGCGGCTCTGCTGCTCCAGGTCCCAGGCGAGCAGCACGGCCACCGCCGCCGGGTCCGGTGGCTCGCCCCTCTCGGTCGACCCGTCGAGGCGGGTCCCGGCGGCCGCCACCGCCACGACGACGGCGACCAGACCGAGCGAGCCGGCCCGCCAGGCCAGGCGGGCCGCCCCGCCGCTCGCCGCCGGTTCCGCTGGCGTCGGCGCTGGCGCCCTCTCGGCAACGGGGCGCAGCGTCCGAACTGCGGCGTACCCGGCGCCGAGCAGCGCCAGGGCTGGCACGACCCACAGCAGCAGCCCGGAACCGCGCACCGGTGGATCGGCCAGCACCTCCTCGCCGTAGCGCTGCACGAACCAGCGCCGGATCTCGTCAGGGTCGCGGCCCCGCGCGAGCTGCTCGGCCACCACCTGCCGCATGCCGCCGGCGATCGGGGAACGCGAGTCGGCCACCGATTCGCCCTGGCAGGACGGGCAGCGCAACCCGACGGCGACCGACCGGACCGGATCCTGCCGTGGTGCGGGCTGGCCCGCACGAACCAGCCCGAGGATCGCCGCGCCCAGCAGGACGGCCAGCACGGCGCCGCCGAGGGCGTGGCGCCACCTCATCCGGCCAGCAGCGGACCGAGCCGCTGTTCCAGCCACTGCCGGGTGACCACGCCCTGGCGCCGGTCCACGATCCGCCCGTCCCGGTCCACCAGGAAGGTCTCCGGCACGCCCCGAACCCCCCAGCCGATCGCCAGCGTGCCGTCGGGATCCGGCACCACCGTCATCGTCTCCGCGCCGGCCTCGCGCAGCAGCGCCCGTACCGCGTCGGGCCCGTCGCGCAGGTTGATCCCGACCAGCCGCAACCCGGCGGGCTGCCCCTGCCGGCCGGCCTCCGCCAGCAGCGGCAGCTCGTCGCGGCAGGGCCCGCACCAGGACGCGAACACGTTCACCAGCACCGGATGCCCCCGCACCTCGGCGAGGTCGAACTGGCCCCCGTCCAGGGTCGTGCCGGTGATCGGCGGCGCGGGGTCCCCCGTCGAGGCGCCGACCGGCGCCGATCGGTCCGGCGTGTCGAGGCCGGCGGCGAGGACGGCGCCGACGGCGACGGTGACCACCAGCACCAGCGCCGGCCACAGCCGCGCGCGGAGCATGCTCACACCCGCACCTCCGGCCGCTTGACAGCCGCCGCGGGCGGGACGGCGGATCCGGGCGCAGGACGGCGCCGCACCGCCGCCGGGACCGCGAGCAGCCCACCGGCCGCGGTCAGCCCGCCACCGACCCACAGCAGAGCCACCAGCGGATTCACCGCGAGCCGTACGGTCGCACTGCCGCCGTCCGCCCCAGCGGCGATTAGCGTGACGTAGACGTCCCGGACCACTCCGGTGTGGATCTGCGGAACGGTGACCGCGGTGTCGTGGGCGGGGAAGTAGCGCAGGGCCGGCGCCAGTGTCCCCCCGCCGTCGCGCTCGAGCCGGGCGGTCACCACCATCCGATCCGTGCCGCCCGTTCGACGCACCTCCAGCAGCCGCACCTGGACACCGTCGACGCGTAGGGCCTCGCCCACCCGGATCTCCCGCTCGACGCTGCTGCCGTACGCCGACGAGCCGGCGACCCCGACGGCGACCAGCGCGATCCCGGCATGCGCCAGCAGGCCGCCGAGCCGCGCAGCCCCCAGCCGGGGGGCGGCCATCACGGTGCGGGCGGCCCGGGCGGCCTGCCCCGCCACGCCGGTGAGGACGAACGCCGCGGCCCCGAATGCGGCGAGGGCGGGCAGACCGGGACGGCCGGCCCAGCCCAGCACCGCCACGGTGGCTAGCGCGATGCCGAACGGCACGCCCAGCCGGCGCAGCCCGCCCGCCCGCCGGGCCGACACCACCGTGGGCACCACGCCCATGACCAGCAGCACCACGACGGCCAGCGGCACGGCGGTCCGCTGGTAGTAGCGGGGGCCTACGGCCGTCCGGATCCCGCCGAGCGACTCGGACAGCAGCGGGAAGATCGTGCCGACCAGCACCATCGCCGCGATGGTGAGCAGCAGGACCCCGTTGACCAGAACGGCCGCGCCCCGCGACAGCACCGGCGTGCGTGGGCGCGGGACTGCACCCGGGCCCCGCCAGCCCACCAGCACGGTCGAGACCGCGACGGCGAGCAGGACGAAGCCCAGCAGCATCGGACCGAGCGGCGACTCGGTGAACGCGTGCACGCTGGCCACCGCGCCGGAGCGGGTGAGGAACGTGCCGAGCAGCACCAGCAGGAAGCTCGCGCAGGCCAGCACAACGTTCCAAGCCAAACGCGCCCGCGCACCGCCGAGCGCCGTGTGCAGCAGCGCGGTGGCGGTCAGCCAGGGCAATAGGGATGCGTTCTCCACAGGATCCCAGGCCCAGTATCCGCCCCAGCCCAGCACCGCGTAGGACCACCAGGCGCCGAGTCCGATCCCGGCGGTGAGCGCCGACCAGGCGACCAGGGTCCAGGGCCGGGCGGCGCGCAGCCAGCGGTGCCCGTCCCGGCCGGCGAGCAACCCGGCGAGCGCGAACGCGAACGGCACGACCAGGCCGATGTAGCCCAGGTAGAGCAGGGGCGGGTGCACTCCCATCGCGGGGTGCTGCTGCAGCAGCGGATTGGGTCCGGGACCGTCGAGCGGCACCGGCCGCACCTCCCGGAACGGGTTCGCCGCGAAGTAGACCAGCGCGAAGAAGAACATGCCGACCGCGCTGACCACGAGCATGGCGTACGCGTGCAGCCGGGCCGGGTGCCGCGACGCCCGGTGTGCCAGCAGCGCGGCGATCGCGCAGTGGATGATCAGCCACAGCAGCAGCGAGCCGTCCAGCGCCGACCAGAGGCTGGTGACGGTGTAGTAGACCGGCACGTCCCGCCCACCGTTCTCGGCCACGAACCGGACGCTGAAGTCGTGGCGCAGCAGGGCGTACTCCAGCACGGCGCCACTGAGGACGGCGGCCAGGAAACTGGCGGTAGTCGCGGCGCGCGCCGCCCTGACCGGCCCGCCGGACAGCCCGGCGCGCAGCCAGAGCAGGGCGGCGAGGGTGGCCGTGACCAGACCGGCCGCGAGGCTCGCGGTGCCGAACTCACCGGCCATCCGCCGGCCCTCCCGAAACTGTCGGAGGCCGGTACTCGTTGCCGTGCCGGACGACGACCTGATCCGCGTCGAACACGCCGTCGGCGGAGAAGCGGCCCTCGACGACCGCCTCCTCGCCCTCCCGGAAGGTCTCCGGCGGCACGCCGCGCTGCCGCACGGCGATCTCGTGGCCGTCCCGGTTGAGCCGGAACTCCGTCCGTCCGTCGGCGCGGCGCAGCGAACCGGGCACCACCTGGCCGCCCACCCGCAGCCGGTCCTCGCGCGCGTCCGGATCCCGGGACAGCTCCGCGGGGGTGCGGTAGTAGGTGAGGGTGCCCTGCAGGGCACCGCCCGCCAGCAGACCACCGGCGGCCAGCACGACCAGGCCGACGGCGATCCTGCCGACGCGGCCGGTCATCCCGATCGGACCGGCGTCCGGACCGTGGTGGCCCGCTGCGGCACCGCGGGGGCGAACCGACGTTCCAGGGCCGCCAGCCGGCGCAGCAGGACGTAGAGGGCGGTGGCCGTCGCGGCGGCGACCGCGAGCAGCAGAGCCGCGCCCATCCGGGGGTCGATCGGGGGGCGCTGCGGGGCGAGCACCGTCGCCTGCTGGTGCAGCGAGCGCCACCAGACGACCGAGAAGTGCACCACCGGCACCAGCAGGAACCCGGCCACGCCGACGACGGCCACCGGGCGGGCGACCCGATGGCCGGCGCCGTCCGCCGCGCCGTGCCGCTCGGTGAGCAGGCGGCGCAGCGCCAGGTAGCCGGCGTACACCAGCAGCAGCAGGGCGGTGCTCACCAGCCGCGGATCCCAGGCCCACCAGGTGCCCCACACCAGGTGGCCCCAGACGGCGCCGGAAGCGATCGCGGCAGCGGTCAGCACGACCCCGATCTCGGCCGCCGACCGGGCCAACCGGTCGAACCGCAGGTCCCGGTTGAGCAGGTAGGCGCCGCTGGCGAGCAGGACGACCGCGAAGGCGGCATACGCCACCCAGGCGGCCGGGACGTGCAGATACATCAGCCGCTGCGCTTGCCCCTGGAGCTGGTCCGCAGGTGCCACCAACCCGCCGGTCACGGTCGCCGCGGCGGCCAACCCGCCGGCAACCCAGGCCAGGGTGCGGCGGCCGGCGGCGGCCCGGGGGGCGTCCGCGGCGAGATCGAAGGCCGGCTGGTGCATGATCTCCCTGTCCGCGCCCGGCCGGGGGCGCTCCCGATGGGTATCGCTCGAACGGGACGCTAGCGGCTCAAAGAAGGCAACAGGTGGCTTTCGCCATAAACGCGGGCGAAAGCGGTTAATGCCATTACCGTCCACGGCGGTGGACAGGTCAGCGGCGTGGACTGCCGGTGGGACCGCACGGCGGTCGTACCGTCGGATCATCGTGTCGCTCGGCACACTGGCGCTGTTGGCCCTGACCGCCTGTGCGTCGGACGCGCCGTCGACGCTCGACAGCGCGGGGACGGGCGCCCAGCGCATCGAGCGGACCTGGTGGCTGCTGTTCTGGATCTCCCTGGCGGTCTTCGCCGAGGTGATGGCGCTGCTGGCCTGGGCGCTGCTGTTCCGCCGCGCACCGACGACCCGGGTCCGGCACGGCCAGCCGCTGCGGTTCGTCGCCGTCGCCGGCGCCGGCGTTCCGCTGCTGATCCTGGTCGCGGTCTACGGCATCGGGCTGAGGGACCTGGCGGCGCTCGGCGCCGGCCCGGGGCCGCAGGCGCCGACCATCGAGGTCACCGGCCACAAGTGGTGGTGGGAAGTGCGGGTACCGGGGGTCGCCGGGGCGACCGCCAACGAACTTCACATCCCGGTAGGGGAGCGGGTCCGGGTGCGGCTGCGGACCGCGGACGTGCTGCACAGCTTCTGGGTGCCGCAGCTGATGCCCAAGACCGACCTGATCGCCGGCGAGGTCCGCGAGACGTGGCTGCAGGCCGAACGGGCGGGCACCTACCGCGGCCAGTGCGCCGAGTACTGCGGCACCCAGCACGCGCACATGGCGTTCCTGGTGGTGGCCGAGCCCCGCCCCCAGTTCGACGCCTGGCTGGCCCGACTCGGCTCGCCGGCCCGGCAGCCGCAGACCGACGCCGAACAGCGCGGGCGGCAGGCGTTCGTCCAGGGCACCTGCGCCGGCTGCCACGCCATCCGCGGCAGCGGGGCGGACGGCCGGACCGGGCCCGACCTGTCCGATGTCGGCTCCCGCTGGAGCCTCGGCGCCGGTGCGGTGCCGAACGACGGTGGCCACCTCGGCGGCTGGATCGCCAACCCGCAGACCGTCAAACCCGGCAGCTACATGCCGCCCCAGCCGATCGACGCCGCGCGGCTGCCGGACCTCATCGCATACCTGCAGTCGCTGAAGTAACCATCCGGGGAGGTGAGGACATGTCGACAGCCACCGCACCGCCGACCGGCGCCAGCCGCGAGGACCTGGCGCGGCTGGAACAGCACTGGGGCGAACGGCCGTCCCTGGTCGCCTGGTTCGGCACCGTCGACCACAAGAAAATCGGGCGGCGCTACCTGGTCACCGCCGGGCTGTTCTTCGCCCTCGCCGGCATCAGCGCGCTGGCGATGCGCACCCAACTGGCCCGCCCCGAGTCCACCCTGCTCTCCCCGGACGAGTACAACCAGCTGTTCACCATGCACGGCACGGCGATGATCTTCCTGTTCGCCACCCCGATGCTCTTCGGCTTCGGCAACTACCTGGTCCCGCTCATGATCGGTTCCCGGGACATGGCGTTCCCGAAGCTGAACGCGCTGGGCTACTGGATCTTCCTGTTCTCCGGGTTGTTCATGTGGGCCAGCCTGCCGTTCGGCGCGGCCCCGAACGCCGGCTGGTTCGCGTACGTGCCGTTGGCCGATGAGCAGAGCCTGCCCGGGTTGAACATCGACGTCTACACCCTCGGGCTGCTGTTCCTCGGCATCGCCACCACCGCCGGCTCGATCAACTTCATCGTCACCGCCCTCAAGCTGCGCGCCCCCGGCATGTCGCTCAACCGGGTGCCGCTGTTCGTCTGGGCGATCGTCGCCACCGCGCTCATGGTGATCTTCGCGTTGCCCGCGCTGAACCTGGACAACGCGATGCTGTTCCTCGACCGCCGGTTCGGCACCCACTTCTTCGACCCGGAGGCCGGCGGAAACGTGCTGCTCTGGCAACACCTGTTCTGGATCTTCGGCCACCCGGACGTCTACATCATCGTGATGCCGGCACTGGGCATCGTCTCGGCGGTGCTGCCCGCCTTCACCCGCCGGGCCGTGGTCGGCTACCCGCTGATCGTGCTCTCCATCGTGTCCATCGCGATCATCTCCTTCGGCGTCTGGGTGCACCACATGTTCGCCACCGGGCTGCCGCGGCTGTCCTACAGCTTCTTCAGCGCGGCCAGCACGATCATCACCATCCCGTCGGGCATCCAGATCTTCGCCTGGCTGGCCACCATGCTGCTCGGCCGGCTGGTCCTCCGGGTGCCGATGCTGTTCCTGATCGGATTCCTGGTGACCTTCGTGGTCGGCGGATTCACCGGCACCATGTTCGCGATCACCGCCTTCGACCAGCAGATCACCGACTCGTACTTCGTCGTGGCGCACTTCCACTACGTGCTCGTCGGCGGCGCGCTCTTCCCGATCCTCGCCGGCATCTACTACTGGCTGCCGAAGATCACCGGCAGGATGTACCACGAGCGGCTCGGCCGGTGGGCCTTCTGGCTGGTGTTCACCGGCATGCAGGCCACGTTCTTCCCGATGCACCTCTACGGCCTGTGGGGCATGCCCCGACGCGTCTACACCTATCCCGCGGAGCTGGGCTGGGAGGCGTGGAACCTGGTCAGCACCGCCGGGGCGTACCTCCTCGCGGTCGGGCTGCTGCTCGTGCTGATCGGGGTCGGGCACGCGATCCGGCGCGGCCGACCCGCCCCGCCCGACCCGTGGGGCGGGGACACCCTGGAATGGGCGACCGACTCACCACCGCGGCCGTACAACTTCCCGGTGCTGCCGCGCGTGCGCAGCCTGCACCCCGTGTGGGACGCCCGGAGCATGGAGTCGATGGGCGCGGGTGCCACCGGCGACCGGATCCTCGCCGACGGCCGTACGACGCTGATCACCAGCGAACTGGACGGCCAGCGCGAACGCGCGGTCCAGATGCCCGAGGCCTCCCTGCAACCGCTCCTGGTCGCCGTGGAGCTGCTCGTCTTCTTCACCGCGATGCTCTTCGCCTGGTACCCGGTCGCCGCCGCGGCCGCGCTGGCCGTCGCCGCGACGCTGGCCGGCTGGCTCTGGCCGCCGCGCCCGCCGAAGGCGGAGCTGGGGGTGGCCGGATGAGCGCCCGAGGCGGCATCGCGGCGGCCACCGGCACCGAGGCGCTGACCACGGAACTGCCGGTCGGCCGCTCCACCGGCTGGTGGGGCATGGTCATGTTCGTCGCCACCGAGGCGACCCTGTTCGCCTACCTGCTCGGCAGCTACTTCTACCTGCGCTTCCAGTACGGCTCGCCGTGGCCCCCCGACGGAATCGCCGAGCCGACGCTGCTGCGCCCGCTGGTGATGACCGCGGTGCTGCTGCCCAGCAGCCTGCCCCTGATCTGGGCGGAACGTGGCATCCGCGCCGGGCGGCGCTGGCGGCTGAACAGCGGCCTCGCCGCCACCCTGCTCCTCGGGCTGACATTCCTGGCCCTGCAGGCCACCGAGTACGCCGAACTGCTGCGTGAGTTCACCATGACCACCAACGTCTACGGCTCGCTGTTCTACGTCATCACCGGCTTCCACGGCCTGCACGTGCTGGTCGGGCTGACCATGCTGAGCTGGCTGCTCGCCGCCTCACTGCGCGGCAGCTTCGGGGCCCACCGCCACGACCGGGTCCGCAACACGGCCATCTACTGGCACTTCGTCGACGCGGTGTGGGCCGCCATCCTGTTCACGATCTACCTGTCGCCGCGGCTGTGATGAGCGTCCAACCCGGTCAGCACGCCCGCCTCGCCGGCGGGCTGCTGCTCTGGTACGGGGTCCTCGGCGGCGCGCTCGCCTGGGCCGTGCACCTCTTCGTCGCCTGGGGCGTCGAGGAACTCACGTGTGCCACCGGCTCCACACGCGTCGGCGCCGTGCCGCTGCGCCTGGTCATCACCCTGGCGGTGGTCCTACCGGCGTTGGCCACCGTGGGATCGCTGCTCGCCGCCGGGCTGGCCTGGCGGCGCACCCGCCATGACGGCGAGGACCGGTCTGTCTCCCGCACCAGGATGCTCGCCGTCGTGGGGATCTGGTTGAACCTGCTCTTCCTGACCATCATCGTCCTGGGCGGGGCGGCCCTGCTGGTGCTGGCGCCATGCCAGGGATGACCGCGACCGGCAGCGTGCCGCAGGACGCGTCCGTCGTGGCCGGGCTGCTCGACATCCTGCTCGTGCTGACGCTGGCCCTGCTGGCCGCCGGTTACGGCCGCGGCGTGCACGAGCTCTGGGCGCGCCGCGGCGCGGGACGCGTCCTGCCGGGCTGGCGGGTGGCCACCTTCGGCCTCGGCGTGCTGGTCGCGCTTGCCGCGCAGGGCCCTCCGCTGACCGACCTGGCCGGGCGGTCCTTCACCGGGCACATGACCCAGCACATGGTCCTGCTGCTGGTCGCCGGGCCGCTGCTCGCCGCCGGCGCCGCCGGGCTGCCGCTGACCCTCGCCTGCCCGCTGCCGCTACGGCGACGACTGGCCCGGCTCCGGGCCACCCCCGCCGCCCGGTGGCTGCGCCGACCGATGATCACGGCGGCGCTGGCCGGCGGGGTGCAGACGCTGGTGCTGTGGGTCTGGCACCTGCCCGCGCCCTACGTCGCCGCCCTGCAGCAGCCGCTCGTGCACGCCGTCGAGCATCTTTGCTTCGTCACCGCGGCCTGGCTGCTGTGGGCGCCGGTGCTCGGCGCGCCGCAGCACCGCCTGCCCGCCCCGATCGCGGTGCTGCTCCTGCTCGCCACGATGCTGCCGGCCTCGGCGCTGGGCGCGGTGCTCACGTTCGCGCCGCGACCGGTGTACCCGGCCGAGGCGCTCGGCCCCAACCCGCTCACCGATCAACAGGTGGCGGGCCTGCTGATGTGGGCGCCGATGGACGTGGCCGCGCTGGTCGCGACGTTGACCATCTTTCTGCGCTGGCTGCTGCGCCTGCACCGGAAGAGCCCGGACCGGGTGACCCCGCCGGAGCCGGGCGGCGCGGTCGTCACCGCACATACCGGGTCGGGGGCGCGATGACGCGACGGATCCGATCGTTGTGGCCGGTCCTGCTGGTGCTGCCGGTCGTGCTCGTCGCGCCCGGCTGCGCCAGCACCGACCCGCCCCCACCGCCGGAGGTCCGCGTCGGCTTCCCCGAGCGCGGCGCACAGCTCATCGTCGAGCACGGCTGCGGCTCCTGCCACGTCATCCCGGGCATCGACCGGGCGAACGGGCTGGTCGGCCCGCCCCTGACCCGCTTCGGCGCCCGCTCCTACATCGCCGGCGCGTTGCCCAACAACGCCGACAACCTGCGGCGCTGGATCGCCGACCCGCAGGCGGTCGAGCCCGGCACCGCCATGCCGGACCTGGGCATCGACCCGATCGACGCCCAGGACATCGCCGCCTACCTGTACACACTGGACTGAGGCCGTGGACCAGCGAGCATCGATCACCGCCAGACCGGGCCGCAGAGCGCGGCTGCACCCCCGGCGGGCCCTCGCCGTCGGTGCGGTGCTGGCGCTCGCCGCCGGACCCGCCGTCGCGGCGCAGCCCGACCCCCTACCGGCCACGTCCGCACCGGCCCCGGCGGACCGCGGCCCCGAGCTCTACCGGCAGCACTGCGCCAGTTGCCACGGCCCCCAGGGCCAGGGTGCCCAGCGGGGGCCCTCCCTGATCGGTGTCGGGCCCGCCTCGGTCCATTTCCAGGTCTCCACCGGCCGGATGCCGCTTTCGTCCGAGCGGCAGCAGCCCCGACGTGCCGAGCCGGTGTTCTCGGCCGGCGACATCGCGGCGCTGGTCGGCCACGTCGGTACCTTCGGCGGCGGCCCGCAGATCCCGCAGCTCGCACCCGGCAGCGTCACCAACGGCCGGGAGATCTTCGCCGCCACCTGCGCGCCCTGCCACGGCGCGACCGGTGCGGGCGCGTACCTGACCGAGGGATCGATCGCCCCACCCCTGTACGAAGCGAGCGCGGTGCAGGTGGCCGAGGCGGTGCGGGTCGGCCCCGGGCTGATGCCGGTCTTTCCCAGCCAGGTCCTCAGCGACCAGCAGGTCAACGACGTGGTCACCTACGTGCGGAGGTTGCAGAGCGACCGGCTGGACCGGGGCGGGAACCCGTTAGGTCGGTTGGGCCCGCTAGCTGAGGGACTCGTGGCCTGGATCGTCGTGCTGGGGCTGCTCGTCGCGGCAGCGCGCTGGCTGGGCAGGAGGGCTGCCGAGTGAGCGAAAGCGGCGCACCGACGCCCGATCGGGGCGTGACCCGCCGCATCGTCGCGGCCTTCCTGGTCAGCGCCGCCGGAGCGGTCGGCTTCGCGGTGACCTACGTCCTCGGCGGCCAGGCGCAGTGGGAGGGCGCCTCGCTCGCGGTGGCCTTCGCCGGTCTGGCCGTGGGTCTCGCGGTGTGGGGGCGGCGGCTCGTGCCGTCCGGCGGCTACGTCGAGGAGCACGCCGGGTTCACCCCACCGCCGCGCGAGCAAACGCTGACGACGGCGGCGCTCAGGGCCGAGGACAGCCCGCTGCGCCGCCGTGGCCTGCTCGCCGCGCTCGGGCTGGCGCTGACCGCCCTCAGCGCCGCGGCGCTCTTCCCGCTGCGCTCCCTGCTGCCGTTCGACCGCGCCCGCCCGGTGGCGGCACGGAAGGACACGCCCTGGGGGCCGGGTGTGCGGCTGGTGAACGGCGAGGGGCGACCGTTGCGCCCCGAGGACGTGCCGGCGGACACGATGGTCGCGGTCTTCCCTGAAGGCGACGTCGACACCGGTGACGGGCCCGCCTTCGCGGTCCGCCTCGACCCGCGACGCTTCACCCGGCCACCGGCCGGCGGTCACCTCGACGGCCTGGCCGTCTACTCGTTGCTGTGCACGCACGCCGGCTGCCCGGTCCGCCTCTACCTGGCTGGTACCGGGCAACTGCTCTGCCCCTGCCACCAGTCCTCGTTCGACCTCCTCGCCGCGGCCCGTCCGGTGACCGGCCCGGCCGCCCGGGCGCTGCCCGGGTTGCCGATCGAGGTCGGTCCGGACGGCCACCTGCGCGCCACCGGCGACTTCACCGCCCCACCCGGCGCCGGCTTCTGGAGCCGGCCGTGATCGTCGACCGGTTCGCCCGCGCCCTCGACGACCGGCTGCGGCTGTCTCCCGTCGCCCGCAGGTCCCTGGCCAAGGTGTTCCCCGACCACTGGTCGTTCATGCTGGGCGAGATCGCGCTCTACTCGTTCGTCGCGTTGATCCTCACCGGCATCTACCTGACGTTCTTCTTCGATCCCAGCGTCGCCGACCGGGTCTACCAGGGCAGCTACGCGCCGCTGGACGGCACCACCACCTCCGCCGCGTACGCCTCGACCGTGCGGTTGAGCTGGGACGTGCGCGCCGGGTTGCTGATCCGGCAGACACACCACTGGGCGGCGCTGGTCTTCGTCGCCGCGATCGTGGTGCACCTGATCCGGATCTTCTTCACCGGGGCGTACCGCAAACCGCGCGAGATCAACTGGCTGATCGGCGTCACCATGCTGGCCCTGGCCCTGTTCAACGGCTTCACCGGCTACTCGTTGCCGGACGATCTGCTCTCCGGTATGGGGCTGCGGATCCTCGTCTCGGTGACGGAGTCCGTCCCACTGGTCGGGCCGTGGCTGGCGTTCCTGGCTCTCGGTGGCGAGTTTCCCTCCGACGAGATGATCCCGCGGATGTTCGTCAGCCACGTGCTGCTGGTCCCGGCGGTCCTCGTCGCGCTGGTCTCGACCCACCTGGCGATCATCGTGCGGCAGACGCACAGCCAGTTCCCGGGCCCGGGACGGACCGAACACAACGTCGTCGGCTCCCGGCTCTGGCCCAGCTACGCCCTGCGCTCGTTGGCCCTGTTCGCCTGGGTGCTCGCCGTGCTGTTCGCCCTCGGCGGGCTGGTGCAGATCAACCCGGTGTGGATCTACGGACCGTTCGAACCGGCCGAGGCCACGTCCCCCGCCCAACCCGACTGGTACGTCGGCTGGGGCGACGGGGCGCTGCGCCTCTTCCCGCCGTGGGAGATCCGAATCGCCGGGTACCTCGTGCCCGCCCCGTTCGTCCCGGGGGTGGTGCTGGGCGGGCTGACCTTCCTCGCCCTGTACGCCTGGCCGTTCGCCGAGCGGCTGCGCACGAAGGACCGGCGGCCGCACCAACTGCTCGACCGCCCCCGCGACCACCCCGCCCGCACCGGTATCGGCGTAGCCGCCATCAGCTTCTACGGGGTGCTGACCGTCGCCGCGGGCGACGACATCATCGCCCGGCTGGTGAATGTGCCGACCCATGGCGTGCGCTCGCTGCTGCGGGTGCTGGTCCTGCTGCTGCCGGTGGCGGCCGGCCTCCTCGCGTACCTGGTGGCGCGGGCCCTGAACCGCGGCGACGCCGCCGGGATCGGCGACCTCACCCGCGCCGACCTGCGGCGGGCCGTCGGTGGGCCCCGCCGCGGCGGCGACGCGGCGCGGGCGGACCAGCCGCCCGGGTCCGCCGCGCAGGCGACCCTGCCGGGCGAGCGGATCGAGCTGTGGTCCGAGGGCGACCTGTGGCGCTGGCGCTACCGCGACGACGCCCGGGACGTCACCATCCGCGGCAACCGGTCGGGGCAGTCGGAGCAGGAAGTCGACCGGGCGGCCCGCTTGGCGTTCCCGGCGGTGGACCGCGTCGTCGTCCCCGGGCCCCCGCCGCCCGCTCCCGGCCTCCGGTCCGTGCTGCGCCGCTGGGGCGACGCCGCGCTCGGGGTGTCCCTGCTAGTGACGGCCCTGGCCCAACGGCGGCGGGAACGCGGTCCGGATCGTCCCGGCGACCGGCCGGACGGGCGGTCGGGGCCGTCGGACTGACCGGTACGACGATGACGGAACTGTCGAGCGCCGACCGGCGAATGCAACGCGCCGGACTCTTTTCGCCCATTTACCGCGAAGCACGAGGCGTCGCTCCGACCAGACCTCGCGTGATCCACAGTGGTGAAGTGACGGCATTGCCCATGACGACAGCATGGGCGCCGGCTTCGAAGGCCTGCCGGATGTGCTGCGCGGTGCGGTAGCGACCCTCCGCGATCACCGGTACCTTCAGCCGCTCGGCAAGCTGGGCCACGAGCCGTAGGTCGGGGCCCTCCGTCGGCGGACTGGCTGGTGTATAGCCGGACAGTGTCGTCGCCACCGCGTCGGCGCCGGCGTCGACCGCGGCCAGACCCTCGGCCAGGGTGGAGATGTCAGCCAGTACCAGGGCGGCGGTGGCTGAGTGCACCGCGCGTACCGTGTCGGCGAAGTCGCCGCGGTCCGGGCGGGGCCGGTCCGTGGCGTCGACGGCCACGACGTGGGCGCCGGCGACGGCGGCCTGCACGGCGTGTGCCGAGGTCGGGGTGATGAACACACCGCTGGTCCCATGCTTGATCAGGCCGATCACGGGCACGTCAATGGCCGCGCGGATCGCGCGGATGTCGTCCGGCCCGTTGGCGCGGACGGCGACGGCACCGCCCCGTGTGGCCGCGGCGGCCACCCGGGCCTGGACGTAGGGGTCCCGCATCGGGTCGTCCGGCTCGTCAGGCAGCGGCTGACACGAGATCACCAGGCCGCCGCGCATGGCGGTGAAGACTCTCACTTCTGCTCCATGGCTATCCGCGCCGCCCCGATCGCGACAGCTTGGTGGCCCAGGGCCGCCGGCATCAGCGGTACGTCGGCCCAGGCTGGTAGCAGTTCTGCCTGGTAGGCCCGGGTCGCCGCGGTCAGCAGGGCCGGTGCCGCGCCGCCGGCCATGATGACCGCCTGCGGGTCGAGTAACGCGACGAGCCCGGCCAGGGCCGCTCCCAGCGTTTCGCCGGCCTGATCGAGTATCCGCCTGGCGGCGGCTTCGCCGGCTGCCGCCCGGGCGGCGATCTCCCGCCCGCTCATCTTCTCGCCGGTGGCCAGAGCGTAGGCGGCGGAGATTCCGGTACCGGACGCCACGGCCTCCAGGTGCCCCCGGCGTCCGCAGCCGCAACGCAGCTGCCCGGCACCCGGCACTGGCAGGTGCGCCACCTCGCCTGCCGCCCCCCGGGCGCCGCGTTCGATGCGGCCGTACCGGATCAGGGCACCACCCAGACCGGTCCCGACGGCGACCAGCAGCAGGTGCTCCCGGCCGCACCCTGCGCCCGTCCACGCTTCTGCGAGCGCTGCCGCGTTCACGTCGTTGTCGACGTGAACCCGGCGGCCCAGTCGGGCACCCAACTCCTCGGCGATGCGTGTGCCGCGCCAGCCGGGCAGGCTGTCCGTGGCGTAGCGGACGGCGCCGGTGGTCGGATCCAGCGTCCCGGCCGCGCCAACTCCGACGCCCGCGATCGGGTGACCGTCGGGGAGCTGCCCGGCGAGTTCGGCGACGGTGTCAAGCACCGTTGTCGGTCCGCGCTTGGCGGGGGTGGCAGCCTGGACCGCGCCGGTCACCTGCCCGTTGGCGGTGAGCAACAGGGCGATGGTCTTCGTACCTCCGATGTCGATACCCAGATACGCGGCGTCCGCGCTTTCCGCTACGAAGCTTTCGATCATGGTTCCGCTCTCTAGTATCGGCCCGGACCGTAAGTTACGCTACGGCGAACCAGGAACGGTTACCCGGACCGGTTGCTCGCCGTCCACCCGCAGCCAACGGCGAAACCTCGGCACCTCGGGCTCGGGTGCGGTGCAAGTTGCGGATCGGACCGCAACACCGCGAACCATTCCCCACCGGTCAGCGGAGGAACCAATGAAACGGACGAAGCCACGGGCAGTCGCCTTACTCACCGTCGGTGGACTGCTCGCGAGCTTCCTCGTGGCCGCCGGCGGGGCGGTGCAAGCCGCCCCGCCGGCGGCTCCCGCCCCGATCGTCGGCGCCGAGCAGGACCTGGGCCACGCGATCAACTCGCGGGTGCTTTCGCAGTACCAGGCGCAAGGCGTCGACCAGCAGGGGCATCCCCAGGCCTACTGGGTGACCGCTGGCAACAGCGAGGTCACGGCGATGTTCCAGGTCACGGACATCAGATCTGGGAAGGTGGTTTTCGGCGAGCGACTGCCCTCCGGTACCGGTAGCTGGGCGGTCACCTTCGCCAAGCCGCAACGTGCCGTCTACTTCGGCATGACCAACGGCGCCGTCTACACCTGGTCACCCGGCGATACCTCGGTCACCTCACTCGGCGTGCCGTACCCGGGCGAGCAGATCTGGCGGATGGCCGCGGCGCCGGACGGTGTCGTCTACGGCGGGACCTATCCCAGCGGAAAGCTCTTCTCCTACGACCCGGCCAGGAAGCGGTTCACCGATCACGGCCAGATCGTCCCGGGGGAGACCTACGGCCAGGCGCTGGCGATCGATGATCGCTACGTCTACTTCGGCACCAAGCCGAACGCGAAACTCGCCCGCTTCGACCGCATCACCGGCGAGGTGCAGCCGATCACGCTGCCCGCGCAGTACGCGGACGAGGAAGCGGTCTACGACATGACCCTCGCCGGAGGTCACCTGTTCATTCGGCTCGACCATTCCAGTGACCTTCTCGTCTACCGGCTCAGCGACGGGACGGTCGTGAAGATCATTCCCGCCATCTCCGGTCGGATGGTCTCCGAGGTCGATCCCACGGGCCGGTACGTCTACTTCCGCATTGTGGCCGAGGGCATCGTCCGGTACGACCTCCAGACCCACACCTACGCGCCGGTCGGCTGGAAGCCGAACGCGCTGCCGGGAAGTTGGGAATGGATCGACCTGGCCGACCCGGCGTGGCCCGGACTGACCCTGTCGATGACGTACTACTACGGCCGCGTCTACCTGTGGAACCCACAGACCCGGGCAACCCGGTACATCGGCGAGCAGGACCTGGAGGGCGCCCCCAACCCGATCCAGGCGATGGGGACCGGGCCTGACGGATCCGTCTACGTCGGCGGGTTTCTCTCCCCGCCCGGCATGGCGCGCTTCGACCCGGCCGACGACGCCATGACGCTCCTGTCCGGCGCGGGGCAGGTGGAGGGCTTCGGGATCCGCGGGAATCACCTGCTCTACGGGCGCTACCCCGACGGTAATCTGCTCTCCTTCGATACCACCAAGCCGTGGGCGTACGGGTCCAACCCGGCTCCGCGGACCGTCCTGGACGACGAGCAGCAGCGGGCGCAGGCCTTCGTCGACCTGGGTGAGACGGTCGCCGTCGGGAGCATCCCCCGCGCGGGTCGCCTCGGCGGTGCGCTCAGCTTCTGGACGCCGTCGACGGGTGCGGTGCAGACCTACCGGGACATCGTGCCGCAGCAGAGCGTGGTCAGCCTGGTCGAGCATGACGGCCTGCTCTACGGGGGCACCTCCATCAACGGCGGGTACGGCATCGAGCCGACCGCCACCGAGGCCGAACTGTTCGTGTTCGATCCGCAGACCCGGCGGGTGGTCGAACGTGTGGTTCCCACGCCCGGCGGCTCGGCGGTGAACGCGCTCGTCGTGGATCGGGCCGGCACCATCTGGGGCCTGTCCGACGGCACGCTCTTCACCTTCGACCCCCCGACGCGCACGGTGACCCGGTCCGAACGGCTCTTCCCCAACGAGACGACGATGTACGGCCACGAACGGGGCCTGGTCCTCGCCGACGACGGATTCTTCTACGCGTCGGTGTCCGACAGCCTATGGCGGATCGACCCGGCCACGTGGGACGTCGTCGAGCTGGCTTCCGGCCGGGTCGCCTTCCTCACCGAGGGCGGGGACGGCAACCTCTACTACGGCCGGGTGTCCCGCCTCTACCGGTGGAACTTCGCGCTCCCCGCGGTGTGCAGCCGCGTCATCAGCGGCGCGTACGAGGGGACGCTCCAGGTCACGACCGGCACCACGTGCCTGCGGGACGCCACCGTCACCGGGCCGGTCTCCATCGGTGACAAGGCCTCGCTGGTGGTCCGGGACAGCGCTATCGAGGGATCGATCCAGGCGCAACAGGCCGCCAGAGTGATCGTACGGGACAGCTCGCTGGTCGGTCCGCTCTCCGCAAGCGGCACCACCAGTGAGTTCAGGCTGACCAATTCGTCGATCACCGGGCCGGTGACAGTGGTGGACGGACGAGGGCCCTCGGTGCTCGGGGCTAACGTGATCCGTGGCCCCCTGCGCTGTACGGGCAACGACCCGGCGCCACAGGACGACGGTCAGCCGAACGAGGTGACCGGCCCCGTGCAGGGGCAGTGCGCCCAACTCTGACAGCACGTAGTCCCACGGCCGGGCGCCATGGATACCATCCACGGCGCCGGCCGTGGCCGACTTCTTCCGGGTGACCCGAGACTGCCGGTTCTGATCCGCGTCGGCCACACGGTCGGTGAATTCTGTCCGCCGCGTGACTGCGGCCTCGAGCGTCTTCCGTTATAGAGGCATGGAGGGTTGCGGTAGCGCCGGAGGTGGGTCATGGGTGGCTACGTGAACCGGGACGGCGGCGGCTGGACTGAGATGCGCGTTCACGGGGTGTCCGGAACTCCGCCGGAGCGCATGCTGGCACATCCGCACGTGGCGCGGGTAGCGGGAGACGCCGAGGCGGGCTTCTACCGCCGGCAGTGGGAAGCGAAGCAGACCTCCACCGACACGGCGGATGAGCGGCTCGAGGCGTACTCGTGGGGTGGGCTGACCGCGGGCAGTGGGCAGCGGGCGCTGTGGCTGCTGCTCACGCCGTTCCTGCTGGTTAATGTCGCCTTCTTCGCCCTGCCGCACGCGGGCGTCGATGACGGGCGCCGGGGTACCCGGCGGTGCGCGGAGGTGCTGCTGCGGCTGTTCGCGCTGTCGATAACGCTCACCCTCGTCGTGGCCGTCGTTCTGGTCTCCATGGACTTCTTCGGATGGCAGTGTGTGCGCCCGGCGCGCGATTGCACCGACCGCGTCCCGTGGCTGAGCTTCCTGACCTGGCCGTGGCTGGATCTGCCCGGGCGGCGCACCGCCGTGACCGCCGCGCTACCACTGGCGGTGGTGGGTCTGTTGTGGTGGCTGGCGAACAAGACGTGGCGGGAGCTGGAGACAGCGACCGTGCCGCACGCCTCCCCCGAGGAGCGAGACCGGACGCCGCTGGAGGACCGCCGGATGTGGAATGGCGCGAGCCAGGTGCGGCAGCTGCGATCCGCCCACGTCGCGGCGGGATTCGCGCTGGTCGGCGTTCTCCTGCTGGCGCCCTTCGCCGGCCAGGGTCGGGGCCTTCGCGCCGTGCAGCCCGAGGCGACCCTAGAGTTCGCCTGGGCTGGGGCCGCGGTTGTCCTGTTCGTGCTGGCGCTGGGCCTGCTCGGGCTGACCGTGGTGCTGGTCTGCCTACGCAACGATCGCCCCCGGCCGGGCGCGGCCGGTGAACATGACGGCCGGCCGGATCTCTACACGCACCTGCCGTGGCTGGCCCTGGTCGTGAGCGTTCTCGCAGCGGTGGTGGTCTGGCAGCCCGGCGTCAACTTCTCGGTGCGGGTGGCGGGCGACGCGCGTACGCAGTTGCCGTGGCTCGCGGGGGCGGTCGAGGTGCTGGCCGCGGCGCAGGTCGTCCTGCTGCTGGCCGTGCTGGTCCTCCTGCTGATGCGCCGCGCCTGGACAAGGGGAGCGAGCGCGGGGGCGGAACAGTCACCGGCGTGGTCCGGGCTCGCGACCCCTGCGCTGATGATGTTCGCGGTGGTGCTCGCCGGTGCCTTCGCCGCCGGCCTGGCCCTGGCGGTGGCGCATGTCCTGGGCAAGCCGGCACCGACCGACCGTTCCTCCGACGCCTTCGTCGTCCCGCTGGTGTACTTCTGGGGGGCGGCGATGGCGGTCCCGGTGGCCGCGACCGTCCTACTGCTGGCGGGTGTCCTGGTGTGGCTCGTGCGGCGCAGCGCCCACACGATGCTGCGCGACCACGTTGTCCCGGCCTATTCGACGGAGAAGGTCGCGGAGGCTCTCCGGACGCCGCACGACCCGAAGCATGCCGAGACCCTTCGACGCGCACGCCACATTGCCGCCGCCTGGTCCCGCGCAACTGCCAGTGACGTGGGTGAACGGGTCAGTGGTGGGTTCGCCGTCCTGGTCGCCGCTCTGACCGCCGCCGGCGTGGTCGGTTACCTGGTCGACCGAAGCTGGGTCTACACACACGCGCGCTGGGCGGTCAACATCGGCGACCTGCTGGTCGGTGGGTTCGCGGCCGGCCTCCTCTACGTCGGGCGTCAGGCCTACCGCAACCCTCGGTTCCGCCGGACCGTCGGCGTCCTGTGGGATGTGGGCACGTTCTGGCCGCGCGCCACCCATCCACTCGCGCCCCCGTGCTACGCCGAGCGGGCGGTCCCGGATGTCATCAGGCGCATCAAGTACCTCGGCTGCACCTGTGACGGTCGGGTCTTGCTGTCGTGTCATTCCCAAGGCACGGTCATCGGTGCGGCTGTGGTCATGCAACTGACCTATGCGGAAAGCGCACGGGTCGCCCTGCTCACCTACGGCAGCCCGCTGCGTCGGCTCTACGCACGCTTCTTCCCCGCCTATTTCGGGCCCGCTGCGTTGTCCCGTACCGGTGCCTTCCTGGTGGGCAGGCCGCTGGACATCACCGAGAGCGCTCGGGCCCGCTGGCCGTGGCGCAACCTCTATCGGCCCAGCGACCCGATCGGCGGGTGGATTCTTCGCGACGTCAAGGCGGTCGAGACAGGCGGCGACCAAGGGGCCGCCGCAGGCGTCGCGGGCGCCACGCAGGACGTCGACCGAAGGATCATCGACCCGGTGTTCGCCAGGATGGCAGGCGACAGCTCGTATCCGGCCACGCTCGGACACTCCGGCTACGCCGATGACCGGGCCTACGGAGAGTGCGTCGAGCTTCTCCGCGAGTTACGCCGGGGGTGACCGGCGAAGGCAAGGAAACGACCATGACCAGGTGGCGGCGGTGCTCGACTGTAAGAGCGACCTGCTGCAGGGCGACCCAGTGGGCTGCTGCTACGTCGCGGCGATCGGGTATCCGATCGCGGCGATGTCCTCGTGTACCTCGGCGACAGTCAGGTGAGGTTCAGGGCCGGTTTCACTGCGTCGGTGAGCGGCCGTGGGCGGGTGGGGTGTGGCGACGAGGCTGCCGGGTAGGGGTGGAGAACGGCGAACGAGGAGGTGCAGCATGCCGGAGAAGCATGAGCAGGCCGAGCAGATGCGCGAGTACGTGCCGTCGACCGTCGCCCGCTCGGATGACAAGGCGGTACGGACCTAAGCCCGCACCGTGACCATGGGGGTCAGGCCCCGCTTACAACCGCACCAACCTCTTGATGTCGACGGGCTTGTCGTCGGCGAACCCGTCCTCCGGAACTACTACGGTTGAGGGCTGGGAGACGAGGCGCCGTTGAGGGGGTTCGCGTCAAGATCCCTGCCGATCGTTTGAGGGTCCCACAGCATTCGCGGCACCCACAACCACGCGAGCTTGCCCGCTTGCACCAATGCGTTCAACGCAACAACGACCGCGATGCCCACGACGGCACCGAGTACCGCGCCGAAGCCCGGTGATCCGTCCGCTGGGGCGTTGCCAGCGATCGCCCATACCAGGTTCTGGACAGCGACCGATAGCAGCAGGATCGTCCCGGCCACCCCTGCGGTGGTTACTATCGTCCGCCGGTGAGCGTCACGGTTATTTGATTCCCCATGCGCCGATCGTCGCGTCGCCTCTCTTCCAACGGCGAAAAGGACCGGACCGGCTACCGTGACGGCGCCCGGAGTGAAGAGCACGACAGCAACCTTTGTGGCGGTGCTCCATTGCTGCCACCGAGACCTCCGCAGTTCGGGGGCACCCTCGCCTTGGGCGCGCAGGTCATGTCCATGCCCTGGTACGGCAAGAAGGGCCAAGTGTCGCGCAAGTTCATTGACGGGCATCGGAAAAAGACTTGGCCCGAACGTGAATAGCGCGACGCGGGCTTCGTCGGCGTACTCGGTTGCAGCCGGTGAGTAGCCGTTCAGGCTGAAGAACAGCACGGTCGGCACGTTGAACGATGCCCCTCGCAGACGTTGAACGTCAGGGCGTCCGACCGGCACCGCGAGGGCCTTCACTTGAGCCGTCGCCCCTGTCGCAATCACGTCCAATCCCCGGTCCGCACCCGCACCGGTCAGAGCGGCGTCTTTGAAGCCGATGGCTCGCATGTACGTAACGGCCGCCTGTTCGGCGTTCTGCCACAACGTCCCGGGATACCCGGCATCCTCTGGCACGATGCGAACCTCCGTTCTGACCTAGGCGTGCTGGCCCTCGCCGGCGTACGTGTCTCTGTTACACCGCCTGAAGGTCTTCCTCGAACACGCCCTCGCCCCGTCCTACCCGCGTAGGTTTGAGCCTCGATCCTGCTAGAGGAAGAGTCGGTGCCCCAGGGACCGGTCGTCCAGAAAGCCTTCCGCCTTTTGTGCCGGCTGCCGCCGCCCGCCTCGCCGTCGTCTAGCGGCCTGCCAAGAATAGATCCGTCGCACGATGGGGAGGAACACGTTGAGGACGAGGATTAGGGCCGGGCACCGCGGCGTTTGCTGGACCGGTTCTCGGACTGGGGCCCGGAACTGATCGACGGCTACGAGGAGCCGCCCTACGACGAGCCGACGCCTGAAGCTGGCGAAGCTCGGTAAGTGGAGCGCTAGCGAGCCAGCACACAGATCCTCTTCTCGCCCTCCGAGTTGCTGCCCGATGAAAATCTGGCCCCTGTCGCTCCATGGACGGATGGTGCACGCACGTTCGGGATTCATGGCGATACGGAGGATGACGGTCCGCATCGGGCCGACGAGGATCGGGCAATGAGTGTCTTCCTGACCGAACTCGATGCACGGGCACGGGGTGAAGGGTTCGCGGGACGGGCTCGGTGCGCAGGCGGTGTGGTCTGCGATGGGCCGACCGCTGGTCGGCAACCGACCACCGTGACCGACTCCCTGCCCGGCTTCACGACATTGCTCGTCGGGTTGCGCCTGGCGGAGCGGGCCGTGGCCACCGGCTACCTCGAGCCTGAAGACACCGGGAACGCCTTCCTGATCTGGGAGCAGATGGCCCGGGTACGCCCGCCACACCGTGCACGGTCACCGCGGCTTCTTCGGTCTGCAACGGATCGCCGCGCGTGCGGCCAAGGCCGGCGGCAACGGCGGTAAGCGTCGTTCGGTCCGTTGCTAGAGAAGCGGATCGCTACGAGTTCCACCTCACAAAGGCGGACAGGCAGTAAGCGCCGCCGACCCGGTGCAGCACTGCGGCGTCGAGCCTGCTGGGTCCGCACACACGCGCTCGCCGATCAATATCGGCGACCTGCTTGTCGATGGGTTCGCGGCCGGCAGCTCCGCGCCCGAGCGGCAGCTGACTCGGGGACGTCCCTGGAGGCGGCGGGCCTACAGCACGTGCTGCGGCGGTCAGTGCGGCTTGCTCTGTACCAACCACGAAGCCTGCACCGGCCGCTTGTGAAAGGTGAGGCTCGCCCGCGTGTCCGGCCATATGGGTCTGGGCCTGTGCCGACGCGTACCGGCCGCTGATGGCGCTGTGGGTGCATAGCCGCATGTCGCCGCCGCTGGTCGGCTGGCCCACGGTGAGGAGCCCGTCGCTGTCGAGGGTGCGCAGCAGCCGGTGGCTCGGCGGCCGGCACCGGTTCGCGGCGCGTCTGGTGGCTTCATCGCCGCTTTCCTTGTGGGTGAAGGGCGGACCAACGCCGCTGCTGATCGCGATGCAGGGCACCATCAACAGCAGCCGCGCCGGGCTGGCGGTCAACGCGCCGAGGATCGGAACCGGGTCTGGGCTTGCCGCAGGCTGCTGAGATCGTCGGGTACCGGCACGGCGCCGTAGCGGTCGAAAGCGTCGACGCTGGCCCCGAGCGATGGCGGCCACCGCCGCTGCCACTCGACCAGTCGCACGGTCGGGCCGGCTGCGCGTAGTGGCCCGGCGAGCCGTTCGAACTCCACCGCTTGCCACTCGCGCAGCGCGTTCCAACGTCGCGTCGCGGCCATCAGCGAGCCGGCGACCTCGGTGACCGTGGCCCCCGGCGGCTGGACCACGTCACCGTTCATGATCGAGTGACGGCCCAGCGGCAGTGCGCTGCGGTGGCCGTACCGCTCGCCGACGACCTGCGAGACGTGCCGGCAGGTCTCGCAGCCCAGCCACGACGACCGGGTTCGGGTGGTCACGGTGTCCCGGATGCACAGGACACACAGGTCGAGGTCACTGGAGATGTCCTGCCCCTGTCACTGTTGCTCCCAGTCCGGCGTACGTGGCTGGCAATTGCACCGCTGCTCGCGTGGGACTCCACCGCAGAGGTCCCCGCAGGTCAGGCAGACCGCGAATGCGGCCAGATCCAGCTCTTCGAATGGCACGACGAACTCGCCTTCCGGTGCCTCAAGGCACCCGCTCTTGCCGGACCGCAGCTCGCGGCCGACCTGGTCTTCTCCCGGGGGCACCGTGCGCGGGTGGCGCGGTTGCCGGGTCAGCAAGCCGGGAGGCTTGACGCTGACCACTCGTGACGTCCAGGAAGCATAGAGATCATCGACGCCGGTAGCAACCATGGGGGAGACGTGCGACGACCGCGGTGGGGCGGTGGCGTCGGTCGAAACTGTTCGCCGGCGGCGAGGCGGAGCCGGGCAAGCACGTCGGCAGCTTCCCGGGTCTCCTCGTGCTGCGGGCCGTATACGACGCAGAGGTCGTCGTGCAGCGGCTGTAGCGCGTCCGCGGCCTCGGCGGCCTTGTCTTCGGAGAGCAGCAGCATGCCGATGTTGCGGCGTAGGTCGAGGGCTGTGGGGGAGGCGTCGCCGGAGGCGGCGCGTACGTCGGTCAGCACCTGCCGGAACTGGCGCAGGGCGGTGGTGGCTTGGCCGAGTTCGGCCCGGCAGTGGGCTGCCTCCCGAAGGCACTCCAACGCGTCTTCGCTGGTGGGGCCGGCGGTGTGGGCGGACGCGGCGGTGAGGGCGTCGAACTCCGGCAGCGCGCGCCGGAAGTCCCCACCGATGACGAGAATGGCGGCGCGCCGTGACCGCAGCCCCAGCACGCGGGCACTCTCGGCGCCGAGCGCGGCGCTGGCGGCGCCGATCACCTGCTCGAGCACCTCCGCCGCCTGGGCGAAGCGTCCATCTTCCAGCAGCTCGTCGGACTGCGACACAGCAGCCTTGATCGCGTCTCGAACCCCGGTCCGCAGAATCGCCACCGGGTCAGCGGCCGACGTCTCACTCCGCGGCGCCGGGACCACGGGCGCCGGCTCGGGCCGGCGACGCGGCAAGTTGGATCGGCGGTACACCAGCGTCGGGTCCGGCATGGTGCTGGTCTGGGCTCGGAGGCGGGCGGTGTCGACTCGGGGTAGCGGCAGGAAGGGCAGCAGCCGCTGGTAGACGTCGTAGTCGTCCGCAGGCCGGTCCTCGGGGGCCTTGGCCAGCAGCGCGAGCACCAGCTCCTCAATCGCCCCGGGCACATCGGGGCGGAGCGTCCGCAGGGGAGGTGGCGGCTCGCTGACGTGCTGGCGCCGCAGCTCGTAGTCGCTGCCGCCGGCGAAGACCCGCCGCCTCCGGCGAGGAGTTCGTGCAGTACGCAGCCGAGGGCGTACAGGTCGCTCTGCGGCGTGATATTGCGCGCCCTGGATCTGTTCGGGCGGCATGTCGTGGTGGGTGCCGATAGGGCTGCCGGTCGCCGTGAGCCGGGTGACATCAGTGCGCAGATGGCGGCGATGCCGAAGTCGAGAAGCTTGACAGGCCCATCAGCGGTGACCAGGGCGTGGAAAGCGCTTCCGTGGTCGCTCTAAACCTACGGTGCTCATTTCGATGGGTCGAAATTTTTGGCGACACCGCTTCACGGGCGCGGACATTCCGTCCCACTTGCGGGGTGCCCTGCTGGGGTATCGGTGGGGTACAAGCTTCGTGCCCGCCGCCCGCGCCACATGTGTAAGGCCGTTGCCGCCATTGCCACCAGCAGCCCACAGACCGCGGCAAACGGCGCTCCCAGCATGGTCAACGCGGTGGCGATGAGTCCCGCCGGCAGCCAGGTCCACACCGGCACCGTCCGTGGTTGTCCGCCACGGCGCCGCCGCCACGCCTCAGTGACCATCGGGATGATCAGAGGAGGCAGGGTCGCGGCGAGCACGGTCAACCACGGCAGCAGCAGCCGGTCAAATCGCGCCGCCGCCAGCGCCGCGCCGGGAATGGCCACGATCAGCATCGCCACCGTCGTGGACAGCCGCGACCACACGCCGCGCAGGGCGAGGGCACCGGAGAAGGTCGTCGTCAGCGCAGGGGCGAACACAGCGGCGGTGACGAACAGACTACCGTAGGCCGCCATGCCCTCGCTGTTGCTGATAACTGCGACCACGTCGGCGGAGCCGGTGTGCAGCCACACCCCGGCGCCCGCCGCCACGACGAGCAACGCGGGTACCACCAGCAGCAGCACGCACCAGGCCAGGTCACGGCGGGTGGCCAGGCCGCGGCTGAAGTCCGGCGCACGCAGGGCGAACACTGAGACATATCCGCCGATGGCTGCGATGTCGGCGGCGGTGGCCAGGCCGCCGATGTGCGGCGTGGCAGGGGAGGTATCCGGCCGCAGCCGGATCACGCACACCAGGACCAGCGCGAGCGCGGACAACGTGGTCAGCACAGCGATCCGGTTACCGAGCCGGGGCGAGGCGTACGACGCGGCGAGCACCGCCGCGGCGAGCAGCAGCGCGGCGATCGGACCGGGCAGCCCGGTCACCGCCGCCAGCGAGGCGCCACCCAGGCCCACATTGAACCCGTTCCAACCGATCATCGCCGCGCCCAGCACCGCACCGAGGATCGTCCGGCTCGACGGGTGCAGATAGTGGGGAGCGACTTCGGTGAGTGTGCCACCCTCGCCATACGGCGGTCGTACGCCCAGGGCGCCCTGCCCGAAGAGAAGGACCGCCATCAGCGCGCCACCGCACAGCAGGGCGATGACCGGCACCGCGCCGCCATGCCGCTGAGCGATTTCCGCCCCGAGGATCAGCGCCGCTGGGGCAGCGCCGAGCCCGAGCCACGCCCCGGCGGCATCGGTCCACCGCCGGGGCGTCTCTGCGCCGGTCAGTGGTTGGCTCCCGACCCGAGCAGGTTGCGGATCTCGGTAGACAGGCGGTCGAACCGTTCGTCGACCATGACCTGGGCGTAGTTGCGCTCGGCCGGCAGTTCGACTTCCAAGGTACGGACGATGCGTCCGGGGCGCGGGCTCATCACCTCGACCCGGGTGCCGAGAAAGACGGCTTCGGCGATGGAGTGGGTGACGAGCAGGATCGTGGTGGCCGTCTCCCGCCAGATCCGGTTGAGCTCGGTATTGAGCTGCTCGCGGGTGAGGGCGTCGAGTGCCCCGAAGGGCTCGTCCATGAGCAGCACCCGGGGGCGGTGCAGCAGTGCGCGGCACAGGGCCACGCGCTGCTGCATCCCGCCGGACAACTCGTGGGGCAGAGCATCTTCGAATCCCGTCAGCCCGGTGAGCTCCATAAGCTCGTCTGCCCGCCGGGCTGAGGTCGCGGCGTCCATGCCCCGCATCTCGGCCTGCAAAAGGATGTTCTTGCGGGCGCCACGCCATTCCAGCAACGCGGCCCGCTGGAAGACAAAGCCGATCTCCTTCTGCGGCTTCGTGACCGGCTGCCCCATGAGTGAAACCGAACCGGCTGTCGGCTTCACCAGCCCTGCGACGACCTTGAGCAGCGTGGATTTGCCGCAGCCGGACGGTCCGACGATCGTCACGAACTCGCCGGGCTTCACCCGCATGGTCACGTTGTCGATTGCCGTGGTCTGCGCCCGCTTGGACTGGAACCGCACCGTCAGTGCCTCGATGTCCACAGCAGTTTCGGTCAGCGTCGATGGAGTAGTCGTCACGATTTGGCAGCCCCTTGCTGGCGTCGTTCCATGCCGGCCTAAGCCCGGCCGGCGATCGAGGCGTCCCAGTACTTCGATGGAGCGCCGGCGTCCTTGAGGTCGGCGTACTGACCCATAAGGTCGATCGTTTCGGTCCATTTCGCCTCGGCGTTGACCCCCGGCGCGCCGGCAGATGCGTCCAGCAGCGGCAGCGCCAGGGTCAGTTGCTTGACCAGCACCTCCTTGGCTGGCTCGTTTTCGGCCAGCTCGGCCATGGCATCGGCTGCGGCGGTGAGGTCCTTGGCCGCCTCGGTCCACGACTTCTGGGTAGCGCGCACGAACGCCTTCACCATCTCCGGGTCCTTGCTGAGCGTCGCATCGTTGACGACGAGACCGGTGCCGAGCATGTTCATGCCCCAGTCGGTGTAGAGAAGGTAGTTCACCTTCTTGCCGGTCTTCGCCTCGATCGTCGGCGCCTGGTCGTGGAAGAAGCCCATGATCGCGTCGACCTTGCCCTCGGCGAGTGCCGCGATCTTGCCAGCCCCGTCCACGTTGACGACCTTCACATCACTGGCGGCGAGGCCGTTGGCCTTGAGCCAGCCGGGGAAGGTGGCGTACATGGCGTCGCCGGGGGTACCCCCGACGCTCTTGCCCTTCAGATCGGCAGGCTTGGTGATGTTCTTGTCGGCGAGAAACTCGATCGACGCGGGACCCTTCTGCAGGAAGACGCCCACGCTCTTGACCTTCATCCCGGTCGAGACGCCCTTGATTAGCGGCGGCGTGTCGGCCCAGCCGAAGTCGGTCTGCTGCTGCGCAACGGCCTGGATGGTCTTGCCCGAACCACCGCCGGGCAAAATTTTCAGGTCGATCCCCTCAGCCTCGTAGAAGCCCTTTTTCAGACCGTAGTAGAACGGTGCGTGCTCTCCGTAGGGCACCCAGTTCAGGGTCAGGGTGATCTTCTTCTTGCCGCCGGCGGAGGTGTCGGTGGCTTCGTCGGAGCCGCCGCATGCGGCGGTGGCGGCGACCAGTAAGAGGCTCGTCGCAACGTAGAGGGTTAGACGTTTCATCGGTGATGCGCCTCCTTGCGGGGGGCTATTGGCGGGTCAGGACGTGGTCAGGGGCACCCCGGAGCGCCGGCTGGCGTGCCAGGGGATCAGCAAGGCTTCCGCCGCCTCGACTACGACGAACAGGACGATGCCGATGAGTGACATTAGGATCAAGTCGGCGAAGAGCAGTGCGGAGTCGAGGTTGCCGGAGGAAAGCAGGAGCACATAGCCGAGGCCCTGGCTCGCGCCCACGAACTCGCCGACCACCGCACCGACGACCGCTAGGGTGACGGCCACCTTGAGGCCGGCCATCAGGTGCGGAAGCGCGTTCGGGAAGCGGATCTTGCGGAACGTCTGCCACTGGCTCGCGCCCATCGTCGCGGACAGGTCGATGAGCTCTGGATCGGTCGAGCGCAGCCCGGCCACTCCGGAGATCACGACCGGGAAGAAGGCAATGAGTACGGCAAGGATGATCTTCGGCTCTAAACCGGTGCCGAACCAGGCGATCAAAAGCGGCGCGATCGCGATCTTCGGGATGACCTGTGCGAAGAGGACGATCGGGTAAAGCGCCTTGTCCATCGTCTTCGAGTAGGCGATCAGCACCGCGGTCAGCAGGCCGAGCAGGCCGGCCAGCACGAAGCCGATGACCGTCTCGTAGAGAGTAACTAGCGTGTTCTCCAGCAGGAAGTCCCACTGGCCGCTTAGCGTCTGCCACACCTGAACCGGCGTCGGCACCAGGTAGTTCGGGGTGTACTCCCGGTCGGCGACGAACCACCAGGCGGCGAAGACCGCGACGAGCAGCAGCCCGGGTCGCCACAACTCCTCGAGGAAACGCCTCATCCGCGCGCTGAGCCGATTACGCTCCGATCGACCTTTCGTACCCGGCTCGGGGGTCGGTGTCGACGTGCTGGCGGGCGCCGCTCCGGAGGGTGGCAGCGGCATCGGCTTCGCCGCCGCGGGCTCCGTGGATCGCTCGGCTCCGGCCCGGTTGACGCCCTGGTCGACCGCTTGTTCAGACACGCGAACTCCTCCTTGAGGTCGGGGCGTTACGGGCCAGCCCTGCGCAGCACCACGGAAACCAACGGCATCGCGGCGACGAGCGCGAGACAGTGGACAGACATGCGGTGGGGTTGCGCACGGTCCCTCCTCCCATCCGCATCGCCTGGCGGAGCGGGGGCCAGCAGGCAAGCGCTTTCTCGGGACACTAGAAGCCTCGAAGCGTTTCAGGCAAGGCTTTCCTGTCATGTCTTCGAATAATGGGCGTAACATTGACGACCGGGATGGTGGCCAGCGCGATCGCGCGGCAACGTGGGACGGAACAGGCGTCGGGACTTCGGGTCGCGGGGATACGTGTCCGACAGCCCGCACGTCTCCTGCCGGCCCGCTCGTGTGGCTGCGCAATTTCGTACCGTCGGCATCGGCCAGGTGGGGTGCCCCACGGCGAGCACATGCGTCCAACTGGCGATCGGTTTCCTGGGCCGCGCGTCCAGCGCTGCCGCTAATCGGCCACAGGGGATGGCACCAGGTGGACCTCGCCGGCGTGGAAGCCCAGCAGGGCGCGAGCTTCCTCGCGGCGATGCTCGCCCGCAGCGTGCCGATTCCCTTCACCGCCACACGCCGGACGTACGCCGCCGCTAGGTCCCCCGGGCACGCTGGCGCCGGGCCCTGTCGTAGATGCACAACCGCGACAGCTTTACGCCGCCCGGCAATGGGACGCGGTCGCCTCGCCGTCAGTCGAAGTATTCATCGGCATCGTCTGCCGCAGGCATGCAAACCACGAGCGCCTTTAGTTCACCGATGGCCCGGTGGCGAGTGCCCGGTTTGATGAGGAAGGCTGACATCGGCTTTGCCTCGTGCCGGACTCCGTCCAGCTCGACCTCGCCCGTGCCTTCGAGAATTACGTAGATCT
The DNA here is from genome assembly GCF_052981855.1 of Micromonospora sp. LZ34. NCBI lineage: Bacteria > Bacillati > Actinomycetota > Actinomycetes > Micromonosporales > Micromonosporaceae > Micromonospora > Micromonospora sp. LZ34. Next base: position 33,635 of record NZ_JBRIQN010000027.1, read on the forward strand.
CGGTCGCAACTTTGTGGAAGTGCGTGAGCGCCTTCTCGACCTGGAGCAGGTGGACGCTCGCCTGCCCGCCTGACTCGTCGACGAACGCCCGCCGCGTGGTGCCGCAGGAGCACTGCCTCGGCGCGATCTCGTCGAGGACGGCGGCGGCGTGCCCCTGTGTGTGCTGGTTGGTCATCCGGAACCACCTTCGCTGGGAAAGGGCTTTCCTGCGAGGATTAGAACCTACTCTCCATCGTTGGCGACCGTCAACGCCCGGCGCGGGATGCCGCTGAGCGGGCAGATCTTGAGACGTGCATTGCCGCGCCTCGGCGGGGGTGTGCCCACAACGCAGCGACACCATGCGCGCGGCGCTCTCGCTCACCGATTTCGAGCACTACTCGCGAGCCCATCGAGGAGACTCGCACGTTGACGCCACTGCGACTCCCGTCTAGTGTGGCCAAGAGTTGATCGGGAAAGCCCTTTCCTGTCCTCCCTGGAGGCGGCGGCATGAACCGCAAGTCGATGGCAGTCCAGCTGGGACGAGTACCTCGATGACTGAACACGCCAAGGACCTGTCGTCGCTGCCGGGTGGGATCGGCATCTCGCTGCTGCGGGTCTACGGCACCGCCGGGGTCGACGGGATGGTCGGCGGCAGCCCGCACGTCCACCTGGCGTGCGCCGAGGGTTACTACGTGATCGACGGCGACGGTGAGGTCCACACGCTCAACGGGGCCGGTTTCACCAGGACCCCGCTGCGCCGTGGTGCCGTGGTGTGGTTCGACCCCGGCACGATCCACCGACTGATCAACCACGGTGACCTGAAGATCCTGACCCTGATGTCGAACAGCGGCCTGCCCGAGGCCGGCGACGCCGTACTCACCATGCCGCCGGAGTTCCTCACCGACCGCGACACCTACCTGGCGGCGACAACGCTGAGCGGCACGGGCGCCGACCGTACGGACTCCGCGATGCGCCGCAGGGACCTTGCCGTCCAAGGGTTTCTCGCGTTGCACGCGGCGTACGAGGCGCAGGGCGCGAGGGCGCTGGAGCCGTTCTACCGGGCCGCTGTCGAGATCGTCCGCCCGAAGATCGCCGAATGGCGGCAGCGCTGGCGGGCCGGCGCCTGGCGGCTGGCCGAGGAGACCGGAGCGCACCTGGAAGCCCTCGAGGCCGGTTCGGCGCGTCACCTGTACCAGGCCGTGCTGCACCGCGTGCCCGCCCCGACCGAGGCCGGCCGGCACGGCATGTGCGGGCGGCTTGACGTGTACGACCCGAGCAACCTTCACCCACCAACGGCGACGCAGCAAGGCACCTGACATGCCCTCGCGAGGCGATGTTGGCATCCGTTGCGAGAGCACATCCCGCCCCGCAACTCACGGAGGTATTCCGCATGAGACGGTCGCTCCCCATACTTCTCATCGCCGCTCTGGTGGCCGTGCTGCAACCGGCGGGCAGCGCGGCCGCACATGAGGCGAGCCGGTTCAGTGCCCTGGTCTTCTCCAAGACCAACGGCTTCCGGCACGAATCCATCCCCTACGGCGTCGCGGCGATAGAACAACTGGGCCAGGAACACAACTTTGCGGTAACCGTCACCGAGGACGCGACGTTCTTCACCGACGAGAAGCTGGCGCAGTACGACGTCGTCATCTTCAACAGCACCAACAGCCGCAACGGTCCGATCCTGGACGCCGGGCAGCGGGCCGCCTTCGAGCGGTACATCCGGGCCGGCGGCGGCTACACCGGCATCCACTCCGCCAGTGGCACCGAGTACGACTGGGAGTGGTACGGCAAGCTGATGGGGGCGTTCTTCGACTCCCACCCCGCCATCCAGGACGTCGAAATCGAGGTCGACGACCCGGTCCACCCGTCCACAAAAGATCTGCCACAGCTGTGGAACCGCAATGAGGAGCCGTACGACTTCGTGCTGAACCCGCGCGGCAACGTACACGTGCTCGCGAGTCTTGACGGTTCAACGTACAACGGCGACAAGATGGGCGCCGACCACCCGATCTCGTGGTGCCACAACTTCGACGGCGGCCGATCCTGGTACACCGGCCTGGGCCACAACCCGTCCGCGTTCAGCGAGCCGCTGTTCCTCAAGCACATTCTCGGTGGCATCGAGTGGTCAGCCGGCGCGGTCCCGGGTGACTGCGGTCCCACCGACGAGGAGCGGTTCGAAAAGATCCAGCTCGACGGCAACACCGACGACCCGCTTGACATCGACCTCGACGACAAAGGCCGCGTCTTCTACGTCGAGCGCGGTGGCGCCGTGAAGATGTACGACCCCGAGCACCAGCACACCCACCAGCTCGCCAAGCTCGACGTCTTCGTCCAGCACACCCACGGCGTGCACGGTGTAACGCTCGACCCGAAGTTCGTTGAAAACCACTGGCTGTACATCTACTACTCACCGACGAACGACGACGTCAGCCGGATCTCGCGCTTCACCTTCAACGAAGCCACTGAGACGCTCGACCTTGCGTCGGAGAAGATCCTGCTCGAGATCAACTCGCAGCGCCAGGTGAACGCCCACGAGGGCGGCGGAATGGACTTCGACGCCGAGGGGAACCTGTACGTCGCGACCGGCGACAACTCTTTGCCGTGCTGCAGCGGCTTCGGCGCGTTTGACGAGCGGCCGGGCCAGGAGAACAGCGACGCGCAGCGATCCTCGGCCAACACCAACGACCTGCGCGGTAAAATCCTGCGGATCCACCCTGAGGCGGACGGCAGCTATACCGTCCCCGCCGGGAACCTCTTCGCGCCGGGTACGGCGAAGACCCGGCCTGAGATCTACGTGATGGGGCTGCGAAACCCGTACCGGATCCACATCGACCCTAAGACCAGCTGGCTGTACTGGGGCGAGGTCGGTCCCGACGCGAGGGCCGACAGCGCCACCCGCGGACCCAAGGGGTACGACGAGTTCAACGTCGCCCGTGGTCCGGGCAACTTCGGCTGGCCGCACTGCATCGCGGACAACCAGCCGTACCGCGACTTCGACTACGCCACCGGGGTCTCGGGTGAGCTGTTCGACTGTGCCGGCGGCCCGACGAACGACTCTCCTAACAACACCGGCCTTACCAAGCTCCCGCCCGCCCAGCCGGCCTGGATCTACTACCCGTACGACACCTCCACGAAGTTCCCAGAACTCGGTGCCGGCGGGCGGCTCGCGCTCGGGGGCCCGACGTACCACTTCGACCCGAACCTGCGGTCGGAGACCAAGTTCCCCGAGTATTACGACAACACGCACTTCATCGCCGAGTGGACCCGCAACACGCTGTTCGAGGTCAAGCCCGGCGCGGACGATGCGCCGAACATCATCAACCCGGTGCTCCCGCACGGAACGTTCCTGCGCCCGATCGACATGGAGTTCGGGCCGGACGGCTCGCTGTACCTGGTCGAGTGGGGCAGCAACTACGGCGGCTCGGGCCGCGGCGACCCGAACGACGACTCGGGCATCTACAAAATCAACTACGTACGCCCCGGTGAGCGATCACCGATCGCGAAGGCGTCCGCGACACCGACGTCCGGGCAACCGCCGCTGACCGTCAGGTTCTCCAGCGCCGGGTCGGCCGACCCAGACGCGGGCGACACCATCACCTACGCCTGGGACTTCGACGGCAACGGCACGACCGACTCTACCGAGGCGAACCCGACCCACGAGTACACCACGCGCGGCGACGTGACGGCACGGCTGACCGTGACCGACAAGACGGGCCGGACGGGCGTGGCGAACCTGCCGCTGACGGTCGGAAACACAGCCCCGAAGGTCGAGCTGGTAGGGCCGCAGGACGGGCAGGTGTTCAGCTTCGGAGACCCGGTGCCCTTCGAGGTACGTGTCGACGACGCCGAGGACGGCAGCTCGTCGGCCGGGCAGATCGACTGCACCAAGGTGATCACGCAACCGTCGCTGGGCCACGACCAGCACGGCCACCCGCTCGAGCAGTACACCGGCTGCAAGGGCACGATCCAGACAATCGTCGACGAGGGACACGACGCGAACGACAACATCTTCTACATCGTGGAGTCCAAGTACACCGACAAGGGTGGCGAGGGTGTCTCGGCGCTGACCGCGGGGGACTCCGCAATCCTGCAGCCGCGGCTGAAGCAGGCCGAGCACTGGACGAAGGCGCAAGGCGTCGCCGTGTACGACACCCAGGAGCCCGACGGCGGCAAGATGATCGGCCAGATCGGTCACGGCGACCATGTGTCGTACGAGCCGGTCAACCTGCGTGGCGTCACCGAACTCCAGTTCCGGGTTGCCTCCGCCGGCACCGGCGGGACGATCGAGATCCGGACCGGTGCCGCCGATGGACCGCTCGTCGGCAGCGTGAAGGTCACCCCCACGGGAGGCTGGCGGACCTTCACGACGGTCACTGCTCCGGTCAAGGACCCGGGGGGCAGTCACGAGCTGTTCCTGGTGTTCAAGAACAACCCCGGTGACGGCTCCCTGCTCAACCTCGACTGGATTCGCTTCGCCAACCCGCTGACCGACCCGCTCGGCGACGCCTACCGGGCGGTCAAGCAGCTCGATGCGACGATCGAGGCGAACAAGGCAGCGCTCACCGCGGAGCAGCTCGGTTACCTGACCGACCTGTCCGACCGGATCGAGGCCAACCTGCTGGCCGCCTGGTTCGGCGACCCCGCGAGCAAAGAGTTCGCGAAGGCAGCGGACATGGCGCTGAAGTTCAGCGCCGATGGACTGCGGTGGATCGCCAACCAGCGGGCTGAAGGGCGGCTCACCGATGCCGTCGCGGCGGTCCTCGGGGCACCGCTCAAGCAGAGCCAGCGGAGCGTCTCGCAGACCGTCTCGCTGCTCAGAAGGGTCGGCGTCGCGACCACCGCCGCCGCGTCCTCGGTGGTGGCCGGCGAGACGGTCCGGGTGACCAGCACTCTGCGCAACGACGGCACCACCACGGTCGAGGACGCCGTACTCTCGCTCACCGTCCCGCCCGGGTGGACTGTCCAGCCCGTCGGCGCGGTCCGGGCGCCTTCGGTGCCCCCGGGCGCCTCGTTCGCCACGGCCTGGGACGTGACGCCCCCGGCCACGGCAGCGGCCGGACCGGTGACGCTGGCGGGGCAGGCGACCTTCGGGCAAACCGCCAATGCGGAGGTTGTGCTGACCACGTCAACGACACTCCAGGTGGTGTCCCCGGCAGCCGCATCGGCGGTCAGCATGCCTAGCCCGGTACAGGGCGGCAAGCCGGCGACCGCACGCGTGACGGTGGTCAACAACCGCATCGCCTCGCCGATCGAGGTGACCGTGAAGCTCGACGTTCCGCAGGCGTGGACGACGGCACCCGTGCAGGCGACGGTACCTGCCGCCTCCACCCTGGTCGTCGACGTGCCGGTGACGGCGCCCAAGGGTCCGCTGCCCGGCGGCGCGCTCAAGCTTGAAACGGTGACGGCGCGGGTGACCGCGACCGGCACGACGGTCAGCGGGGCTCCGACGGCGTCGACGTACCGGGTCCCGGCGTCGGACGACGCGGTGCTGGTGCTCGACAGTGGGTCTGCCACCAGCCCGCTACTCGACGGGTACCAGCGGCTCGCTCCCTCGGACGCCTGGGACGCGACCAAGGGATTCGGCTGGACGACAACCGGAGTGGATTTCCGTGACCGGGGCGCACCCGATGCGCTGCGCCGCGACTTCACCCTGTCCAGGAACCCGCACGTGCTGGCCCTACAGATCCCGGCCGGACAACACACGGTGTCCCTGCTGCGTGGTGACCACTCGTTCAGCTCGGGCAGCACAAAGGTGGAGATCGACAGTGAGGTGGTCATCGCCCCAGGCGAAAACCTCGCCGCAGGGCAGTACGCCTGGGAGCAGTTCACCGTCGATGGAGGTACGACCGGCCGGATCGTGCATCTGAAGCTCAGCAATGACAACGGCGACTACTGGCGGCTGCTCGCGCTGGTCGTTCAGAAGAAGTAACCACGCCGGAGGAACAGCCGTGCCATGGATCGGTCCCCTCTAGCCGACCTCGTCGGTTAAACCGGGGGCCGGTCCGGGCACCGGTTGCATCCACTGGCCGTTCACCATCGCGGTCAGGAGTTCGATGGTGCGGAGTGGACGGTGGGGGCGCTGCTGATGGCCCTGACAGTGTTCCTGGCAGAGGGTCTCCTCGCTATTCCGGTTATCGCAACTAGTAACGTCGACGCCGCTTGACGTAAGGCCTGGAGGCGCCACCCGTTCCGGCGGGCCGGCCTTCTGGTCGTCGTCGTTGTCGGTCTTCTTGGGCTTGGCTGTCGGAGCGGTGGTTCGGCTCGGGCCGGGATGAAGCCACTGACGTGCCCGGAACGCAGCCCCAGACCGGAGCATCAACGAGCCCGGCAATCCACCAGCGCCACAGCGCCTTTACGGCCTATCCCACCCGTGTATATCTGATTGGGAAGAGGGGGAACCATGAATCGCACTGCTGCCCACCCGATGACGAGGCGAGTACTATCCCCGCGACGGTTAGGCGTCGCGTTGCTCGCTGCGCTCACAGTGCCGCTCACGCTGCTACCGGTCGGTACGGCGCAAGCGGCCCCCGACACGGATCTGGACGCCGCGACCGGGTGCGTAGCCGGGTACAGCACCGACGTCCCGGTCTGGTTCGGCCCCGATGCCGACTCCGGCGTTGCCAACTACGACACCGGTCAGGGCTGCACCGTTCTGGACCTGATCTGGCACGGCGCGCCGTTCGCCAACCACGGTTCCTTCGTCAGCGAGGTCAGTGCCGTTGCCGAGGATCTCACAAACGACGGCATCCTCACGGCAGAGGAGCGCTCCAGCATCGTCAGCGCTGCGGCCCGCTCGATGATCGGGCACGAGCAGAAGGTTCGCGGTAGCCGAGAGGTAGACCAGAGCAAGATCGGATTGGTGGGCTACACCGTCCGAGCCACCATGCCGTCGGCTCCGGAGGCCACCCTCGGCGCCCTCGCGAACTGCGGGTACCAGAACATCGAGCCGTCTGGCAGCGTAGGCAACTTCTACGGCACGACCGCAGCGCAATTGGCTCCGCTGGTCAGGGGCGCGGGTCTGCAGGCCCCGTCACTCGGAGTGAGCCTCTCCAACCTTGAGAACAACCTGGCGGGCGTCATCGCCGACGCGAATGCGATGGGCGCGAAGTACGTACGGATCTCGGGCTCGGGCAGCTGGACGATCGAGCGCTACGCTCAGGTCGCCGACATCCTGAACCGAGTCGGCGCCCAGCTCAAGGCCGAAGGAATCACCGTCGCTTACCACAACCACGGGTTCGAGTTCGAGCTACAGAACGGCGTGCGCGGCTACGACGTGCTCGTCCGCGAGACGAACCCCAATCTGGTCGCCATGGAGCTTGACGTGTATTGGGCGTCCAGCGTCGGTGTCGACCCAATCGGCCTGTTCCTGCGGTACCCGGGCAGGTTCCCCCTGCTCCACCTCAAGGACCTGGCGGCTGACGGCTCATTCGCTGATGTGGGTGAGGGCACCCTTGACTTTGCCCGGATCTTCGCCCACAGCGAGCTGGCCGGCGTCGACTACGCCTTCACCGAGAACGACCAGCCGAGGCCGGACGGCGTCTCCTCGGCCTGCGACAGCCTGGCCTACCTGAAGGCGCTCCGCTACTGAGAAAGCGCCACTGCGCGCGTTGAAGGGTTGGCACCCCAAGGGAGGTGTCGGCCCTTTGGCGTGCACCGAGCCGATTACCCATCCGCTTATGCCAGATGAATAGACGCTGTTGCTGTGTTAGGACAGCTTGTCCGGAGTTTGAGGTGTGGTCAGGCCGTTCGGCCGCACCCGTCTTGTACGGACCCGCCGCTTGACTCGATCTCCGCGGTCAAGAAGCCAAGGGCACGTGTCACTCGGACTGCAAGAGTGGCCATGGGGTGAGGCCCGCCCACACCCAGTGCGGCGGATCCCACTTGTACCCGCTGTGGTTCATCGCTGCGGGGCGGGTCCGGTCGATTCGCGTACCACAAGTTCGTGGCCGGTCGCGCGGCGACGGGGGCGGGTCGAGCGCGGCTTGAGCGCGAGGGTGAGCGCCATGCGGCCCATGTCGGTCATCGGTAGCCGGATGGTGGTGAGGCTCGGCGCGAGGTCTGCGGCCACGGAGACGTCGTCGAAGCCGACGACCGACATCCGTTCGGGCACGGGGATGTGGTGCGCGCGCAGCGTCGACAGCACGCCGATCGCCATCGTGTCGTTGACCGCGATGATCGCCGTCGTCTCCGAGTGGTCACGCAGAATCTGTTCGGCCGCCAGCCGACCGCCGTCGCGGGTGAAGTCGCTCGGCACGACGGGGAGTCTGTCGAGAGAGAGCCCGTGCTGCCGCAGGGCTGACGAGACGCCGGCGAGCCGGTCGGCGACGGTGGTGAGCCTGGCGGTGCCGGCGGCGACCGCGATGCGCCGGTGGCCGAGTTCCAGCAGGTGCTCGGCGAGCGTCCGGCCGCCGGCCTCGTTGTCGGGCAGGACGGCGTCGGCCCCGAGCGCGTGGCGTCCGATAACGGCGACCCGGCCGCCCTGGCTCTGGAACTCGGACAACTCGGCCCGCGCCTCGGCCTCGATGCGGATGTCGCTGTATCCCGATCCGGCGATGAGGATGATCCCCACCCGCTGTGCTATGAGGTGCCGGAGCCGGCGCAGCTCCTCGTGGGGGTCGCGGCCGGAGTGGCAGATCTGCACGAGCAGCCCCTCCTCGGCGGCGACCTGGATGACCCCGCCTGCGATCTCGGAGGAGTAAGGGTCGTCGACCTGGTGCACGACCAGACCCACTGTGGAGCTTGCGCCGCCGGCCAGGGTGCGGGCGTACGGGTTGGCGACGTACCCGAGATCCTTCGACACCTGCCGGACGCGGTTGGCCACCTGTTCGCTGACGCCGTTCCGGCCCGAGAGGGCGCGAGAGGCGGTCGCCAACGAGATGCCGGCGCGTTCGGCCACGTCGACGAGGCGCATCCTCGGGCCAGGCTTGGGCATCGGCAACTCCCCCGAAACATCGGTCTCGTCGCGCCATCAACGGTGACGATTGATACAGCCTAGGTTGCGAAAGGGCGTTCGTAAGCGCTTCCGTGCTGGCGTATGAGCGGCAAGGGATGAAAACTCGACACCGCCGTGGTTCTCGCCAAGGAGGGGCGCCACGGGCATCCGAGATGGCGGGACTCGTGCGCGTACACGTTTCCGGGCCGGCGCCCCAGTGCTCGCCAGCCCCAGTTCGGCGGGCTCGATTGCGGCGGTGGCGCCGCCGAGCCACCGACGCAGTTTCAGGAACGTTGCGTCGGTACAGCGGCACGTGACGCACAAGCCGCTAGCGCTCGGCGACATGCTCCAGATATCCGTTGATCGACGCGTCGAGCACCTCCCGGCCGGGTCGGGACCACAGCCCGGCGTGAAAGACCTCTACCTCGACCGGCCCCGTGTAGCCGGCCGCGTCAACTGCTTGCCGGAACCGGCGCAGCTCCAGGCAGCCCTCGCCGGGCAGCCCTCGTCCCAGCAGCACGCCTTCCGGGAGGGGCGTGATCCAGTCGGCGGCCTGGAAGCAGGCGATGCGCTTCTCCCGGCCGGCCCGGTCGATCTGCTGCCACACCTGATCGTCCCACCACAGGTGGTAGGTGTCGACGACGACCCCCACCGCGTGCGGCGGAAAGGGCCATGCGAGATTCAAGGCCTGGCCTAGAGTCGCCACCACACAGCGGTCGGAGCAGAACATTGGATGCAGCGGCTCGATCGCCAACTGGACGCCCGCGTCGAGCGCGTGCGGTACCAGCGCTCCGATTGCGTCGCGGACGTTCTTCCGCGCCGCGTCAAGGTCGCGACTGCCGTCGGGCAGACCGCCGGAGACGAGTACCAGCGTGGGTGCGCCGAGCGTGGCCGCCTCGTCGATGGCGCGTCGGTTCTCGTCGAACCAGCCGGGCTGGTTGAAGAAGCCACCGCGACACAGCGATGTGACGGCCAATCCGGCGCTGCGTATCAGCGACGCCGTCTTCTCCACGCCGTACGCCGCCGCCTCTTCCCGCCACAGGCCGACGCCAGTGACGCCGGCATCGACGCACCCGGCGATGAGGTCCTCCATCGGCCAGTACTTCGCGGTCGCCTGGTTGAAGGAGAAGCGGATGAGCCTTCTTTCGTCCCGGGTCACTGCGGCACCCCGACCGTGGTCAGCCAGGCGCGTGCCCGGTGGGCGGCGAGTTCCGCGTCGGGCAGCAGCCCGGCGGTGTCGGCGAGCCGGAACAGTTCGATGAGATGCCGCGGCGACCTGCCGCTGTGCAGGCCACTGACCATGGTGAAGTGATCCTGGTGGCCGGCGAGCCAGGCGAGGAAGACGATGCCGGTCTTGTAGTAGTACGTGGGTGCGCCGAAGATGTGCCGGGCCAGAGGTACGGTCGGGGTGAAGATCTGTTCGTACCGGGCGAGATCGCCGGCGTCGAGTGCCCGCATGGCCGCCGCCGCCGGTGGCGCGATGGCGGCGAAGATGCCGAGCAGGGCGTCTGAATAGGTCCGGCCGACTCGGTCAGAGGGCCCGGGTTGGTGCCCATCGCCTCGAATGAGGGCGGGGTAGTGGAAGTCGTCGCCGGTGTAGAGACGGACGTCCTTCGGCAGCCGGCGGCGCAGCGCGATCTCGAACTCCTCGTCGAGCAGCGACACCTTGATTCCATCGACCTTACCCGCGTGCGTTTCGATCAGGGCGAGTACGGTCTCGGTGGCCACGCCGAGGTCGGGGGAGCCCCAGTAACCGGCAAGCGCCGGGTCGAACATGGGCCCGAGCCAGTGCAGCACCACTGGCCCCTCGGCGTGGCGTAGCAGTTCGCCGTACACGCTTAGGTAGTCCTCAGGCGTGGTCGCCGCCGCAGCGAGATGGCGGCTGCACATGAGCACCGGTCGGGCGCCCGCCGCCTGCACATCGTCGAGCTGTTCGCCGTAGGCCTTACGAACCTCGTCGAGGGTGGCGGGGCCGTTGGGCAGCTGATCGGTGGCCACTCCGGCGACGATCAAACCACCAGCCTCGCGTGCTTCCCGGGAGCTGCGCCGGACGAGCTCACGGGTCGTCGGATAGTCCAGGCCCATGCCGCGTTGGGCGGTGTCCATCGCCTCCGCGACTCCGAAGCCGTGCCGCCACAGATGGTGCCGGAACGCCAGGGTGGCGTCCCAGTCCAGTGCTGCTGGCTGGCCCGGGGTGTTGTCAGCTGTGGGATCGGCGACGACGTGTGCCGCCGCGTAGGCGACACGGGCCGTGAACTGCGGGCCAGGTGCCGCGAACTCGTCCCCCCTGCCGCTGAGGACCAACCGCCCGTCCGGCAGGTTGACCGCGGTGTTCATCGATCCAGCTCCGGGATCTCGATGCGCCGGCCCTCACGAGCGGCCTGCAGACCCAGCTCGGCGAGTTGAACGCCGCGGGCGCCCGCCCACAGGTCCCAGGTGTACGGGGCGCCCTCGACGACGTGGCGGAGAAACAGCTCCCACTGGGTCTTGAAGCCGTTGTCGAACTCGTCGTTGTCGGGCACCAGCTGCCACTGGCTGCGGAAGTCCTCGGCGGAGGGCAAATCCGGGTTCCACACGGGCTTGGGGGTCGTGGCCCGGTGTTGGATCCGGCAGTTGCGCAGGCCCGCCACCGCGCTTCCGTGCGTGCCGTCGACCTGGAACTCCACCAGTTCGTCGCGGTACACGCGCACCGCCCACGACGAGTTAATCTGCGCGACTGTCCCGCCCTCGATCTCAAAGATGCCGTACGCCGCGTCGTCCGCGGTGGCTCGGTAGGGCTCACCTTCCTCGTTCCACCGCTGATCTATGTGCGTGGTGACGTGGGCGGTGACCGCGGTGACCCTGCCGAAGATCTGCTCGAGCACGTAATGCCAGTGCGGGAACATGTCGCAGGTGATGCCCCCGCCGTCGGCCGCCCGGTAGTTCCAGGAAGGTCGCTGCCCCGTCTGCCAGTCGCCCTCGAAGACCCAGTAGCCGAATTCACCCCGGATCGACAGCACGCGGCCGAAGAAGCCGCCCTTGACCAGCCGGTCGAGTTTGCGCAACCCGGGCAGGAAGAGCTTGTCCTGCACCACGCCATGCTTGAGGCCAGCCGCGTCGGCCCGACGCGCTAGGTCGACGGCACCGGCAAGGTCCTCCGCGGTCGGCTTTTCGGTGTAGACGTGCTTGCCCGCCTCGATCGCGGCACGCAGCGACTTTTCTCGTTCGCTGGTGACCTGGGCGTCGAAGTAGATGTGCATGTCGGGGCGGGCGAGGCTGGCGGCGAGGTCGCTGCTCCACTCGGTGAGACCGTGCCGGCCGGCGATCTCGCGCAGTTTGGTCTCGTTGCGACCCACCAGGAGCAGTTCGGGCCACAGTCGGCCGCCGTCACTCAGGGGCAGGCCGCCCTGCTCACGGATCGCCAGCAGTGACCGGACCAGGTGCTGCCGGTAACCCATCCGCCCGGTGACGCCGTTGATCACGATCCCGATCGTGGTACGGGACATGCAAGGCCCTCCCCTTGGTAAGCGCTTTCCTGGTACCCTAGCCGCGGCGAATCCTCCGGAGCAAGGGCTTTCCCTACGCTCCGCTATGCTGTGATTGGATTGCGCGGGCATTGCGGGGAGGGTTGGCTATGGCCACGCTGGCTGATGTCGCACGCCGGGCGGGCGTCTCCCCGGCCACTGTGTCCCGCATCGTCAACGGCAGCAGCAAGCCTGTGGCGGAAGCCCTGCGCCTGCGGGTTCTTGCGGCCGTCGAAGAGTTGCAGTACGTACCCAACGCCCACGCCCAACTCCTGGCCCGTTCGCACCGCAGCGCGATTGGCGTCATCGTGCACGACGTTTCCGACCCGTACTTCGCCGAGATCACCCGTGGCCTGCAGCGGGTAGCGACCGAGAACGGCCGGCTCGTCATCATCTGCAACAGCTACCGTCAACCGGACAAGGAACTGGAGTATGTCGAACTGCTGCGCGCCCACCAGGCCGCCGCGATCATCCTCGCCGGATCCGGTTACCACGACACCGGGTTCACCACCACGCTGAACAGCAAACTTCGGGTTTACCAGGCCACTGGTGGGCGCATCGCGGTCATTGGCCGTCACGAATACGTGGGCGATGCGGTCGTACCCGACAACGAGAAGGGCGGCTACCTTCTCGGCAACGAGTTGTACGCGCTCGGCCACCAACGGATCGGCGTCATCGCCGGGCCGAAGCAGCTGACGACGACCACCGACCGCATTGCCGGCCTGCGCCGCGCCGCTCGGGATCACCGCCGGCAGGTGCCCGCCCGACGCATCGTCTACGGCGACTTCGACCGCGCCAGCGGTGCCGCCGCCGCGGCCGCACTGCTCGACGCCGAACCCAACCTGACCGCCGTCGCGGCGCTCAATGACTCCATGGCCGTCGGCGCCCTCGCGCTGCTGCGCTCGCGGGGCATCGCCGTTCCCAACGAGATCAGCGTGGTCGGCTTCGACGACATGCCGATCGCGTCCGATGTGACCCCCGCGTTGACCACCGTGCGACTTCCCCTTGCCGACATGGGCGCTTGCGCCGTCACGCTAGCGCTGCAACCACCGGATGACGGCAACGGACCGCGCATCGAGCAGATGGGTGCGGAGCTCGTTCGCCGGGAGAGTTCCGGCCCGCCCCGGTCCTGACGCCGTTCACAGTCCGTCGGGGTCGACGCCGGCTCAGGGTGGAGCAGCTTCCGCAAGGTCAAGCTCGAGGGCGACGCCACGATGGCCGACCCGTACGAGCTCGCACCCCTGCCCGACGGTCGAGTGCTGTACATCCAACGCACCGGGCAGACCCTCCATCCCGGACAGATGTCGGAGGTGATGGGTCGGCCGCCGCGGGTCGACCGGCACGGCGGCGAGGTGTTTGTCTACCGTCGCGCCGGCCTACCGTGCCACGCCTGCGGCACCGAGATTCGCCGTGGTGACCTCGCCGGCCAGACGCCCACGCCCGGAGGCGCGGCGGATCCGGGCGTGGGCGGCAGGACGTTTTACGACCAGACGATCATGTTGTCCCACCACTGGCCGGCGCGCATGAGCAGCTCAAGATTTCGGCCGCCGCTCGCGACGTATCCGTGGATGGCGATGCGCGAATAGACCGCCGACATGGCGCCTCGACCCGACCCGTCGTACCAGCCGCCCCGATGGATGTCGTCGTCCCCGGTGCCGGGGAACGTCGCATGGGAGACATCGATCCAGGGGAAGTCGCCTGGTACCGGCAGCTGTGTCGCCTCCATGAACCGATGGGTATAGGCCACCTTGGCCGCCAGATCGTCCCAGAACGATCGTGGGTCGAGGATCGAGTTCGGCGGACTGCCCTTCCAGTACGTCTCGGCCCACTCCGACGAGCGAGGCACCGTCACCCGGTTGTCGATCAGGGCCTTCAGCGCCGTGCCGAGGTCGCCGATCGCGTTCGGCGACCAGCCGTAGGTGATGAGGTAGGGGTGCTCACCGGTCTCCTCGCCGAACTGGAAGTCCGCGCCGTCGAGCGGGAATCCGGGAGGGCTGCCGGCATAGATGAGCTCCGGATCGATCTCGTCGGTGGCCAGTAACGGCCGCGCGGCTGCGGCAGCGGCTCGCTCGTACGCCGGCCGGTGGTAGCGCCCGAACCCCTCGGCGAGGGCGCGGACGGCCGAGTACTGCTCGATCGACAGCATCGCGGGGGACCAGTTCGTCACGTCCCATGAACCCATCGTCCCGTCCGCGGCGTCGACGAGGTGCGGGAACCCGCCGGCGAGCCTCGGGTTGTCGAAGCGCTCGGTAGCCTCGCCGAGCGTGAACTGCAGCTCGACAAGCCGGTCCAGCAGCGCCGTACCGACTTCGTCGATGTCCCGCAATTCGGACCGCAGATCGGCGCGGGCCTGACCGTGGGCTTCGTGGAGCTCATCTTGGAGGAACTCCGCGTATGCCACCAGGAAGCTGGCATTGCCGGTCAGCGTTCGGATGTCACCCTGGTGCAGAATCTGCTCGGGAGTTGTGGCGAATTTCTGGACCAGCCCGCTGGCGAATCCGCGCACGTTCGTGACCAGCGCGGGGTGTGAGAGCAGGAACGGGTCCTCGAGCACCTGCGCCCCCAACAGCGCGTTCATGTGAGAGGGGCGGGCGGTCAGCATGCGGTCGAGGAGCGCCTCGAGAACCGCCCGGTGATGGGGGTCGCCGGTCACCTTGTGCATCGCGGCGTAGGCCGTTAGTGCGTGCCCGACGCCTTCCAGTCCTCGGCCGACATACCGGCCGTCCACCGTCACCTGCGTGTATGCCCCGACGACCGTGGGCTCCTGCGCGGCCGCGCTGGCCATGCCCGCCGCGCCCGTGCCGGCGACCGCTGGCGCGGCCAGCGGGACCACCATGATCGTTGTGGCCAGCATTGCGACGGTGAACCGAGTTCGGCGCGAGCCGAGTCTCCTCTGCGGACCAATCATCCGTTACCTCCTCCTCGCGGCTGCCCTGTTGGCGCGCTCCTCCACCACCGCCCGCCCGTCGGCCCGAGCGTCAAACCGGAGCCGCAACATACGGGCTAGACCGTTAATAGGGCGATCTCGGTGGTTTCCGGCTAGCGGTGAAGAGAGAGTGGTTAGGGCCACGGCCGAAATGGTCGATCAGGAGGCTATCGGCGGCGAGTGACCTTCGTCAAACTCTGATTCTTCACGGTCCTGGCGATGTCTGATCCGATCCGGACGGTGGTCTGCCCGTGGTGGCAGCTACGAGGGCCCTCGGCGTGAGGGCTGAGACGGTCAGCCGAGCACGAGCCGGCACTCGACCCCGTACCCTGTGCGGGTGAGCAGAACCACGGTGGGTGCGCGGCGCGCGACGCTGGCGGCCCTCACGGTCGGCGCCGCGCTAGCCGGCTGTACCGCCGAACCGTCGGACCACGCGGCCGGGCGGGAGTCCACGGCCTCGGCGACGCCGAGCGCCGCGGCATCGCCGAGTGCTGCCGCTCCGGGCGTGGCCGCTCCGGTCGAGCTGCGGCTGGCCTTCGCGGGCGACGTCCACTTCACCGGCCGCACGCTGCACCTGCTGGACGACCCGGAGACGGCGTTCGGTCGCATCGCCCTGGTGCTACGCGACGCCGATCTCACACTGCTAAACCTCGAGACGGCGGTGACCGACCGCGGTACGCCGCAGCCCAAGCGCTTCCACTTCCGATCGCCGGAGACCGCATACGCGGCGCTGCGCGCGGCGGGGATCGATGCAGCGTCGATCGCCAACAACCACACCCTCGACTACGGCCACGTGGGGCTGCTTGACACCCTCGACGCGGCGGCGGAGGCGGACTTCCCGGTGTTCGGCGCGGGACGCGACGCCGACGCGGCGTACGCGCCGTGGCTGACCACCGTGAAGGGTGTGCGGATCGCGGTGCTCGGCATGTCGCAGGTGCACGAGCTGGCCGCGCAGTGGAAGCCGACGGACAGCCGGCCGGGGGTCGCGATGGCGTTCGACGGGGCCCGGGCCACCGCTGCCGTGCGGGCCGCCCGCAACCAGGCAGACCTGGTGATCGTCTTCATGCACTGGGGGGCCGAGGGCAACTCCTGTCCAAACCGGGAGATGAAGACATTCGCCGGCCGGATGGCCCGCGCCGGAGCCGACATCGTGCTCGGCACGCACGCGCACACGCTGCTCGCCGACGGCTGGCTCGGCAAGACCTACGTGCACTACGGGCTGGGCAACTTCCTCTGGTACGGCAACTCGCACAGCACCGACTCCGGCATACTGCGGCTGACCGTGCGCGGGCGGACGGTGATGCGCAACGAGTTCCTGCCGGCCACGGTTTCCGGTACCGGGCGGCCCATGCTCGTGTCGGGCGCGGCCAAGGAGCGGATCGAGGACAAGCTCGCCACGGCGAAGCGCTGCACCGGCCTGACGACGACACGGCCCTAACGCCAGCTGTCACTGAACCCGAACCCCGAAGCCGAGCAGCGAGCCTGAAACCAGTGGTCGGCCCGGTCCCGGTCCCCTGACGGCCAAAGCGCGACGACGATGCGCCCGGATGAGTCCCCCCGACGCCGGGCTGCTGACCCTCTTCGGCCTTTGGCGGATCCAGCGCCGGATGACCTGACCTCGCAAAGGGTCGGCCAGTCGACAACGAACCAGCCCTGGTCGGACACGGGGCCGACCAGGGCTGCGTGCATCGCTGGCAACACTGTCTGTGGCAGGACGGTCAGTTCGCGAACAGCGTTGCCAGGTCGATCGATCGCTTGCTACCTGACGACCAGCTCACGGTCACCGTCGTCGCTTGGACGGTGACGGTGGCCGCCGAGGGCCAGTGGGCGGGTAGCACGGATCGAGCGAGGAGATGGGCCGCCACGTGTACGGTTGGCCCGTCGCCTCGTTGAGCAAGAAGGTACGGGACGCCGGAGTAGCGGCCCATCGCGCTCACGCCGTCGTAGCGCGCGACGCCGGCCGTGTCGTAGCCGTGCACACCAATCACCGCGGCGCACAGCCCGTCGGCGCGGTGCACCTCCGCGGCTGTGCAGGCCTGCGCGCGTACCGGGGCCACGTCGGCGAGGAGGTGGCCCCCCTCGCGCAGCCGCCCGCCGGGGGCGTCAACGAGATGGCAGCGCAGCTCCCACGGGCCATCGACCAGGGAGACGGTGACGATGCGGGCACCGACCGGCTGCCCATCGCGCTGTGGCACGTGCCATGAGGCCGCCATGCCGTTACCGACGAGGTGGCCGCGGATCGGTCCCCGCCGTGACGGGCGGCCGTCTGTGTCGAGGAGCGCTACGTGGTTGTCGATCCCGTCCGTGGCAGCTGGGCCGAGGCCTGGAGTGGTGTGGGTGGAGTACCCGAACCGGATGTATTGGGGATCGTCGACGTCGGTGTTCGGCGGGGACTGCTTGGGCTGGTGGTCGCTGCCGTGGTTGGTCAGTCGCACGATGCCGTCGTGGCTGTGGACCAGCCAGCCGACGCTGGGCAGGGCGAGGGGGGCGACGTTGTCGGAATCGGCCGGCTGCGGGGACTCCGTATCCGTCCACTCCGGATGATCGGCGGGCAGGGCGAGGCCAATGAACCCGAGGCCCGCGTAGTAGGGCGAGCCCGGGCCGCTGTAACGCTGGACCGAGAGGAGGTGCTCGTCAGCGTGCCAGCCGAGCGCGAGTGGGCCAGCGGCACCGACCCCGGCGTCGACGAAGTGGCGCAGCGTGCCGCTCGCGAGCCGCCGGGTGGTGCCCGGCACGAGTGGTGAGACCCCTTCGATGACGGCCATCCAGAGCGGAGCGAGGAGCGCCGCCCGGTAGGTGAGCGAGCGGCCTTGGTACATCGGAGCGCCGTCGGAGGCGAAGAAGTGGGCGTAGCGGTCAACGTACCCGGCGAGGCGCTCCCGCCACCGCCCAAGCCCGGCGTCGTCGCCGGTCAACCGGTACCACAGCCCGAGGAACGGGTGGATGACGTACGCGTTGTAGTGGTCGACGTGCCGCCCGTCGCCGTCGGTGTACCAGCCGTCGCCGGTATACCAGTCCTCCAGCTCGGCGACCCGCTCGGCGTTGGCGCACCCGTCCGTGTCGGCCCCGACGGACCGTAGGAACGCCTCGGCGGCAGCGGGGAAAAGCAGCCAGTTGCTGCTCGGGACGGGGCGCTGCGCGTGGTGGCGCAGCCAGTCGACGAGGCGGCCGCGTACGTCGTCGTCGAGTGCCTCCCAGACAGCCGCGCGGGAGACATGCAGGGCAAGGGCGAGTACCGCGGCTTCAACGATGGGCTGCCCGTTGCCGGGTCCGTCTTCGCCGACGCCGCGCCCTCGGGGCCAGGCGTCCGGCCTGTGCGCGGATACGCCGGCGCGCAGTCCTTCGGCATAGAAGCCTGCGTGGTCGTGGGGGTCGTTGCCCGTGGCGATCCGGCTTGCGGCGAGGACGAAGCTGCGCGCGAAGCCCTCGAGGCCGTCGGAGTGGAGACCGGAGTGGCTGGGCCGCCCGGGCGGTGTGATGAGTCCGTGTCCCTCGCTGGCATGCATCCGCAGGGTCAGCAGCCAGTGGTCGGCGATCGACTCCCAGTGCGACCGCGTCCACCCGGTGTACGGGGATCGGATCCGGTCCTCCGGTGGCAGCTGCGTCACGCGATCCTCCCCAGGTCCTGATGGGTGACAGCACCGTGCATCGGCTCGCCGCACAGGTGGCGCTCGACGTCGGCGACAGCGTAGGCACCGAGCCGGCGGATCTCGTTGCCGCGGGCGCCGGCGATGTGCGGGGTGGCGAGGACATTGGGCATGCTCAACAGCGGGTGGCCCGGGGGTAGCGGTTCGGGCTCGGTCACGTCGAGCACCGCGTCGAGCCGGCCGGCGCCACAGTGCCGAGCGAGCGCATCGGTGTCGACGAGTGATCCCCGGGCGGTGTTGACGACGATGCCACCCGACCTGATCAGGCCGAGCCGGCGGTCGTCGAGCAGGTGTCGGGTCTGCGGCAGGGCCGGCGCGTGCAGCGTGACGACGTCGCTGGTCGCACAGAGCGTGTCGAGGTCGACGAGGTGGGCACCGAGCGCCGTGGCGGTGGCCTGGTCCACGTACGGGTCGGCGAGCAGGAGCCGCATGTCGTGGTTGGCGAGGGCGCTGAGTACCAGGCGACCGATTCGTGACGCCCCGACGACGCCGACGGTGAGACCGTTGTTGCCGGCGTCCTCGCCGTCCTCGTGGCCTGCCGGCCGTCCTTGGCGGTAGTCGTGGGCGAGGCGGAAGGCGCGCTTGGCGGCGAGCAGGATCGCCGCGACCGTGTACTCCACGACCGGCACCGCGTTGGCCTGTGCGGCGGACGACACGGCGATCCCACGGTGCCACACCTCCTCGGGGAGCAGGCCCTTGACCGAGCCGGCTGCGTGAACCACGGCGCTGAGCAGGGGTGCCCGGTCCAGGACATCGACGCCGAGACGCGGCGCGCCCCACCCGGTGAGGAGGACCGCCGCGTCGGCGAGCAGTTCGCCCGCGACCGGGTCGTCCCATCGGGTGAGTATGGCGTCGTGACGTACGTCGGCGACCGCGCCGAGTCTCGCGAGCAGCTGCGGACCGAGCAGGTCCGGCAGGAGCGTGGGCCGCATCGCGAGTACAACGACGGCACGATCGGCCATGGGGCTCCCCTTTGTGTTGCGAAACCGTTTGCGGAAAAACTGACGGTAGCTCTGGTCATCGACGGGAGCAAGCACCTACCCTGACACCGTCTGGCGCTACTGCAACTCGTAACGGCGACAGAATGCCTGTTCAGTACGGCGCTTCCACCGGCCACGGGTCGACAGGCGCAGGAAAGGTTCAGGAACCGATTCGCTGAGCAGTCGCGTTCGAGGAGGGGAGGCGCGAGTGTGGACGACGCTCTCGCATACGGATCGCGAGGCGCCGACGGCGGCCTCCGAACAGGCCGGGCGCGGATCGGCTCCGCCGGCTGCCCGACGCGCGGGATCCAGACGCCGGTTGAAGCGCGACGCCGTGCTGCTCGCGCTCATGGTCCCCGGCGTGCTGTATTTCGCGATCTTCCATTACGGAGCGCTCGGTAACAACGTCATCGCGTTCAAGCGCTACGTGCCGTTCATCGGCATCGTCGACAGCCCGTGGGTCGGGTTTGACAACTTCACCCGCATGTTCGGCGACGCGGCCTTCTGGCAGGCGGCGCTCAACACGCTCGAGATCTCGGCGCTGCAACTGATCTTCTACTTCCCGGCTCCGCTCGCGCTCGCCCTGCTGCTGCACAGCATCACGAGTGTCACGGTCAAGCGATTCGTCCAGAGCGTGGTCTACCTTCCCCACTTCATCTCGTGGGTCATCGTGGTCGCGCTGTTCCAGCAGCTGCTCGGCGGCGCCGGGGTTCTCAACGGCATCCTCGCCGACAACGGCCTGTCCACCATCCACATCATCGGCAATCCCGACGCGTTCAAGCCGTTGGTGATCGCCCAGGTGATCTGGAAGGACGCCGGCTGGGGCACGATCATCTTCCTGGCCGCGCTGCACCAGGTCGACGAGCAGCTCTACGAGGCGTCCGCGATCGACGGCGCCGGCTGGTGGCGCCGGCTGTGGCACGTGACGCTGCCCGCCATCCGGCCGGTGCTGGTCCTGCTGCTCATCCTGCGCCTCGGCGACATCCTGTCGGTCGGCTTCGAGCAGTTCATCCTCCAGCGCGACGCGGTCGGGCCAGCGGCGGGCGAGGTCATCGACACGTTCGTCTACTACACCGGCGTGCTCGGCGGCGACTGGGGCTACGGGGCGGCCGCGGGTCTGGCCAAGGGAGTCATCGGCGCCGTCCTCGTCTATCTCGCCAACAAGATCGCCCACCGACTGGGTGAGCAGGGGGTGTACCGCTGATGGCCCGTGCTACCAGACCCGCCTGGCAGGGTCGCCCGTCGCCGCTGACGCAGGCGGCGAAGACCGTCGTCCTCGCCGTGATCGTCACGCTCGTCGTGGCGCCGTTCTGGGTGGTCATCGCGACGAGCCTGGCCACCACAGAGGAGCTCACCCGTAACGGCGGCTGGGTGCTCTGGCCCGGGGAGTGGACCTTGCAGGCCTACCAGGACGTGCTCTCCGGTGGCATCGTGACCCGCGCCCTGCTCATCAGCACCGGCGTCACCGTCGTCGGCACGCTGGCTAGCCTCGTCGCCACCATCCTGCTGGCGTACGCCCTCGCCCGGCCCGGCGTGTTCGGCGGTAAGCCGATCATGCTGCTCATCCTGTTCACGTTCCTGTTCCCACCGGGGATGATCCCGAGCTACCTGGTGGTCCAGCAACTCGGCCTGCTGGACAACCTGGGCTCGCTCGTGCTTCCCGTCCTCGTCAATGCGTTCAACCTCGTCGTTATGCGCGGCTTCTTCCAGGGCATCCCGGAGGATCTGTACAGCGCGGCGCGGATCGACGGCGCGGGGGAGGTCCAGATCCTCACCCGCATCGTCCTTCCGCTGTCGAAGGCGGTCGTCGCCGTGGTCGGCCTGTTCTATGCGGTCGGCTACTGGAACGCCTTCTTCAACGCGGTGCTCTATCTGAACGACGCCTCCCAGTGGCCCCTGCAGCCGGTGCTGCGGCTCTACGTCATCCAGGGCGCGCAACTCGCGGACTCCTCCGCCGCCAGCGATGCGGGCAACTTCACCGCGCCGCAGTCGATCCAGATGGCCGCCCTGATCATCGCGACGGTGCCCATCCTTCTCGTCTACCCGTTCCTGCAGCGGTACTTCGTCAGGGGCGTGCTCACCGGCGCCATCAAGTCCTGACCCCACCCACCACCACCGAGAGAGGGACATCTCATGGACAGATCCCCACTGTCGCGGCGCTCGCTGTTGCGCATGATCGGAGCCGGTGCGGCCGCCGTGGCGGTGCCCGGCCTGGCGGCCTGCGGCGGTAGCGGCGGCAACAGCGGCAGCGTCGGCAACGCGGGCAAGGACCTCGTGCCGTGGCCGACCTATGTCCCGTTCACCGGAGTGAAGCCGGACCTGCCCGGCGACGACCGCGGTGTGCAGGGCGCGTACCTGACCTACCCGCAGACGCTCGCCCAGAGCGTGGCGGCCAAGCCCGGTGACGGCTCCACCGTGCACGCCCTGATCATCACCTACTCGCCGCCGCCGCGGCCGGCGGGGGAGAACGAGTTCTGGAAGCTGATCAACCAGACGCTGGGAATCGACCTCAAGCTCACCCACGTGCCGAGCGCCGACTACCCGAAGAAGATGGCCACCCTGATGGCGAGCGGCGACATGCCCGACCTCATGGTGATCAACGGCGAGCCGCCGAACATCGACCAGTTCATCGCCGCCAAGTGCGCCGACCTGTCCGAGTCTCTGTCCGGCGACGCGATCAAGAAGTTCCCCAACCTCGCGAACATCCCGCCGTACGCCTGGCAGGGGGCGGGACGGGTCGGCGGACGGCTGATGACCGTACCGATCGAACGCCCCCGGTTCAACTACAGCCTGCACGTCAACCGCAGCCTCCTCGACTCCACCGGCGTACCGAAGAACTGGACCCAGGCGGAGTTCGAGCAGGCGATGACCGAGGTGACGAAGGGCCGTCGCTGGGGCATGGGCTCGGACAACTCCGAGTTGGGGCTGACCTGGCACGCGATGAGCTTCGGCGCACCAAACGCCTGGGAGGTCAAGGACGGGAAGTTCATCGGCACCTGGGAGTCGGAGCGCTGGCTGCCGGCGCTGGAGTTCACCGCGAAGCTGCGCAAGGCGGGGCTTTACCACCCGGACGCGCAGACCATGAGCGCCGTCGACATGAAGGCGCAGTTCTACAACCAGTCGGTCGCGAGCATGCCCGACGGACTGCTCGCTTACGTGACCACAGTCGGCAAGATCAAGGGCGCCTGGACGGTGGATCTCGGCCGGCTCTACCGCACCGACGCCCCCGGCGGGGTCCACTTCGCGAAGGGCATCTTCGGCCGGGTCGTCATCAAGAAGGCGGCAAAGGAACGGGTCGAACTGATCCTGCGCCTGCTGGACTACCTCGCCGCGCCGTTCGGCACGAAGGAGTACGAGGTGTCGCACTTCGGCGTGGAGGGCAAACACTTCACCCGCAACGCCGACGGGTCCCCGAAGCTCACCCCGCTCGCCGACATGGAGAACCCCAACACCCTGGGCATCCGGTACGTGATGGATGCCCCCAACGCGCTGTACATCCCGGGCGATCCCGAGGCCGCGAAGCGGATGCACGCCTACCAGTCCGAGATGATCGACAAGGCACTGCCGAACCCGGCCGCCGGTCTCACCTCGGACAGTGCCTCCACGCTGGAACACACCCTGCGGATGAAGCTGCGCGACAAAATGGCGGCGATCACCGCCGGCCGGGAGCCGGTGAGCGCCTGGACCGCCGCGGTCAAGGAATGGAAGGCGCAGGGCGGCGACAAGATCGCCGAGGAGTACGCCAAGGAGTACGCCGCCGCACAGAAGGGCTGACGGCCCGGCCGCGCCGCTGTCTCAGCGGCGCGGCTACGCCGCGATCTCAGCGGCGCGGCGGACGCACCGAGTCACGGACGACCACGTGGGTACCCAGCACGTGGTCGTCCATGGTGTTGTCCGGGTGCAGGGCGGCCCGCACCGCTGCCCGACCCAGCTCGGCATGCGGGATCCGCACCGTGGTGAGCGCGGGCACCAGGTCGGCGGCCTGGGGCAGGTCGTCGTAGCCGACGACCGACAGGTCGTCCGGCACGGCTACCCCGACCTCCCGGCAGGCGAGCAGTACGCCGGCGGCGACGAGGTCGTTGGCGGCGAAGACCGCCGTGAAGTCGGGGCCATTGGCGAGGAGTGCCTTCGTCCGTTGGTAGCCGAACGCGCGGGTGAACTGCCCCGGCTGCACGAGCATGGGGTCGAACGGGATGCTCCAGTCGGTCAGGGCCCGCCGGTAGCCGGCGACGCGTTCCGTCGCAGTCGTATGGCCCGGGTCGCCGCCGAGGAACAGGATGCGGCGGTGGCCGGCGGAGAGCAGGAAGCTGGTCATCGCGTAGGCGCCGCCCTCGTTGTCGTAGGTGACGACCGAGGCGGGGAGGTCGGCTGCAGGGGCCGGTCGGCCGCAGAAGACTAGGTGGGACCCGGCGGCTTTGAGCCCGCGCGCGACCTGGCGCATCCGGGCTAGGTAGTCCTCGGTCTCGACGACCCCGCCGACGAGGAGGACGGCGCGGGCGCCTTGCTCACGCATGAGGTTGACCACCTCGAGCTCCCGATCCGGGTGACCCTGGGTCGTGCACACGAGGCACAGCTTCCCCTCGGCGGCCGCCTGCTGCGCCACGGCCTGCGCGACCTCGGCGAGGAACGAGGCGGTCACGGCGTGGACCACCAGAGCGATGGTGCCGGGCTGCTCGGAGCTCAGGGCGCGGGCGTGAGCGTTCACGACGAACCCGAGATCCTCGACCGCCCGCAGCACCCGGCTGCGGGTGTCGGCGCCCACCGAGTACTTGCCGGAGAGGACCCGCGAAACACTGGCGACGGACACCCCGGCCTGGGTGGCCACGTCGCGGATCGTCGCCCGGCGTCGAGTTCCCAGTTCCCCGAGTTCCACCTGCGTCACCGCCACCTCCCGGAAACAGCCTGAGGCATTTTTTCCGCAGGCCGTCCCATCGTAGCGGTCGCGTCACCACCCGCCGATGAGGCAGGTGACAGGATCCGAGAAAAGTTTCGTAAACGATTGACGGAACAGCTCACGGATGGTGGGGTGTCACCACGCGCCCGTCTCCAAAGGAGTCCGGATGACCGATGTGACCCGACGACAACTGCTGGCGGGGGCGCTTGGCGCCGGTGGCGCAGTGCTGCTCGCGGGAACTCCGGCAAGCGCCGTTGGCAAAGACTTCCCCTCGCCCGTGCACCGGCTGGGTGGTGCCGATCCGGGCGTCCTGCGGGTCGGTGACACCTGGTACTGCTACTCCACCTCGGGCTCGGGCACCGGCGCCATCCCGATCCGGCGATCCGTGGACGGCGGCACGACGTGGACCGATGTCGGCCGGGTGTTCCCCATCGGCGCCCTGCCCACCTGGGTCACCGGGCCGAAGCGGTTCTGGGCGCCGGAGGTGCATGCGATCGGCGGACGCTACGTCGCCTACTACTCCGCAGACGGCCCGCAGCGGTGGTTCTGCATCGGAGCGGCGACCGCCGAGCATCCGGAGGGGCCGTGGACGGATCTCGGCGCCCCGCTGGTGAGTCGGCCCGATTACAGCGTGATCGATCCGAGCTTCTTCGTCGATCCGACCACCGGGCGCAGCTACCTCCTGTGGAAGAACAACACAAACGCGCTCACCCCGCCCCGCCCGACGGCGCTCGTGCTGCAAGAGGTGACCGCGGATGGGCTCACCCTGGTCGGCCCCTCCACCGATCTGCTGTTCAACACGCTCGAGTGGGAGGGCAAGGTCGTCGAGGCGCCCTCACTGATCCACCACAAGGGCTGGTACTACCTGTTCTACAGCGGCAACAACTACGGCAACGCCACCTACGCCGTGGGGGTCGCCCGGTCCCGTCACATCGACCACGGTTACGAAAAGCACGGCGAGCCCATCCTCGCCAGCGACGACGTGCTCGACGGCCCGGGCGGGCAGTTCCCGATGCCGGACGGCAACAACCGCTGGCAGATCTTCTTCCACGCCCGCGAGCGCGCCAACCCGGGGTCCGCCCGGCTGCTCTGGTGGGCACGCCTCAAGTTCCACCACGACTGGCCGGTCGTCGACTGGCGGCCGTAGCGACCACGTCACTGGACGCCCCCATCCACCGGCGAGGTTCGTACCGCCCGCCCTGCTGGACCCGTAACGCCAGGGTCGGGCACCGGTTGCGTGCCGGCAACCGGAACCGGCGAACCTGGTCTGGTTCACCGGCGCACCCCGCCGGCTCCATTCGCATCGAAGCTGACCAGCAGACATCGATAAGGAGACAATCGTCATGGGTGATGAAGGCGGCGGCGCCGCCCGGCTGAGCGGCGGACTGCGCCGCCGAGATGCCCTGCGGCTGTCGGGGATGAGCGCCGTAGCGGTTGCCCTCGGCGCCGGCCTGGAGAGCGGGCGGGCAGACGCCAATCCGAAATTCTCCGACAATCCTTTCACCCTCGGGGTAGCCTCCGGCGATCCGCTGCCCGACGGCGTGGTGCTGTGGACCAGGCTCGCCCCCGACCCGTTGGCCGAGGACGGCAGCGGCGGAATGCACCAGGACGAGATCGGGGTGCGCTGGGAGGTCGCCGAGGACGAGCGATTCCGGAAGGTCGTTCGGCGCGGGACAGCGACGGCGACGCCACAACTCGGGTACTCCGTCCATCCAGAGGTCAGCGGGCTTCGGCCGGGCCGGGAGTACTTCTACCGGTTCCGGGCGGGCGCCGCGATCAGCCCGGTCGGCCGAACCAAGACTGCGCCCGCACCCAGAACCCGCGTCGATCGGCTTGTGCTCGCGCTGGTGTCCTGCCAGTCCTGGACAGGGGGAACCTACGCCGCCTACGCGAACATGGCCGCCGAAGATTTCGACCTCGTTCTCCATGTCGGCGACTACATCTACGAGCAGGCGGACACCGCGACCCTGGCGGACTTCCGGAACCTCCACTCGCTCTACAAGACCTCTCCCGACCTGCAGGCCGCCCACGCCGCCTTCCCGTTCGTCGTCACCTTCGACGACCACGAGGTGGACAACGACTGGGCTGGTGAGTACCCGCAGAACTACCCGGACGTCAGCAGGGAGGAGTTCCTGCTCATGCGGGCCGCGGCCTTCCAGGCCTACTACGAGCACCTCCCGCTGCGGCGAGCCTCGATACCGAACGGCCCGGACATGCGGATGCACCGGCGCCTCACCTTCGGTGATCTCGCCGAGTTCCACGTGCTCGACACTCGGCAGTACCGGAGCAATCAGGCGACGGAGACCTTCATCGCCCCGCGTGAGCCCGGATCCCTGGACCCGACGATGACGATGATCGGGCCGGAGCAGGAGCGTTGGCTGCTCGACGGCCTCGAGCGCGGCAGGGCCCGCTGGAACGTCATTGCCCAGCAGGTGGTGATGGCCCAGTACGACTACGAACCCGGCGCGGGGGAGAGCATCAACCACGACCAGTGGGACGGCTACGTGGCCGCCCGCGGCAGGATCCTCGACCACATCCAGCGGCGGGACCTTCGCAACGTCGTCGTGCTCTCCGGTGACTGGCATTCCGCGTGGGCGAACGACCTGAAGGCGGACTTCGCCGAGGTCGATTCCGAGACGATCGCGACCGAGTTCGTCGGTACGTCCATCAGCTCAGGGTGCGGTTGGCGGGGCCAGGTCGAGGCCGCCCTGTCGGCGAACCCGCACGTCAAGTTCTTCGACGGCGCGCACCGGGGCTACACCCGCTGCACCCTCACCCGTGACGAGTGGAAGACCGACTTCATGGCCGTCTCCGGTGCGAGCAACCCTCAGGCCAAGCTCGGCACGCTGGCCTCATTCGTCGTCGCGGCCGGGGTGCCCGGCGCACGGCGGATCCCCGGCGTGGAGGTCAGCGAAGTCAAAGCGGGCACGATGTTCTCGGGCCGAGCCAGCTCCGTCGACATCGGCCTCACCAACCTGACATCCGAGCCGGTCAAGGTAGCGGTGACCGTAGAGGTGCCGGAGGGCTGGGACGGCGGGATCCTCACCCAGGTCCTGGAGCCGTCGTCCGCGACCACGGTGGCCGTGCCGGTGGTGCCCCCGGCTTCCCCGACACCCCTCGCGGAGGTCTTCAAGGTGGAGGTGACGGCCGGTGACACGCGACTGTACGGCGTGTTCGGCGACCTCTCCGTCGTCGCCGTACCCGCGGGGGACACGGTCCCGCTCGCCCTCGACGCCGGCGGCCCGGCCAGCCCTGTCCTCGCCGGCTACCAGCGGCTCTCGTCAGCCGACCTGTGGGACCCGGCGCGAGGCTACGGATGGGTGGGGACGGCCCCAGGGTTCCGTGACCGGGGCAGCTTCCCCGTACTGCAGCGCGACTTCGCCCTGGGCCGAGACCAGCCGTACATCCTCCGGTTGTTCGTCCCGGCCGGCGTCCACCGCGTCCACCTGCTGACCGGAGACACCGACTTCGCGTCGGGCAACACGATCGTCCGTGAGGGCGGGCAACTGCTCGCCGAGTCCGGTAACGACATCATCCCCGAGGGCCGGTTCGAGTGGCTCGGCTTCGACCTCGACGGCGGGGCCACCGGTCGCACGGCCGACCTCGAACTCACCGGCGATCTCCGCGAAGGTTACTGGCGCCTGTGTGCGCTGGTGATGATGCCGGTCGTCGCATGAGCGACGGTGCGGAGCCAAGCGCCGGACTCAATGCGGTGGAATGTCATGACGGAAATGAAGCGGAGACGAGCGTGAGCGTGAGTGATTCGCTACCCCGGCCGGAATACCCGCGCCCGCAGTTGCGTCGTGACCGCTGGACGAGTCTCAACGGTACCTGGGCCTTCGGCTACGACGACACCGACATCGGCCGTGACGCGGGCTGGCATACGGTCACCGCCGCGGCACTCGCCGAGAGGAACGGCCCGTTCGACCGTACGATCGTGGTGCCGTTCTGCCCTCAGGCAAAGCTGTCCGGCATCGGCGAGCGGGACCGTCACGATGTCGTCTGGTACGCCCGCATGCTGCGCCGTCCGGCCGACGCCGCGCCCGACGACCGGATCCTGCTGCACTTCGGCGCGGTCGACTACCACGCCACGGTCTGGATCGACGGGCACCTCGTCGCCGAGCACCGCGGCGGGCACACCCCGTTCCACGCCGACATCACCGAGCCGCTGTCCGGCGGCGGCGACCATGTGCTCGTCGTCCGGGCCGCCGACCCGCTCGACGACCTCGCGATGCCGCGGGGCAAGCAGTACTGGCGAAACGAGTCCGAGGGCATCTTCTACACCCCGACGACCGGCATCTGGCAGAGCGTATGGCTGGAACCGGTGCCCCGCAGCCACATCGCGGAGTTGCTGTTCACCCCCGATGTCCCCAGCGGGCGGCTCGACATGGAAATCACCTTCGCCCGACCGGTCGCCGGCATGACCGTGGAGATCACCGCATCCCTCGACGGTCAGCAGGTCGCCCGGGACGTCGTCGACGTCGACGGGCCCGCGCTCGCGCATCCGTTGCAGCTCGGCCGGTGCGGCGCGACCCCGCCCCACCCGCACATCGGCGAGTGGCCCGGAGTCGCGCTGTGGAGCCCCGAAAACCCTCAGCTGTACGACCTGGTGGTCGCGCTCCGCGACGTCGACGGGGCGATTGTCGACCGGGTCGAGTCGTACGCGGGCATGCGTTCGATCGCGGTGCGCAACGGCAAGGTGCTGCTCAACGGCCTGCCATACATCCAGCGGCTCGTGCTCGACCAGGGTTACTTCCCTGACGGGCTGATGACCGCGCCCACCGACGACGACCTGCGACGTGACATCGAGCTGGCGAAGGCGATGGGCTTCAACGGCGCCCGCAAGCACCAGAAGATCGAGGATCCGCGCTGGTTGTACTGGGCGGACCGGCTCGGATTCCTGGTCTGGGGTGAGATGGCCAACGCCTACGCCCACAGCAGGGACTACGTGCACCGGATCACGGCGGAGTGGACGGAGGCGCTGCGGCGGGATCACAACCACCCGTGCGTCGTCGTCTGGGTGCCGATGAACGAAAGCTGGGGCGTACCGCACCTGCGCACCGATGCCCGGCAGCGCGCCCACCTCCGCGCCATGTACCACCTGACCAAGACACTCGACACGTCGCGACTCGTGGTCTCCAACGACGGCTGGGAGCACGCGGACACCGACCTGGTGACATTGCACGACTACCGCGGAGCCGACCAACTGCGGGCTGGCTACTCGTCAGTCGAGGCGGCGCTCACGGGCGAGCCCGCCCGCCGGCCGGCGCTGGTGGTCGACGCGGCCTACCAGGGCCAACCGCTCCTGGTCACGGAGTTCGGTGGGGTGTCGTTCACCGGCGACACCGATGGCTGGGGCTACTCGTCGGTGGAGGACGGCGAGGAGCTGCTCCGTCGGTACGCCGCGATGGTGGACGCTGTGGCATCGTCGCCGGTGCTGCGAGGCTTCTGTTGGACCCAGCTGACCGACGTCGAGCAGGAGGTCAACGGCCTGCTGCGCGCCGATCGCACACCGAAGGTGGACCTCGAGCGCATCCGGGAGGCGACCCTCGCCGCCCGTTGAGATCGGTAGCCAACCGGGAGGGAGGCAGGCTCGACGTCGACACGGCGGTGAGCCCGGCCCGGCTCACCGCCGAGTATCGCTCCGACACGGACCAGCTCATGGGTCGCACCCGGGTCGATGCGACCTGAGCAACGCTGGCAAAGGAGAGCTGCTCGTGAAGATCCGTCGCTGGCTCGCCGCCGCGCTTGCGGTGGTGGCCGTCCTCGCCGCCCCGCCTGGCCCCGCCGTTGCCGGAACCTTCCCCAATCCGCTGTTCACCTGGGGTGGCACGGCCGATCCCGGCACGATTTACACCAACGGCCAGTATTACGTCGCAGCAACCTCCGGTGTGGACTCGAACGGTCGGGCGATGCCGGTCCGCGTCTCCGCCGATCGGCATACCTGGTCCAACGCCGGCCATGTCTTCGAACCTGGCAAGCTGCCCAGTTGGTCGGACCCGTCGCACGGCTACTGGGCGCCGGAGATCTACTTCTTCCACGCGATCGGCCAGTACGTGGCGTACTTCGCCGCCATCAACAACGCCACCGGTAAGCGGTGCATCGGCCGGGCCACGTCGTCGACGCCGTACAACTTCACCGACCTCGGACGGCCGTTGCTGTGCCATCCGACGGCGGCCTACAGCATCATCGACGCGGCGATCTTCTGGGATCCAGTGGGGCAGCAGCACTACCTGATGTACAAGAACGACCCCAAGTCAACCGAGGGCACCAAGCAGATCGTGATCCGGTCGATCAACAACGACGGTCTCACCGGCATCGGTACGCCGCACCACATTCTCGCGCCTACTCGGGCCTGGGAGGGCGTGAGCGTCGAAGGGCCGACGATGGTCTACCGCAGCGGCTACTACTGGCTTTACTACAGTGGGGCCACCTACAGCCGCGACACCTACGCGATCGGGGTGGCCCGCTCCGCCTCGCCCACCGGCACCTTCACCAAGGACCCGAGCGGGGGCCCGATCCTGTCCGGCAACAACGATCCGAACTACTGCGGTGTGGGGCACCAGGGCATCGAGAACACGCCCGACGGCTGGCTGGTCTTCTATCACGCCTACCTGAGTCAGTCCGGAGAGTCCTGCACCGGTGGCCGCTACCTCATGATGGACGTCCTGCACTGGGACCGCTCCGGCGGATGGCCCCGGATCCATGACGGAACCCCGAGCGAGTAGGGGTCATCGCGCAACCAGATGCGCCGGCTGCCGGCGGGACCAGGTGGTCCCGCCGGCAGCGGCGTACGTGGTCAGGTCCCCGAGCCCGAGCGGCCTGGGATCCTCACCGCTCTGGTGTGCGTCAATAGGTGCAGGACTCGGCGCGGTCGCGTACGACGTAGTACGCCTTGCGCGGTGCGGTGCCGGCGGCGTTGACGATGCCGGTGTTGTCGCCGGAGCGCCCGTCGGTGAAGGTGTAGAAGTAGATCCGGGTGATCTTGCCGCTGACGTTGGAGAACCGGTTGATGAAGGCGGCGGCCTGGCACTGTGAGGTCTCGCCGAGGACGTGGACGTTCGTGCCCGGGTCGCAGGACACGTTGTGGGTGCGGCAGTCGAGCTGGTAGTAGGCACCGGTCTCGCTGATCCAGACGTTGCCGCTGGACCAGTCGGTCTGGCCGGGCACGCAGTGGTGGCTGCCGGCGCAGTACAGCTCGTCGAGGAAGTTATTCAGCTCAGCCGGGGTGTGCTCGCCGCTGACCTGGTAGCGGATCACGTCGGCGTAGTTGTGCACGCTCCACAGGTTGGGGCGGTGGGTGCCGAGATGCCGCTTGTACTTCTGGACGTAGTCCGAGCTCTGCGTGCCGGCGAACTCCCCGGCGGCGAGCAGGCAGCTCGGGCAGTCGACGGCCGCCCAGCGGTAGTAGTAGGCGGCCATCCGTGGCCCGCAGTTGGCGACCAGCGGATTGGCGCCGTTGCAGCCACCGCCCGGGTCGTCCAGGTAGTACTGCCCACCGGGCAGCAGTAGCCGGGAGCCGTCGGTGGGGCGGAAGTTCGGCTCGTTCCACGGGCCGATCGCATCGACCCGCGCGCCGAAGGCCGCGATGAACGCCGCGAAGGCGTTGCGGTACGTGGCTTCATCCGGCGCCCGGCCGTACCCGGGCCGGTCCGGCTCCGGAATCCGGGCCAGCCCGACGTTGCGGGTCACGCCCGCGTTCTCGGCGTTGGCCAGCCAGGCCTCGAACTTCTGTCGGCGGGCGTCGGATGCGGGGCGCAGCGCCACGTCGTAGGGGACGATCACCCGTCCGCGGATCACGTTCAATCCGGGCCAGAGCGGACTGGCGAAGGTGCTTTCGCCGCTGTCGGCGATGCCTTGGGCGTGGGTGCCCGCAGCCGCCGCCTGGGTCGACGCTGTCGGTGGCCGGGCGGAGGATACGGCCGGACCGACCAGCAGCGTGGCCGCCGCTGTGGCCAGCGCCAGTGCGAGTGTCGACCACCTTCGACGGAACATGGCCTGCCCCTTTCGTGTCGGGTATGCGCGCGTACGGTGGATGCCTTGCTCGAGCCGTGCCTCCGGACCTTTGCCGTGAAGGTGCTCAGAGCGCGGAAGCCGCTGGCCCGCGCGACCTCCCAACGGCACCTCCAGCGGCTCGGCCGGCAGCCAGCCGGTCTGGGCGTCCCGCGGGCCAACGGGTCGACGGATGGCGATGGCTGACAGGTCGTCATGGTTGGTGAGCGTGGCCGACCAGATCAGATCAAGTCAATAGCTTCGAAACCGTTTACTAAAACGATCGAACGGTGTTCACTGATCGGCAACCGGCCGACCGGAAGCGCTTTCCTCGCTGGGGCACGACTCGGGTCCGGCCGAAGCCATCGTGACGACGACAGAGTGCGAGGTGGTCGAACGTGTCCGAGCCGATGCTCACCAGGAGAAGGCTGCTGGAGCTGGGTGGCGGCGCCTCCGCCGCGGTCCTGCTCGGCGGCGCCGCCACCG
The DNA here is from genome assembly GCF_052981855.1 of Micromonospora sp. LZ34. Lineage (NCBI taxonomy): Bacteria > Bacillati > Actinomycetota > Actinomycetes > Micromonosporales > Micromonosporaceae > Micromonospora > Micromonospora sp. LZ34. Next base: position 66,974 of record NZ_JBRIQN010000027.1, read on the forward strand.
GTCGAGCCGCAACCGCGGCCCCCGCGGAGGCGACGATCAAGGTGCACGGGGAGCAGTGGGGGGTGAGCACCCGCTACATCGGGGCGGACCGGGGCATCACCAACTTCGACATCGCCGACTTCAAGGATCTCGGCATGAACACCTACCGCTTCTACGGCGGGATGGGTCCGTGGGAGTACCTCGACGACGACGGCGTCTTCGGCGCGCCGACCATCGAACACATCAAGGCCGACGCGGGCGTGGTCAACTGGGCCTGGTGGGATGAGATCTTCACCAACCCGCCCGAGGGCAGCCCGTTCTGGTACGCGACCGAACCCGGGGTGGGCTGGCAGGGCAACAGCCGGAAGATCTTCGGTGACCTTAGGGACGCGGGCGTCAAGCCGGTGGTGTCACTGCGGGTGCAGAACGCGCAGATCAAGCCGGACTGGGCGGCCCGGCTCAACCCGCCGAACACGCCGGAGGGTCGCAACGAGTGGTGGCAGCACGTTTTCGCGGTGGTCTACTGGATGAACGTCCGCAACGACTATCGGGTCGACGACTGGGAGCTGGGAAACGAGCCGAACCACCCCGGCCAGGGTTGGAAGGGCATCGCCACCGAGGACGACTACTGGGAGTTCGTCAAGCTGACGAAGGACGCGATCGACCACGTCTACCAGAAGTATCTGCCGGGTCGGCCGTACCGGGCCTACGCGCCGGTCACCGCGTCCACCTCGGTCAACGAGGCCGGCGAACGGTTCGGCTGGATCAAGGACGCCTTCCGCAAGGTGCCGCAGTACTTCGATGCCGTCGACTACCACGACTTCGGGGTGGACTCCAGCGACCGAGTCCGCGAGATCCACGAGATCATGAACGAGTTCGGCTACCCGGACCGACCGCTGTGGATTACCGAGTGGGGGCCGGTGTTCCGCGGCGCCGACACGTACCACAAGGTCCCGTACGGCGTCGAGATGATCAACACCCTGATCCGCGGGTCGTGGCCGGGCGACCATTACGTGTACGGCAGCCACATCGTGAACCTCTACGACGCGCCGACCCGCGCGTACCTCATCGGCGCCGACGGCACCCGCCGCACCACGTACTACGCCATGCGTCTCGGCATCCGGGCGCTGCAGGGCGGCCGGCCCACGCACCGGAGCGTCGCCAGTAACCCCGACCTGCTGGCGATTACCACCGAGAACGTCGACGATGGGATCGACCTGCTGGTCACCAACAGCTCGGCCGTGTCCGGGTACGACGTGCAGGCTGACCTTTCCGAGCTGCTCGACCGGGCCATGGGAACGATGTGGGAGTTCAGCGCCGACAAGCACGACACGGCAGTCGGCCACCGGCCGGTCCGGCACGGCCGGGTGACGTTCCACGTGCCCAGCACCGGCGCAGTGCTGCTGCGGTTTCCGCGGCGGCGCTGGTGACGCACCCGCGGTGACGGCACACGCGAACCCCGACGGGCCAAGGAGTGAAAACGCCCGGCCGGCGACCGACAGGAGGCAGCCAAGCACGATGGACCGACGACCCAACATCCTGTTCCTCATGGGTGATGAGCACCGGGCTGACGTGGCCGGTTTCGCCGGCAACCCGGTGGCTCGAACCCCGGTCCTCGACGCGCTCGCTCGCGAGGGAACGGTCTTCACCAACGCATACACCCCGGCCCCGATCTGCGTGCCCGGACGGCAGTCGATGATGGCCGGGCAGTTCCCCCGCACGACCGGCTGCGAGCGTTACGGCGAGGACCTGGCGCCCGGCCACATGACGTTCGCGCGGCGGTTCGCCCAGTACGGCTACGCCACCGTCGCCTGCGGCAAGCTGCACCACACCGGACCGGACCAGATGCAGGGCTGGACCGCGCGGGTCGGTGGTGACGTGACATTGGACCCGCGGCACGTCGCCGGGCGGGCTGTCGACACGACCAACCCGATCGGGCACAAGTGGCCGATCGCCAAGGAGGTCCGCCGCGCGGGGGCCGGACGCGGGCCGTGCGCGGTCGCCGACGAGTACACGGTGCTCGGCGCGATCGACTACCTGACCCGGCATTTCGTCGACCCGTTCTACGACCGCGCCATCCCGGATCAGCCACTGCTGCTGAAAGTGAGCCTGACCGAGCCGCATTACCCGTTCCTCGCCGAGGATCCGGAGCGGTTCGCCTACTACCTGCCGAGGGTGGACACGTTCGCCGGGCAGCAGCCCTTCGACCATCCGTTCCTCGGTGGCGGGCTGCGGGTGGTCGCGGGCCGGGACGCGAGCGAGCGGGAGATCAGGCGGGCCACCGCCGCCTACTACGCGATGGTGGAGAGCATGGACGCCCGGCTGGGCCGGGTGCTCGACGCGCTGCGACAGGTCGGCCAGGACCTCGATGAGTGGATCGTCGTCTACACCGCGGACCACGGCGAGATGCTTGGCGAGCACGGGGTGTTCGAAAAGCAGAAGTTCTTCGAGGGCAGCGTCCGGGTGCCGTTGATTGTGCGCTGGCCGGCTGCCCTCATTGGTGGACGGGCCGTCGACGAGAACGTCAGCCTGTGCGACCTCTTCGCCACCCTGTGCGAGCTGGCCGGCGTGCCGGTCCCCGGTGGGCTGGACAGCCGCAGCCTGGTGCCGCTGCTCCACGGTGACGCTGCGGGATGGGACGACGAGGCCGTCTCCCAGTACAACGGGCGGAACCTGATGATCAAGCGCGGCGGGCTCAAGTATCAGTACTACGGCGAGGAGATGCCCGAGGTCTTGTTCGACCTGCACGCCGACTCGGGCGAGACCGTGAACGTGATCGACTCACCCGTGCACGCGGACGCGGTCAAGGCCTTCCGTCAGCGTACGACAGAACTCGGCTTCGGCCGCGAGCCCCAACCGGCCGCATGACGCTCACCGGACCGGGGCGAGCAGAGGTTGGTGCGGCGACGCCCGGGGCGTCCCGGAACCGGCCGAACATCCTGCTGGTGATGACCGACCAGCAGCGTCAGGGCTTCACCGCGGGGGAGGGCTTCGCGCTCGACACGATGCCGTGCCTCGACACCCTGGCCGCCCGGGGCACCCGCCTGGCCAACGCCTACACCAGCTCGCCGGCCTGTGTCCCGGCGCGGACCAGCCTGCTGACCGGACGCTTCCCGTCCGCGCACCGGGTGCGGCAGAACAGCGCGCCGCACGCGGTGGTGCGCGGCGACGACCTGCTGGACGTACTGCGCGCCGCCGGCTATTCGCTGCACTTCGCGGGCAAGCCGCACGTCTACCGGCGGCGGGAGGACTACGACACCTACTCCGGGCCGTACATACACGAGACGGGTCCGGATGGTGACGCCGAGGATGCCGCGTTCGCCGAGTGGCTACGGGGGCTGGACCACGGACCGAGCCTGGAACCGACGCCTTTCGCTGTTGAGCGGCAGTTCCCGTATCGCATCGTATCCGACGCTATCGCCGCGATCGACGGGCGCGCCGAGGACCGGCCGTTCTTCTGCTGGGTGTCCTTTCCGGAGCCGCACAACCCGTATCAGGCTCCCGAGCCGTACTTCTCCCTGTTCGACCCGGACACCGTGCCGGATCGGGCCTGTGGCCCGGAAGCGGCGCTGGCCAAGGGCGGCCCGTGGGTCTGGCTGCGCACCGTCGTCGAGGAGAAGCGCCCGGGCTACGACAAACTGTGGCGGCGTTACCGGGCAACGTACTGCGGGATGCTGCGTCTCATCGACGACCAGATCGAGCGGCTGCTGCGACACCTCACCGAGATCGGCGTCGCGGACGACACGATCGTGGTGTTCGTCTCCGACCACGGTGACTATGTCGGCGACTACGGGCTGCAACGCAAGGGTGCCGGTGTCCCGGAGGTGCTGATGCGCATCCCGCTGGTCTTCTCCGGGCCGGGCATCGTGACCAGCACCAACGACGCCGACTTCGTCTCCATGGTGGACATTTTCCCGACGCTGTGCGAGGCGGTGGGCGAGCCGATCCCGCTCGGCGTACAGGGCCGCAGCCTCTGGCCCATGCTCACCGGCGCCGACTACCCGGCGGAGGAGTTCGACTGCGGGTACGCCGAGCACGGCTTCGGCGGACTGCCGTACGACCCGGACGAGCGGCCGGAACTGCACTTCCCGTACGAAGGCAGCAGGTACGACGAGTTGAACTCGGTGACCCAGAGCGGTACGACCCGAATGGTGCGGCGCGGGCCCTACAAGCTGGTCTACGACGTGGTCGGACGCGGCGAGCTGTACGACCTGACCGACGATCCGATGGAGCTGCGCAACCGGTGGGACGACCCCGAGCTTCGTGGGGTGCGCGCTGAGCTGACCGAGCGATTACTCGGGTGGACCATGCGGGTGAGCGACGACCTGCCGAAGGCCACCTACCTGCCGAAGACCGCCCCGCACAACTGGCACGCGCCGTACCGGATCCACCAGCCGCTCTAGTAGCAGGACCGACGCGCCGGAACGAGTGGAGGGAGATTCTGGTGAGTTCGGATCGACCAGCGATCTTGTTGATCACAGCCGACCAGTTGCGCCGTGACGGGTTGGGCTGTTACGGAGGGCGCGCGGTGGCGACCCCGAACCTGGACCGGATGGCGGCCTCGGGGACGGTGTACGACCGCGCCTACACGGCCAGTCCGTGGTGCCTGCCGTCGCGGGCGTCGATGCTGACCGGGTTGTGGCCACGCCATCACGGTGCCTACTCCAACTTCCGCGACATTCGGCTGTCGCCTGAAATGCCGAACCTTTACCGGACGCTGCGTGACGCCGGCTACCGCACCGCGCACATCGGCAAGTGCCACTACGCTCCGGTGCCGTACGGCGAAACCCGCCCGGACCGAACTCTGCCGTACGACGACTTCCACGCCTACTATCGCTCGCTCGGCATCGAGCATCTGCGGTTGCAGGACGACAAGCAGGTCTCGGTCTGGTTCGAAGACGACTACACCAAGGAACTCGACGCCGCCGGTTACCTGGAGGGGTACCGGGCGGCGGTGTGGAACCGGGAGTACGCCAAGGTCTTCACCTTCCCCGGCCCCGCCGAATGGCACCCGGACGCCTGGGTCGGCCGCAACGCCGTCGACACCATCCGCGAACACCCCGACGGCATGCCCCTGTTCGGCTGGATCTCCTTCTCCGGCCCCCACTTCCCCTTCGACGCACCCAGCGGGTATCTCGACCGCGTCGACACCAGCGCCCTCGGCCAACCATTCGTCGACCCCGGTGAGTTCACCTCACCAGACCGGCTGCACTACCACAGCTTCCACGGCCCCCATGCCGGCTGGATGGAGGGCGGCAGTTGGCACGAGCGCACCAGCGATTACTGGCACCGGCTCCGCCATCTCTACGCCGCCAACATCGCCCTCATCGACGACCAGGTCGGGGCCATCATCGACGCCGCGGAAGCCCGCTTCGGCGACAACCTCACCATCGTCTTCACCTGTGACCACGGTGAGATGCTCGGCAACCACGGCTTCTGGGGCAAGAACAACGGCTACTACCAGGACGTACTCCACGTCCCGCTGATCTATCGCCGCCCATATCGGGAACTGGCCGGCACCCGCAGTGACCGGCTCACCAGCCTGGTCGACCTGTACCCCACACTCACCGCCACCGGCTCAACCGCCACTGAGCCTGGGCGACTCGACGGACGCCATCTCGACCGACCCGGCCACAGCCACGTGTACGCCGAAGGCGAACGGTTCCTCACCATCACCGACGGCACCCACAAGCTCGTCCACGCCCACCGTCAGGACCGCGACTACCTCGAACTGTTCGACCTCGCCACCAACCCCGATGAGACCCACAACCTCGCCGGCACCGCCGAGTACGCCGAGATCCAACGCGACCTCGCCACCAGGGCGCTGAACCACCTGGTCGCCACCACACTGCCCTAACCGGCGGCCCGGGGCTCGGCGGAGCGCGCGGATCGACGAATCACGAGCTGCGTACGCAGCGCAGACCCATGTGGTTGGTTGCGCTGTCGACCGTCTGCGGTTGGCGGGCGGCCGGGCGGTAGCGCAGGCAGTACGAGGGCGCGCACAACCACGAGCCGCCCTTGACCACGCGTCGGGGCAGGCCGGTGGCGGGGTCGACGCTCGCCGTCGACGGACCGCCGCGCGGGTTGCGCCGCGGGGGCGCGGGCGAACAGCAGGTGGAAGCTGGCGCGGGGTGCACAGCGGAGTACAGGTCGCGCGTCCACTCCCAGACGTTGCCGCACATGTCGTACAGGCCGTACCCGTTGGGGGGAAACATCCCGACGGGGGTGGTGCCCTGGTAGCCGGCGGGGGCGAGATTTTCCCACGGGAAATCGCCGTGCCATGTGTTCGCCATCAGCCTCCCGCCGGGGGTGAACTCGTTCCCCCAGGCGTAGGTGGCGCCGTCGAGTCCGCCCCGGGCTGCGTACTCCCACTGCGCCTCCGTCGGCAGTGACTTGCCCGCCCACCGGGCATAGGCCAGCGCGTCGGCATAGGCGATCTGGACCACCGGGTAATCCAGCCGTTCGTCGATGCCGCTCCCCGGACCTTCGGGGCGGTGCCAGCACGCGCCCGGAACCCATCGCCACCATTGCCGGAAGTCGGTCAGCGGCACCGGACCGTCGGTCCGGTGAAACACGAGCGCGCCCGGCACCAGCGCGTCCGGGTCGACGGAAGGATAGGTTGACGGGTGCGGGGCCCGCTCGGCTACGGTCACGTATCCGGTGGCCGCGACGAATTCACTGAACTGGCCATTTGTCACCGCATGGACGTCGATGAAGAACCCGTCGACATGCACCTTGTGCGCCGGCCGTTCCTCAGGGTAATGGTCGTCTGATCCCATGGTGAACTCGCCGCCGGGGATCCACACCATTCCGGGCGTAGCCGGCGCAGGCGTCGTCTGGTCAACCGGCGCAGACATGCTGGACCACCTCCCCGAAATCTCGCGACGGCTTGTACAACGTTGCACAGGCCCGGCAGAAATGGAAGGCGATGGCGTCAGCCATCGTTTAGCCCACTGGTCCCGCCACACGTCGGTGGCGACGGCTGCTCGACCCAGCTGGGCGGTCAAGGCGACCGAGCCGGCCTCGGCGGTCAGCGGCAGCTGAGCCAGGCCGTGCCCAGGCGCAGCGCCTCGGCCAGCGGCGGTGCGTCGGGATACCACTTCGCCTCCCACTCCAGGGCGAGTGCTCCGTTGTACCCCCGCTCCCGCAGCGTCTCGAACACGGCGGCTAGCGGGACCGCGCCGTCGCCGAGCATGACCGGGCGCAGGTCCTGCGGTGAGCGGGCGTCCTTGATCTGCACGTGGGCGAGCCACGGCTGGAGCGCGATGGCGGTCTCACCGACCGGCTCGCCGTACCGCCAGGGGTGCAGCACGTCCCACAGCGCGCCGACCCGCGGGTGGCCCACCTCCGCCAGGATCCGGGCCACGTCCGCGCCGCGCGGATGCGAGTCGTGCGTCTCCAGCAGCACGGTCACGCCGGGGGGCAGTTCGGCGGCGATGGCGCGCAGCCGGCGCGCAGCCCGGGCGTCGGCGGGTGGATCCGCCTCGACGGCCCCGGGGAAGACCCGGACGTAGGGGCAGCCGAGGTCTTCCGCGAGCCGGGCGTGGGCGAGGGCTTCGCTTACGATCGCCCGGTCGTCTGCCGCACCGTCGGCGACCCGGACGTAGGACGCTACGACCAGCGGCTCGGCGCCGCCGTCGCGCAGCACCGCCCGGGCGGCCGCCCGGGCCTCCGGGTGGAGGCCGACGTGGACCGGCTCGTCGGCGGCGGCCCGCAGCTCCAGGCCGCGCCACCCGGTGCCCGCCGCGAGCGCCGCTACCTCGGCCAGCGGCAGCCCAGGGCAACCGAGGGTGGAGAAGGCCAGCGGCCGAGTCACGGGTGTCGGCAGGCGGCTCGAGGTATGGGACATGTCGGACCTCCCCGGGTGGATGAAGGGCTCTCCGCGCCGAGGCTACGTCCGACCGATGGAGGCGACGACGCACCCGTCCCGTCAGGCCAACCGCTCTTCGCCAACCTGATCACCGTCGGCACCCTCGCCGGGCTGACCACGGTGGTGATGATCCTGATGCTGGGCCAGAGCCGGGTCGCCTTCGCCATGAGCCGTGACGGGTTGCTGCCGCGCTGGTTGAGCCGGGTGCATCCCCGGTACGGCACCCCGCACCGGATCACCGTCATCATCGGCCTGCTGGTGGCCGCGCTCGCCGGGTTCATTCCGCTGGAGGAACTCGCCGAGCTGGTCAACATTGGCACCCTGTTCGCGTTCGTCCTCGTGGCGGCCGCGGTCATCCTGTTGCGCCGCCGCCGGCCGGACCTGCCGCGCGGCTTCCGCGTCCCCTGGGGCCCGGTGATCCCGGCTCTCGCGATCGTCGCCTGCGTACTGCTGATGCTGTTCCTCACCGTCGAGACCTGGCTGCGGTTCCTCGCCTGGAGGGTGCTGGGCTGGGCGTCTACTTCCTCTACAGCCGCCGCCACAGCCGGCTCGCACACGGTGCGCGGGGACGCCCGCCGATGCCCGACCAGCCGGACCTCGACACCGGGTTCGGCCCGGCATCACCCCCGCGGCACTAGCTGGTGCCAAGCCGGGTTGTCACTGACCCGGAACGTGTTGCACAGTCGCTCGTACCTGTCGTCTTCTGGGCCGAGAAGAACGAGGTCCGGCTCAATGGTCGCCACGCACTCGCGCAGTCTCACCTGACAGGGTCAGATGCCGCAGTTCGGGGCCGACCAGGTCTGCGAGGACTTGTGGGCGACGTGGGTGTGATCGTTGTGGCCGGGATAGCCGGGGCCTAGGATCTCGCGCCAGCCGTGGTAGCGGGCGCGCGTGGCGAGGGTGCACAGAGAGTGTGGCCCGGCGGCGAGGTCGACTGCGTCGCCGTACAGATGCCGGCTTGTCGACGAGCCGCCGACCGCGTTGTTGCACGCGTGGCTGCGGAAGGCGCTGGTGACGATGATCTGCTGGTCGCCGAGGGCGTGTCGCATGGCCTGCAGCTTCCACATGTTCACCAGGGCATTGAACTTGGCGGTCGAGGCCGAGACCGCGCCTCCGGACCAGTCGGAGTTGCAGTCGTTCAGCTCTGCGTAGCTGAAATTGACCGGGGTGCAGTCGTTGTCCTGCAATTGGTAGATCTTGTCGAACACGGCCGGGCCGGCGATGCCGTTGTTGTCGAGGCCGTAGGCGTTCTTGAAGCGGTTGACGGCGGCCTTCGTCGCCGGGCCGAAGATTCCGTCAATGCCGAGAACCGCGCCGTAGCCGGGGTAGCCGGAGACGCGAATCTGTAGCTGGCGGACGTCCTCACCCGACATCCCTTCAGACAGGGTTCGTCCCCAGGTGTAGCAACCGTCGGCGTGGGCGGGCGAGGCGGTGGTTACCACGCCGACGAGGCTCGCCACGGAGGCGAGGCCCAGCGCGGCGACCACGTTGGCGATACGTCTGAGCATGCTGGCCTCCAGCCCGACGGGAGATGTATCGACGAGCGTGACTGATTGCCCTCCCGCTGTCAATATGTGTCTAAGGCCTGGGCGGCGGCGGAGGAAACCTTCTTCGACGCACCTTTTGATCTCGGGCATCACCTGCAACGACGTGCGCGATGCGGCGGAGTGGGGGAGGCGCCTTTGCGCTGGACCCGGCGACCGCCCGGTGCCCGCAGCTGGCCGCGGGATGGCGCTGACCGGCGTCCACGCCGTGCTAGAAAGCCGAGTAATCGGATGCCGAGTACGAGGACACCGAGCCATCGGGGTGGCGGGAGCGGGCCCGTTCCCGGAGACAACTGACAGCACGAGCTGGCTTGCTCACGACGCGCGTCGCCGAGAGGCCGACTGCCCTCGCCGAGAGGAGCTACCGCTGCCAGGCGTCAATGCTCCGGACGGCGTCGCGCACGACCCGGTCCATGATGGCAGGGTTGCCGCTGGAGCCCTCCCAACCCTGGTCATCGAGAATCGTCACTGCTTCATGGACGCGTGCCACAGCGATCTGGCTGGACACGCTGCCTCCGGTGCGTTCACCGTCCAGGCTCGTCTCGGCCCACGTGCGGGTCAGCAGCAACGCCTCGTCGCCGACGCCGGGCAGGGGTCGGCCCTGGACGTCGACGCGGCTCCCGCTCTGGTCGTCGGAGGGGCACGCCTCCACAGCATCGCGGAGTCGCCCCATGTAGTCCGAAGCGCCGTCGCCGCCGAAGGTGAAGATGGTTTGGTGAATCATGCCTTGCGGCACGTTACTGGCCGGCTCGCCGGCCTTCTTGTACGTGACGGTCATCGCCGCGCTCGCAGTGACCTGTCGACCATCGGTACCGAACGCGCCGCCGCACAGCTTCGGTAGAGCGTCCCCAACGGGCGTCGCCCGTCGGGGAACCTTCCTCAGCTCGGACGGCAGTTCAACGAAGGCCGACTTGGGGATGGTCACAGAACCGCCCGCGCTCGGAGTTGGTTGGTCGACCGGGCTTGGGGGTGGCGCGGATGCGGTGGTCGGTGGTGTGGCCGACGCAGCCGGATCGGCCTGCTCTTCGGCAGCGGTGCAGCCAGCGGACAGCGCGACGGCGCCAAGCAACGGCACGGCCGCGGCGATCACCTTTCGCACTCGGGCGGTCGGTCGCGGCGTGCAACGGCTCATGATCACCCCTCGTCTCTGCCCGGGCAATTCCCTACGACGAGCCGACCGAAACGCCAACAATCCGCGTGCTGGTGCGACCAGGCGCTGTCCGTCACCTGTCGCGCGACGCTGTACGGCTACCGCGACGAGCGCCATGAGAGGGGCGGCGACCTCATGCTGTATCGCTCGTACGGCCCTACGAGCTGATATGGGGACGAGCTTCGCTGCTGGTAGCTTCGCGCGGCCACCCGCGGGTCCCCGACCGGCATCCCGTCGCGGGCGGTACGCGATCGTGCTATGCGGCCGCCGCTGGATCGGCGAAGGTTTCGCGGAGCGCCGGGTCCAGCGACCGGCCGGTCGCCGGCTCGATGTAGAGCTTGGCGAGCAGCAGGTCGGCGAGGTGGCTGGGGTTGATGCCCGACTCGATGCGACCGAGGGCCTGCAGCATGCCGCCAAGCCGTAGAGAGGCCCGTACGGCGCTGGCCGGCAGGTGACCGACCGGGCGACGCCGGCCGACTGCCTCGGCGATGCGCGCGATCATGTCGTTCCATGTGAGGTTCTCGTCAGCGACCGGGATGTCCTCGCCGCGGGCCTGCTCGAGACTATCCACCGCGACCTCGGCCACGCTGCGCGCCGAGGTCGCGGCAGTCCCGCCGGCGGGGACGGCCAGCGGTGAACGCGACCTGGCCCAGCGGTCCAGCGGACCGGCCCAGTTCGGTAGCCTGTCGCCGGCCCGGCCGAAGACGAACGGCAACTCGAGCACCGCGACGGGCAGATCCGGACCGGCGGCCACCCGTCCCTCCCGGGCCTGCTCCACTCGGCATCGGATGTACGTGTGGCGGGCCGCAAGGCGCCACTGCGGATGCAGCCGATCGAAGTAGGTGTAGTACGAGGCCATGATCACCCCGCGGGTGAGACCCTCGTGGCGGGCCGCCGTCATCAGGCGCACCACCGGCTCGACCATGTCTCGGCGGAACACCGGATAGATCGGCTTGCGCAGCGGTCGCTGCTCGTCCGTGCGGGCGGCGTACACCAGACCGTCATGGCCGGCAAGTAGCGGTCGCAGTTCGTCGATCGACGCAGACCCGAGATCGAGTAGGTGATCGACACCCAGCTGGGCGGTGCGCGCCAACGCGGTCACCGCGTGGCCCCGCTCGCGTAGCACGTCCGCGACATGGGCGCCGATCAGACCGCTTCCGCCCACCACGAGAATTCTCACACCGAATCGTCCACGCAAGACCCGGCTGTCTGTCAAGCCACGACTTGGGCGAAGCACCGGTAGACGCCCACGGCCAGCAGATCCGGTGCCTGGGATCGCTACGGGCCATGCGCAGGGGTGTCCGCACATGCCGCGATCCGCGCTGCTACGGGGAGTAACAGCGGGCGGAACTCGCCGCCAGCTTGATCGCCTTGGCCCAGTCAATGCGCTTGCGAAGGCGAACCAGAGGTTCTTGGCCTTCTCGGTCTGGGTGGCCGAACCAGCGACCTCGGCGGCAAGTGCGTCGAGCACCTCCGCGATGAGGCTTTCCTCGGCGCCCGTCGAGGGGTCGTAACGCCATGGGTCGGTCGGGATAACCAGCACCTTTTGCCCATCCGTCTTGCGGCGGTCGAACTCCTAGCCGATCAGACCGAGCACCGTCGTCATGCCGCTGCCCCACTGTCGGACAGCCCCAGAGCAACCGGATCAAGCGCCTCATCGAGTAATGCGTCAGCAACCGTCTGGGCAACAGCGTCACATGACAACCAGTCCATACGAGACGGATCGTCGGACCACAGGCCAGAGGACTGGATGACGGTCATGCCCGTCGTCCGATCCCGAGTGCCTTTGCGGTCAAGCGGCGCTGCCGTTGGTTCTCCTGCTGCTCACTGCACTGGCGTACACCGGTGGTGACCGCGGGCCGCATCGTCACCACCCCCTACTACCGGGCGGTCGTGCAGACAACACCCCAGGCGCGCCTGGTCTCCTACACCGCCGATCCCGCCGGATGGCAGCCGCTATGGCAGCCCGGCGGACGGTCGTTGCCGGTCGGCGACCTTCCCGGGGGAACCTGGCGGCTCGGGGCCAGCGCGACCGCCGTGGACACGGCATACGCCGAGGCGCCGGCAGCCGCCCTCAACGAATTGAGGTAGCGGTCCTATCGTCCTGCCCCATCGTGAGCCGGCGCTCGTGAACCAGGCCGGGGGCATCCCTGTGGGGTTCGTCAAGCTGCGATCGGTGTCGCGGGGCGGGGCAGGTGAGGAATCCTGCCGCAGAGCGTGGAGGGCGTCGCAGCGTGTCGGGCGAGGCATGGACCGGTTCAGGCGAGGCAGGCCCGCGGGAAGAAGGCCCAGGCGATCCCGGCGACGAACCTGTTTCCGTGCCACTTCGCCATGACGAACTGTCGGTCCTTCGTGACGTACCGGACATCGACCTGCTGACCCGGCGGCACCGTGCCGAGCGGGTGACGGGGGACCGGCGCTCCGGCGCCGTAGGCCGCCGCTGCGCCGACGTTGCCGAAGACCTGGCACGCCGTGACGCTGGTGGTCACCTTCAGCCCGCCGCCCTTGTTCTCACTCCAAACCCCGTAGGGGCTGCACAGGTGGTCGGTGCTGGTGGCCTGGCAGAAGACCCGTTCGGAGTGCCACCAGCGCAATGAGTCCGGCGAACCGTCGGGCTTACTCGAGCCGACAACCGTGGGCCCTCCAGTGCAGGACCCCGACATGTAACCGGACCGCTCGATGGCAAACTTGCTGGTGCCGTACGCGTACGCGCACCCGTCGAAGCTGCCGGCCGCGTAGCCCCACGGCCACCGGGTAATGCCCTCGGTGTTGCCGGCCGTCCCGTCGCCGGTGCCCCGGATGTCCATGTGGTCGAAGCTCGACTTCACGGTGCCGTCCGCGAAGGTCACATCGCGGCTGAACAGGTAACCCACCATAGGGCCGTTGGCCTTGTAGCTCAGCAGCACCCAGCCCGGCCCCATACCCACCTGCGCGTGGCCGTCCTCGGCCGCGGTCTGGACCCGGTTGACCCCGTAGCTCCACGCGCCCGCTGGCGTGGCGGACGCGGTGAGCAGCAGGCCGAGGGCGCCGAACACAACCGCAAGGGATCGACACCAGCGTCGTGGGCGGGGTGCTCGGGCGCACCTGCTCGGACGGGCGGCGGTGGGTACGCGTCGCGACTCCAGAGAGACCCGACGGGCGGCGAAGCGGACCATTGCTGACCTCCGCTGGTCGATACCTCATTAGGCCACAGACGTAACCGAGTTACCAACCGTCGCACCTACCTAAAGGAAAGCTTCACCTAAAGGACGTCTCGTGACTTGGCGGCGGAACGCTCACTATGGAGCTTCTCGGAGCGTGGTGGTCTGGCAGCCCGGCGCTGACGCATCGGCGCGGGTGGCGGTCGAGACAGGCGGCGACCAAGGGGCCGCCGCAGGCGTCGCGGGCGCCACGCAGGACGTCGACCGAGGATCATCGACCCGGTGTTCGCAAGGATGGCAGGCGACAGCTCGTATCCGGCCGCGCTCGGACACTCCGGCTACTCCGACGACCGGGCCTACGGAGAGAGTGCGTCGAGCTTCTCCGCGAGTTACGCCGGAGGTGACCGGCGCAGGACGGGCACATATCACCCACCGATCGCCACCGCCCGAGCGGCGATCGCCTTCCCGTCAGGCCGGCCCGCGCCCCCGGCGTCGGGTCGGCAGCGACTATGCCGCTGGTCATGCCGACCCCTTCGCCGCCACAATACTGCGGAACCGGCACGCCGATAAGATCGCGACGCCAGTTTCGGGCAACCTGCCGCAGCTACAGGATCGGCCGCACGGTGGCAAACCGGCCGCAATCGGCTCAGCCTCGTCTACACCCCATGACCTGGAACACGGTCACAGCGCATCGCGCCACGGATCGTCGGGCCACCCGACGGCAGGGGTCATCAGCCCGCACCACCGTCGGCTTCGGCCAGGCTCCGCCGCAGCCGCAGTTCGGGCTCGCCGTACGGCTCCTCGACCCGGGTGCCGCCGTCGGGCATCCAGCCCTGTGCAGCGTAGAAGGCGCGGGCAGCGTCGTTCCGGGTGAACACCCACAACATCGCCGTGGCGTGGCCGGCGGCTCGCAGCTTCCCGGCTGCGGCTCGCAGCAGCGTTGCACCCAACCCGAGACCCTGGGCGTCCGGGTGCACGTACAGGCTGAACACGTGTCCGTGTCGCGCGTCGTCCGGGTCTACGCCGTAACGCACGACACCGCGGACCCCGTGCCCCGCCGCGTCGGCGACGAGCACGCCGTCGGGTGCGGCCGCGAGGACGCGTCGCCACAGCGCCACCGCGCTCGTCTCGTCGTAGCGGGCCCGCACCTCGGGCGGCAGCAGGTCCCCGTACGAGCGGTGCCAGCAGGCCAGGAAGACGGCGCCGGCGGCGTCCGCGTCGACGGCCGTCGCCCGGCGGATCCGCACCGGAGCGGTCACGAGCCGGACGGTGCGAGCTGCGCCGAGCGGTCGGTCACCTGCTGGGTGGCGACATGGCAGGCCACCTGGTGGCCGGAGCCCAGCGGCAGCGGCAGCAACGCCGGGTCGAGTCGTCGGCAGTCGTCCTGCGCCAGTGGGCAGCGCGGGTGGAACGGGCAGCCGGACGGCGGGGCGGCCGGGTTGGGCACCTCACCGGAGACGGTGGCCTCGATCGGCTGGGAGAGCTCCGGGTTGGGCGCTGGTACCGCGGCGCACAGAGCAGCCGTGTAGGGGTGCGCCGGGTTGTCCAGCACCGACTTCCAGTCGCCGATCTCGACGACGCGACCGAGATACATCACGGCGACCCGGTCGCTGATGTGCCGCACCATCGCCACGTCGTGGCTGATGAACACGTAGCTGAGGCCCAGGTCGCGGCGTAGGTTGACCAGCAGGTTCATGATCTCGGCCCGGACCGAGACGTCGAGCGCCGACACCGGCTCGTCGAGCAGCAGCACCTGCGGTTCCACCGCGAGGGCCCGGGCGATTCCGACCCGCTGCCGCTGCCCGCCGGACAGTTCGTGCGGGTAGCGTGGGGCGAACGCCGCGCCCAGACCGACCATCTCCAGCAGCTCACCCACCCGCCGCTCGCGCTGCCGGCCGTCGGCGAGCCGGTGCACAGTCAGCACCTCGCCGAGAGCCTGACCGATGCGCAGCCGCGGATTGAGTGAGGAGTACGGGTCCTGGAACAGCATCTGGATGTGTCGGCGCTGCCGGCGCAGCGCCGGGCCCCGCAGCTCGGTCAGGTCCACCCCGTCCAGCTCCACCCGGCCCGAGGTCGGATCCTCCAGCCGCACCAGCAGTTTGGCCAGTGTCGACTTGCCGCACCCGGATTCGCCGACGATGCCGAGGGTCTCGCCGTCCCCGACGGTCAGCGAGACGCCGGCGAGGGCGTGCACGACGCCGTCGCCGCCGCGCACCGGGTACTGCTTGACCAGGTCGGTCGCCGTCAGCATCAGTTCCTCCACTCGTGCGGGGGCACCCAGCACGCGGCCCTGCCCTGCATCCGCGTCTGCAGGGCAGGGCGGGTCGTGCACGCGTCGACGGCCTGCGAGCATCGTGGCCGGAACGGGCATGCGTCGATCGCGTCGGTGGCGGCCGGTGGCCGTCCGGGGATCTGGGCCAGCGGCGGCCGGTCGTCGTCGTTCGGGTCGGGCAGGGCGGCCAGCAGCGCCTTCGTGTACGGGTGCTGCGGAGCGCTGAACACCTGCCGCACGGGCGCGTCCTCGACGACGTGGCCTGCGTACATCACCACGACCCGGTCGACCAGGCGCGCCACCACCCCGAGGTCGTGGGTGACCCAGATGGTGGTCATGTCGAGTTCCCGGCGCAGCTCGTCGATCAGCGCGAGAATCTGCTGCTGGATGGTCACGTCCAGCGCGGTTGTGGGCTCGTCGGCGATGAGCAGCCGGGGGCGCATCGCCAGCGCGCAGGCGATCATCACTCGCTGACGCATCCCGCCGGAGAACTCGTGCGGATAGGCCCGCGCGGTGCGCTTGGGATCGGGAATGCCGACCCGGGCCAGCAGGTCGAGCATCCGCCGGCTCGCCTCGGCCTTCGGTACGCCGTGCGCCGTCATCGCTTCGACGACCTGGTCCCCGATGCGCATCAGTGGGTTGAGCGACGTCATCGGGTCCTGATAGATCATCGCCGCGTCGTTGCCGCGGATCGCGCGCAACTCCCGCTCGGAGAGCGCGGTCAGGTCGCGGTCACCGAGCCGCACTGTCCCGGAGACGCGCAGCGGCTCGGCGAGCAGGCCCATCACGGCCAGCATGGTCAGGGACTTGCCGGAGCCGCTCTCGCCGACGACGGCGACGGTCTGCCGGGCCTCGACGGTCAGGTCGATTCCGTGCACGATCTCCCGGTCGGCGCCGCCGGACCGCGCGGACACGCGCAGGTCCGCAAGCTCGAGAAGGGCGTTCATCAGATGGCTCCGGTCAGGCGCAGCACGGTGGGGGCGGTGGCCACTGGCTCGGGTAGGCGCAACGGCTCGGCACCGGGCACGATGGCGCCGAGCACCCGGGCGCCGGTGGCGCCGGTGCACGACGGGACGGTAGCGGGCAGCCCGTGCGCGGTGAGCCAGCCGATCAGCGCGAAGGCGACGGCCTCCTTGGTGTCGCTCGGCGCGCCGAACTCGGCGGTGGTCGTGACCCGCACCCCGGCCAGGCGCTCCCGCAGCATCGCCATCAGCGTGGGATTGGCGCATCCTCCGCCGGAGGCGACGAGGGTGTCGATCCGGTGCCGGCGTACCTGGTCGGCGACGGTCTGCGCGGTCAGCGCGGTCAGGGTCGCGGCGATGTCCGCGTGCGATAGACCGGGGTGACCCGTCAGCGCCTTCTCCAGATAGTCGGCGTGGAACAGTTCCTTGCCGGTGCTCTTCGGCGGGTCGAGCCGGTAGTACGGCTCGGCGAGCAGGTCGGTGAGCAGGGTGTCGTCCACCCTGCCGCCGCCGGCGAGACGGCCGTCCTCGTCGTAGCGCAGCCGTCCGTCGCTGGCCCGTACGACGGCGGCGTCGATCAGCGCATTTGCCGGCCCGGTGTCGTAGGCCACCGGCCCGCCGCCACCGATCGGCCGCAGCACGGTCATGTTGGCGATGCCGCCGAGGTTGAGGCCGGCCGGGCGGCCCGGCAGGCCGGACAGCAGCATGACGTCCATCATCGACACCAGCGGCGCGCCCTGGCCGCCCGCGGCCACGTCCCGCATCCGTACGTCGGCGACGACCGGAACACCGGTGCGCTCGGCGATCCAGGCCGGCTGTCCGATTTGCAGACTGCCGCGCACCTGCCGCCCCTGCACCCAGTGGTAGACGGTCTGTCCGTGTGAGCAGATCAGGTCGACCCCGCCGGCGCGCTCGGCCGCGTCGGCGGCCACCTCGGCGAACGCCTGACCGATCAGCGTGTCCAGCTCGCATGCCTCGGCGAAGGTCAGCGCCGACGGGGGCAGGGCGCGCATCAGTCTGACCCGCAGGTCCTCCGGGTAGGGCGAACTGCCCGCATAGTCGACCGTGCCGTGCAGTACCCCGTCGCGCAGGGTGAAGTCGACGGCCGCCACGTCGATGCCGTCGTGGGACGTGCCGGAGATCATGCCGAGGACCTTCACGCGTTCGCCTCCAGCGCGTCACGCAGCCGGCCGCCGCTCGCGGTCAACCGCTGGTGGGAATCCGCCGCGTCGGACGTTCGGTGGAGCATGAGGATCGCGGTCTTGACATCCAGGTCGGCGCGGTCGAGCGCAGCCTCCGCGTCGGGGCGGGGGACGCCCGCGACCCGCGTGATGATGCGGACCGCCCGGTCGCGCAGTTTGGCGTTGGTCACCCGCAGGTCGACCATGAGATTGCCGTACGTCTTGCCCAGCCTGATCATCGAGATCGTCGAGATCATGTTGAGGACCAGCTTCTGCGCCGTGCCCGCCTTCAGTCGCGTCGAGCCGGCCAGCACCTCGGGTCCGACGAGCACCTCGATCGCCCGGTCGGCGGCGGCGCTCAGCGGCGTGCCGGCGTTGCACGACAGCCCGACCGTCAGTGCGCCACGCGCGTGGGCGGCCCGCACGGCCGCCAGGACGTATGGGGTACGGCCGCTCGCCGAGATACCGACGACCGCGTCGGTGGCCGTGATCGAGCATTCGGCGATCACCGCCTCGCCGGCCGCCTCGTCGTCCTCCACGCCCTCCTTGGCCCCGAGCACCGCCTCGGCGCCGCCGGCGATGACGGCTCGGACCAGTTCCGGCGGGGTGCTGAACGTCGGTGGGCATTCCGACGCGTCGAGTACTCCCATTCGTCCGGCGGTGCCCGCCCCGACGTAGAGCAGCCGACCGCCGGCGGCCAGTCGGTCGGCGACGCCCTCGATGGCCGCCACGATCTGCGGCAGCGCCGCACGCACGGCGCCGGGCACTGTCGCGTCCGCGTCGTTCATGACCGCCGCCAACTGCGCGACCGACGCGGTGTCGAGGCCGGCGTATCGGTCGTCGACCTGTTCGGTCAGCAGGTCACCCAGGCGATCCGTCATGCGTTGCGTCCATTTCTCGGGTCGAGGGCGTCGCGCAGGCCGTCGCCGAGCAGGTTGAGCCCGACCACGAAGACGACGATGACGGCACCGGGTGCCGCCAGGTTCCACCAGGCCATGCCGGCCAGCACCTTGGCGTCGAAGACCATCGATCCCAGCGACGGCGCTGGTGGCGGGCTGCCCAGCCCGAGGAAGCTCAACGCGGCCTCGGTGAGCACGGCCCAGGACAGCGACAGGGTCACCTGCACGATGACGATGGCGGCGAGGTTCGGCAGCAGGTGGCGCACCAGGATCCGCCAGGTCGGGATGCCGAGCACCCGGGCCGCCTTGATGAAGTCGGTCTCGCGCAGCGACAGCACCGGTCCGCGGCTGACCCGTACGAAGATCGGCACATAGACGATGGCGATCGCGATCGCGATGGTCAGCCAGTTGCGGGTGAACGTGGCGGCGAGAGTCAGCGCGAGCAGCAGCGGCGGGAAGGCGAAGAGCACGTTCGTCACGGCCAGCACCGGCCCGCGTACCTTCCCGCCGTAGAAGCCGGCGCAGATCCCGGCGGCGGTGCCGACGAGGGCGGAAAGGAAGACCGCGACCAGGGCGACGCGCAGGGAGTTGCCCACGCCGGCCAGGCAACGGGAGAAGACGTCGCGGCCGAACTGGTCGGTGCCGAACCAGTACTGCGCCGACGGCGGTTGCAGGCGCGCCTGCGGGTGCTGGGCGATGGGGTCGTACGGGGTCATTCCGAGCAGGGCGGTGCCGGCGGCGATGACGACGAGCGCGACCAGGATCGCGCCGACCAGGCCGGCGGGGCTGCGCATCAGCCGCCGCCACGCGGCCGTGCGGGCCGGTGGTGCGGCGGCCGGCACCTGCTGCCCGGCGATCGCGGCGGTCATGCCGGGCCTCCGCTGCGCCTTGCGCCGCGACGATTTCCGGTCGCGTTGCGCGTGCTCATGCGGCCCGCACCCGGGGGTCGATGACCCGGTAGAGCAGGTCGGTGAGGAGGTTGACCACGACGAACGTGGTCGCGATCACCAGAACGGTGCTCTGCACCACGGCGTACTCCTTCTGTTGGATCCCGGCGAGCACCTGCCGTCCGAGGCCCGGCACGGAGAAGATCTGCTCGACCACGACGGCGCCGCCGAGCAGGTAGCCGAACTGGATGCCGGTCATGGTGACGATCGGGTTCAGCGCGTTGTGCAGGATGTGGCGCACCCGTAGCCGCCACGGTGCGACGCCCTTCCCGCGGGCGGTGCGGACGAAGTCCTGGGTCTGCACCTCCAGCAGCGCCGACCGTGCCGTGCGCATGATCGGGGCCGCCAGGCCGAAGCCGAGAACCAGCGCCGGAAAGAGCATCTGCTGCAGGTTCAGCAACGGGTCCTGGGTGAAGGGGGCGAAACCCTGCGCGTTGGGGTTGTAGTGCGCGTACTTGGAGACCACGGTGAGCAGCGCGGCGCCGAGGAGGAAGTTCGGTACGGACAGCGCCGCCAGGCCGACGAGCTGGCCGAACCCGTCGCGGATGCCGTTGGGGCGCGACGCGGAGAGCATGGCCAGGGGGACCCCGATCAGCAGGCCGATGATGGTGGCCAGGACCGCCAGTTCCATCGTGACCGGCAGAGCATTCGCGGTCATCTCGAGCACGGGGGCGCCGGCGCGGCGGGAGAAGCCGAGGTTGCCGGTGAGCACGTTGCCCAGCCAGGAAAAGAACTGCAGGATCAGCGGCTGGTCGAGGCCGTAGTACGCGCGCAGGGATGCCTGCTGCTCGGCGCTGAGCCCGGCGGCCTCGGTGCCGAGGGTGGCGGTGATCTCGTCACCGGGAATCGCCCGCAGGGTGGTGAAGACCAGCACCGCCACCCCGAAGAGGGTGAGCACCGTCTCCACGAGTCTGCGGAGCATCGGGTGACGTGCGATGGACCGCACCGGCACCTCCTTGAGTGAGGGTCCTGCCGGGCGGTGCGTGCACCGCCCGGCAGGTCGTGCGGTTACTGCAGCGAGATCTCGCGCAGGTTCTGCAGGGATCCGTTCGCCAGCGGGGTGAAGCCGGAGACGCCCTGCGTGGTCGCGGTGTAGTTGTAGCTGGAGAACAGCCACACCCAGGCCGCGTTGTCCTCCAGGTGCCGGGAGATCTGCGTGTAGATCTCCTTGCGCTTGGCGGCGTCGGTGGTCGCCTTGCCCTCGGCGAAGAGCTTGTCGAGTTCGGGCGAGGAGTAGCCGGCGACCTTGTTGAGGTTGCCGGTGCTGGTGAAGTAGCGCCCGTACATGCCGTCGGGGTCCGGGCGACCGCCGTTGAGAGCTACCGCGGCGCTGAAGTCGGCGGCGACCCACTTGTCCACGAACGCGCCGGACTCCAGCGTCTGCAGCGTGAGGTTGATGCCAGCTTCCTTGAGCTGGGCCTGCAGGTTCTGGGCCTCGTTGACAGAGGTGGCGTACTCGCCCTGGGAGACGATCGCGGGGATGTTGACGCCGCCGGCGAAGCCGGCGTCGGCCAGCAACTGCTTGGCCTTTGCCACGTCCCGGGTCGGGCATGGGCGCGCGGCGGGGTCGGACTTGTAGGCCGGGGAGGTGATCGGCCCGGTCACCTCGCCCTCACCGAGAGCGGCCGTGTCCAGCACCTGCTTGCGGTCGATGGCGCAGGAGATGGCGAGCCGCACGTCCAGCTTGTCCAGCGGCGCCTTGCGGGCGTTGAGCTGCAACACGTGGTACGAAAGGTTCGGCGTTTTGGTCACCTTGAGCCCGCTACCCTCGGCCGACTTGGCCACCAGCGGATCGTCGAGCGAGGCGAACTGGACGTTGCCGGACTGCAGGGCCGCTACGACCGACGTCTGGTCCGGGATGATCCGGAACTCGAGGCCGCTCAGCTTCGGCTTGCCGCCCCAGTAGTCGCCGTTGGCGGTCAGCTTCACCGACTGGCCGGCGGTACGGCTGTCGAACTTGAACGCGCCGGTGCCGTTGGGCTTCTGGCCGACCGTTTCCGGGGTGTCGTCCTTGGACAGCATTGCCAGGTTGGTGGTGGCGAGGCCGGCGAGCAGGCCGGCGTCCGGCGTCGCCAGGCGTAGCACGGCGGTCTGCGGATCGGGCGTCTCGACCGACTGGATCGACGCGACCGTGGCCGCGGCCACCGCCGCGGTCTCCGGCTTCTTGATGCGCTCGATCGACGACTTGACGTCGGCGGAGGTGAACGGCTTGCCGTCGTGGAACGTCACGCCCTGACGCAGGGTCAGGGTCAGGGTCTTGTTGTCGTCGGAGTACTGCCACTTCTCGGCCAGACCCGGCTTGACGTTGAGGTCGTCGTCGAGTTCGGTGAGCGGGCTGTACACCTGCTCGAGCAGACGCACCGCCTGGAACTGCGTGGCCTTCCACGGTTCGAGAGTGTTGGGGTCGGCGGTGTAGCCGACGACCAGCGTGCCGCCGCCGGTCTGCCCTTCCTTGCCGGGTGTGCCGCTGGAGCAGCCCGTCGCGACGAGGGCGGCGGCTGTGACGGCCACCAGGCACCTGGTCGCTGGTGAGCTCAGCGCGCTGGGGAGCTTCACGTTCCTTCCCTCCGGTATGCCACGGCCGCATCGCCGCAGTGCCACGGGCGCCGCGCTCTCTGCCGTCGTCGACGGCCGTGCGCCCCGGCGACCGAGTATCAAGAGGTTACGGAGCGCTGTCAATAGTTTCCGACGTGCGGGCGCCCAGTGAAAGAAGTTGCCGCCTGCGGTATGGTCATCTTCGTGTCCAGACTGAAAGCTTTGCTGGTCAACGGCCTCGAAGGCGATCATCGCCCGCTCTACAGCGCAGCCGTCGCACTGATCCAGCGCCACGGACACCCCACTGACCTGGCTACTGTTGGTCACCTTTCCCGGTATGCCGACGCGGACGGCAGCCTGCTTGCACCGGAGATCCTCCAGCCCGCCCTGGAGTCCACGATCTTCGACCTCGCCTCGGTGACGAAGCTGTTCACCACGACCGTTCTGCTGACCCTGGTGGACGAGGGCGCGGTGCGCCTCGACGAGCCGATCGCGGAATGGCTGCCGACCTTCGGCGACGGTGAACGACGGCGCATCACCCTGCGCCACCTGCTCACCCACACCTCCGGACTGCCGGCGCTGCTGCGACTGTGGACCGACTGGCCGGACCACGAATCCCGGGTCCAGGCGGTGCTGCGCGCCCCACTGGTCACCCGACCCGGTGCCACCTTCGAATACTCCTGCGTAGGCTTCATGGTTGCCGGACTGGTGGCCGAGCGGATCACCGGCCACCGGCTGCCCAACCTGGTGCACGACCGGATCTGCCGACCCCTGGGGCTGACCGACACCGGCTACCTGCCCGGCCCCGCACGCGCCGCCCGAGCCGCAGCCACCGAATACCAACCCGACATCGGCCGCGGCATGCTGCGCGGCAGCGTTCACGACGAGAACTCGTGGTCACTGGGCGCGACGGCGGGCAACGCGGGGTTGTTCGGCACAGCCGCCGACATCGCCCGCTTCGGCGAAATGCTGCGGCAGGGCGGCGTCCTCGACGGGGTCCGCGTCCTACGTCCGGACACCGTGGACGAGATGACCCGCGATCACCTGCCGCCGGCCATCGACCCGGGCTTCCGCCACGGCCTCGGAGTCCGCATCGGCGACGAGCACTGGATGGGCACCCTGGCGGCCGCCGGAGCCTTCGGCCACACCGGCTTCACCGGGACATCCCTCCTGGTCGACCCCAGCCGAGACCTTGTGGTCGTCCTCCTGACGAACCGCGTGCATCCCAGCCGCGAGTGGTCGGACATCGCGGAGATCCGACGGGCCGTGGCCGAGTTGGCTGCGGACACCTGACCGGCTCGTCGGGCCGCTGGGCAACGCCGTCATCAGCGACCGGATCCGCCGCGACCCCAGCGCAACCTCAATGGCGGCGGTGACCGTGGTAGCCACGATGACTTCGCCACGCCTGGTGAGCATGGCGGTTCGTATCCGCATGTCGCCGTCGGCCTGGTCGGCCGGCGCCACGGCGGTAAATGCCTCGCCCGATTGCACAGCAGCCGGTGACTCGGCGGGCCGGCAACAAACTCGCGGCACGTCTGGTGGATGGGCGGCGCTCGCGGTGAGCGCCGACGTCGAGCATCGAACTATTCAACGCTCACCATGCAGAGCATTCAGGCTGTTCACGCTGGCTGATCCCGGATAGGGTCCCGCCAGTCGCCCAGCCAGGAGGTTTACCGTGCTCAGGAAGCGTGCGCTCCACGTCGTCATCGGTCTGGTCACACTGTCGATCGCGGCTACGGGTTGTGGCCGGTCGACGAGCGGGCAGACACCGCAGCCCGGCGGCGCGGCCTCCGTCGCCGCCGACGCCAAGGCCGCCGACCTGGTGCCCGCCGCCCTCAAGGAGAAGGGTGTCCTGCGAGTGGCCACCGCCGAGGGCTACCCGCCGATGGAGATGTACAAGGAGGGTACCCAGGAGTTGATCGGCGTCGACCCGGAGCTGGCCGCGGCGATCGCCGGGCGGCTCGGCCTGAAGCTGGAGATGACCAACGCCAGCTTCCCCGGTCTGATCCCCGGTCTGCAGGCCGACCGCTGGGACCTGGCGATGTCCTCGATGAGCGACACCGAGGAGCGGCGCAAGGCGGTCGACTTCGTGGACTACTTCCAGGCCGGTGGCGCGATCATGGTGGCGAAGGGCAATCCCGCGGGCGTCAAGGACCTGGCCGACCTGTGCGGCCGGGCCGTCGTGCTCGCCAAGGGCAGCTCCAACCTCGCCATCGGTGAGGGGCAGAACGCCAAGTGCGCGAAGAAGATGACGATCTCGCAGAGCGAGGACGCCCCGACCGGCCTGCTGCAGATCGACGCCGGGCGGGCCGTCGCCACCATCGTCGACTACCCGGTGGCCAAGATGCTCGCCCAGGAGAGCGGCAAGTACGAGGTGCTGGAGGCGCAGTACGAGGCCGGCCCGTGGGGCATCGCGATCGACAAGAAGGACACCCAGCTGCGCGACGCGGTGCAGCGGGCGCTCCAGGAGCTGATCGACAGCGGTGAGTACACCAAGATCCTGGAGAAGTGGGGCGTGACGGGCAGCGCCATCCAGGCGGCCACCGTCAACAACCAGAAGTGAGCGCGCCGGTGGACCCTACGGTCGAGCAGCAGGAAACTGCCGCCGCGGGCCAAGCGCCGGACGGGCCCGACACAGAGCCGAACCGGATCAGCCACCCCCTACGGCCGGGGCGGTGGCTGGCCGCCGGCCTGACCACCCTGGTCCTGCTTTGGCTGGGCTGGACCATCGCCGTCAACCCCAACCTGCACTGGGACATCGTCGTCGCCTACCAGTTCGACCGGGTCATCCTGGAAGGGCTCTGGGTCACCATCCAGCTCACGGTCGCGTCGATGCTGATCGGCGTGGTGCTCGGCGTGGTGGTCGCGCTGATGCAGGTCTCCAACAGCCGGATCCTACGCACCGGCGCGATGGCCTACGTCTGGTTCTTCCGTGGCACCCCGCTGCTGGTGCAGCTGATCTTCTGGTTCAACATCGCGCTGATCTTCCCGGAGATCGGCCTCGGCGTGCCGTTCGGCGGCCCGAAGCTGGTGACCTGGGAAACGAACGCCCTCGTCACCGGCTTCGTCGCGGCGCTGCTCGGGCTCAGCATCAACGAGGGCGCCTACATGAGCGAAATCGTCCGGGCCGGACTGCGGGCCGTCGATCCCGGCCAGCAGGAGGCCGCGGCGGCACTGGGCATGTCCCGCCCGAAGATCATGAAGCGGGTGGTGCTGCCCCAGGCGATGCGGATCATCGTCCCGCCCACCGGCAACCAGTTCATCTCCATGCTCAAGACCACCTCGCTCGTCTCGGTGATCGCCGGCGCCGACCTGCTCACCGTCGCCCAGCGGCTCTACCTGACCAACTTCGAGGTGATCGCCCTGCTCATCGTCGCGTCCATCTGGTACCTGGTCCTCACCACCGTCGCCAGCGTCGGCCAGTACTACCTGGAACGCCGGTTCAGCCGCGGCTTCGGCACCACCGTCCCGGGCACGCTGCGCGGGCGGATCGGCCGCAACCTGCGGTTCACCGGGAGCGCACGATGACCGCCCCGATGGTGCAATGCCGGCAGCTCCGCAAGAGCTTCGGCCGCATCGAGGTGCTGCGCGGCATCGACCTGGTCATCGAGCGCGGCCAGGTGGTCTGCGTGGTCGGCCCCTCCGGCTCCGGCAAGTCCACCCTGCTGCGCTGCCTCAACCATCTCGAGGAGCCGCAGGCGGGTCGGGTCTACGTCGACGGCGAACTGATCGGATACGAGGAGCGCAGCGGGCGGCTACGACCGTTGCCGGACGCCCGACTGCGCCGCCAACGCGAGTCGATCGGCATGGTGTTCCAGCGGTTCCACCTGTTCCCGCATCGCACCGCTCTGGAGAACGTGATGGAGGGCTTGGTCGCCGTGAAGGGCGTCGGGACGGCCGACGCCCGCCGGCACGCCGGTGACCTGCTCGACCGCGTCGGGCTCGCCGACCGGGCCCACCACTACCCGGCGCAGCTCTCCGGCGGGCAACAGCAGCGGGTGGCCATCGCGCGCTCGCTGGCGATGTCGCCGAAGCTGATGCTCTTCGACGAGCCGACCTCGGCGCTCGACCCCGAACTGGTCGGCGAGGTGCTGGAGGTGATGAAGGACCTCGCCGCCAGCGGCATGACGATGGTTGTCGTGACCCACGAGATGGGGTTCGCCCGCGAGGTCGGCGACCACCTCGTCTTCATGGACGACGGCCTGATCATCGAGCAGGGCCCGCCGCGGGAGATTCTCGCCGCCCCACGGCACGACCGGACCCGCGCATTCCTGTCCAAGGTTCTCTGATGGCCCAGCTGGACCTGCTGATCACCGGCGGGAACGTCATCGACGGCACCGGCTCGCCCGCTCATACGGCCGACGTAGGGGTGCGCGACGGCCGGTTGCTGCTGCTGCCACCCGGCAGCCGCAGCCCCGCCGCCGAGGTGATGGACGCAGAAGGCTTGGTCGTCATCCCGGGCTTCATTGACGTGCACACCCACTCCGACCTGCTCGCCGGCGACGACGAGCAGCGGGAGATTCTGCGGCTCGCGCCGCTGCGGCAGGGCGTCACCACCGAGATCTGCGGGAACTGCGGGATCAGTCCCTTTCCGGTCCCGGCCCGGCGCGCGGCGACGGTACGGGACCTGGTCGCCGCGACGTTCGGCCCGCCTGCCGCGACGTTCCCGTCCTTCGCGGAGTTCGCCGCCGCGCAGGGCGTGGCCCGGCGCAACCACCTCGCCGCCCTGGTGGGTCACGGCACACTCCGCGCCGCCGTCCTCGGCTTCGCGCAGCGGCGCGCCACCCCCGACGAGGTCCAGCGGATGTGCGACCTGCTCGACGAGGCGCTCGCGGCCGGCGCGGCCGGGCTGTCCACCGGCCTGATCTACTCGCCCGGAGTCAATGCGGGCACCGACGAGGTCATCGCGCTCGCCCGGGTGGCCGCGGCGCACGGGAAGCCGTACGTGACCCACCTGCGCGACGAGATGTCGCAGGTGGAGTCGGCGCTGGAGGAGGCGATCGACATCGCCACCGCGGCCGGCGCGGCGCTGCAGGTCTCGCACCACAAGACGGCCGGGCGGCGCTCCTGGGGCGCCACGGTCCGCACCCTGGCCCGACTCGAGCGGGCGCGGGCCGACGGCCTGGACGTCCTCTGCGACGTCTACCCGTACACCGCCGGCAGCACGGCGCTACACGCCATGCTCCCACCCTGGGTCATCGCCGACGGCGTGCCCGCGATGCTCGCCGCTCTCGCCGAGGCGAGAGTCCGCGACCGCATCCGCGCTGACCTGTCCGCCGGGCTGCCCGGCTGGGAGAACACCGTCGGCAACGGCGGCTGGGACCTGATCCGGGTCGCATCCGCCCCCACCAGCTGCGACGTCGAGGGGCACACCGTCGCCGATCTCGCCGCCGCCCGCGGCGTCGACCCCGTCGACTACGTCTGCGACCTGCTCGCCGCCGAGGCAGGCAACGTGACCATCCTCAGCCACTCGATGCGGGAGGACGACGTCCGGCGGGTGCTGGCCAGCCCACTGGCGATGATCTGCTCCGACGGCGTGCCCAAGCCCGGCCGGCCCCACCCCCGCTGGGCGGGCAGCTTCGCCCGGGTGCTCGGTCACTACGTCCGGCAGGTGAAGCTGCTGAGCCTGACCGAGGCCGTGTACAAGATGACCGGGATGCCCGCCCGGCGCTTCGGCCTGCGCGAGCGGGGCCTGCTCGCCGACGGGTACGCGGCGGACCTGGTGATCCTCGACCCCGCGGAAGCCGCCGACGGCGCAACCTACGACGACCCGCTGGCACCGCCACGCGGGATCCGCGCCGTGGTGGTCGACGGCCAGGTCGTCGTTGACGGCGACCGCGTCACCGACGCCCGACCGGGGCGGGTACTGGCCGTACCGGACCGCGAGCGTCCCCAGCGGGGGCAGCCGTGACCGGCGGCGGCCCGGCTGCCGATGTGCGGATCGGGGCGATGGCGCGGCGGCTGGACGACGGGCGCACTCTCTCGCTCGATGAGGACGTGGTCCTACCGCTGGCCAGCGTCGGCAAGGTGCTGCTGCTCGGCGAGGTCGCCGGCCGCCTCGCCGCCGGGACCCTCGCCCCCGACCAGCGGGTCGACCTGCTCGACGACGACCGGACACTCGGCGGCACCGGTCTGCTCGGTCTGCTCTCGCCGCGCACCTGGACCGTCGCCGACCTCGCCACCGCGGTGGCCGCGGTCAGCGACAACGCCGCCACGAACGCGCTGCTCCGGCTGGTGACACTGGAGGCCGTACAGCAACTGGCCCGCACCAGCGGCCTGCGCGCCACCGCCGTGCACGACCGGATCCGGGCCACCCGCGGCCCGGACGTACCGCCGGCCTTCGCGACCGGCACCGCCCACGACCTCTGCACCTTCCTCGCAGACGTAGCGACCGGCACCTGGCAGAGCCGGCAGGCGTCGGAGCTGCTGCGCGGGTGGCTGGCGCGCAACACCGATCGCACGCTCGTCGCCGATACCATCCGGCACGACCCGTGGTCGACCGGCGCAGTCCGGGTGGCGAACAAGACCGGCACCGACACCGGTGTACGCGCCGACGCCGGCATCGTCATCGGCCCGCACACCGTCGTCTACGCCGTGGTCGCGGCGTTCGCGCCCGGGGCGGAGCGGGCCGCGGTGGCGGAGCTTCGGCGGTGGGGTACGGCGGTCGACCGGCTCGCCGGCACCGGCGACCACCGCTCGGCCAACTCCTGACTGAGCCCCGCGGCGGCGTCGGTCAGCCGGTCGACGAAGCTGCCGACCACCGGATTCGGGTTGCCGGGACGCAGGGCCACCCCGATCTCGCGGTGCAGGTTGGCGTAGGTGAGCGGCCGGACCGCCACCCCGCCGGGGTTTCGCAGACCCAGCGACGGCACCAGCGCCACGCCGACGCCGGCCCGGACCAGGCCCAGCACCACCTCGTAGTGGTCGCTGCGGCAGCGGATCCGGGGCTGGAACCCCTCGGCACGCGCCGCCAGTTCCAGCACCGACACCTCTCCCTGCACGCCGAGTGTGGTGATCCACGGCTCGTCGGCCAGGTCGGTGAGCCGCAGCCGCCGCCGTCCGGCGAGCGGGTGGTGCGCCGGCAGCACCACCAGCTGCGGGTCCACCATCAGCGGGGCCACCGTCGCGAACGGCGCCTCCCGGATGGGGCTCAGCGGATGGTTGAACACCACCACGAGGTCCAGTTCACCCTGGTGGAGGCGGGGGAGTAGCTCTGTTGGCTGCCCCAGGATCAGGGCCAACTCGACCTGGGGATGCTCCGCGGTGAAGCTCGACAGGGCGCGCGGCAGCAGCTCGGTGCCGGCGGTGGCGAAGAACCCGATCCGCAGCAGGCCGCGCCGGCCTTCCCCGTGGGCGGACAGCTCGTCGCGGGCGGCCGCCATCAGATCGGCGACCTGCTGGGCGTAGTCGGCCAGCCGCTGACCCGCCACGGTGAGCCGCAGGCTGCGCGGCCCCCGGTCCACCAGCGCCACGCCGGCTTCCTGCTCCAGGGTGGCGAGCTGGTGGGAGACCGCGGACGGGCTGAGGCGGAGCTGCTCGGCCGCGGCGACGATGGTCCCGTGTCGGGCGATCTCCAGCACGACCTGCAGGCGCGTTGTGTTGAACATGCGTGGACCGCCTTTCCCTGCTCCCAGGCGGCGCGGACGGCCCCGCCGCCGCCGGACCACCCCCGCGCAGCTCCCGGGGCGCGGCACCGGGTCGGAGGCGGTCGGGTCATCGTCCCGGCGGCCCGTTGAGAATACGCACGATCACCGGAATCGGGGTTGCTGGCCGGCCGCGACACCGGCCGCGCCTGCCCGACGCGACCGGTGTCGCTGCCGCATCAGGGGCAGGGGCCAACCCTCACTCCGGGTGACGAACCCCGACGAAACCGGAACGACGCGGCGTTCGTAGGCTGCTCGCCCTCAGGGCGGCCGGCCCGCCATGACCATCGCCGCGATAAACCATCGCCGCCGCTGCAGCGGCGGCCACCGGCCGCCACCCTCGGCAGGCCGGGCGACTACGAACAGAAGCTTCCTTGCGGAGGCCGCGGCAGACCGGCCATAGCAGCGACACCTCCTCGAGTTCCACGCCGAGGACGGGTTTCACCCAGACCGATGCGAGTACCTGCTGCTGTTCGGCCCCGACGATCATCCTTGAGCCACCGGTCCGTCCGATGGTGGTGAGCCGCGTCGTCGCACGCTGCCCCGGTTGAAGGCCGTCGTCAGGCGGAGCCCTCTGGCCGTGCTCTCCGATATCCGGTCGGTGTGGTGGTCCTCGACGGCGTCGAGCGCCTCCGCCAGGAAAAGCCGCGCCCCGTGACGAGCGTCAGCGCACCTGCAGGCTGATGACGGCTGGCGCCCCTCCTGCACGAGGCACCGACAGGCGACTCTCCCCGGGGCGTACGGCCCGGATTTCCCATTCCCGAGCCCCGCTGCCGGTCACGTTCAAGATGCGAATCAGCAGGACGGCGTCACCGCTCGCCTTGGGCTCCGGCGCGCCCTCCGGGCTGGTCACACGCAGGGCCGCGGTCTGGCCCACGGCGAGGGTCACCAGCGCACCGTCGTCGGCCTCCGTCAGCATGCGCGGCCGGCCCTCCTCCGTTGTACGCGTGGACTGCGGCGTGGCCGACGGCGCCGGTGGCACGGCGGAGGGCTCGCCGCCCCCGCACCCCGTCAGGAGTGCGAGGACGGCGAGCCCGGCCAGCCCGGCGAGGCGTGGATCAGCCGCCATCGCGCAGGTTGAACCGCTCGAGGATCTTCTGCTGCTGCAAGAGTTGTGTCTTGGTGGCGGCGGGGTTGTTGTAGACCGCCTCCGCCGCCGCGACCGCGGCGCCGAACGTGCTGTCGGCGACGCCATCGCCGTCGGTGTCGACCGGCGTGTCCAGGTCATAGGACCCGTTGGCGAAGTTCAGCCACGCGGCGAGCAGCTGCTTGGACATCAGCGCCCGCGGGTCGCTCGACGTGCTGCTGAAGATGTCGTGCGCCTGCTGCACGGTGAGCGGGCCGTAGACGGAGCTCATGAACGACACGATAGCCAGATAGCAGGTCAGCTGCGTCTGGGTGAAGTTGTTCGGTGGCTTGCCGTCGTACTGGACCTTCCAGTACCCC
This sequence comes from Micromonospora sp. LZ34, assembly GCF_052981855.1. Taxonomy (NCBI): domain Bacteria; kingdom Bacillati; phylum Actinomycetota; class Actinomycetes; order Micromonosporales; family Micromonosporaceae; genus Micromonospora; species Micromonospora sp. LZ34. The sequence continues at coordinate 98,542 of NZ_JBRIQN010000027.1, forward strand.
TGGCTGCGCGCCCGGTCCGCGTTGCCCGTGATGATCACCGTGGCCGTCGCCTCACTCGACCCGCCGTCGTCGTCGGCGGCGGCGAACGTCAGCGTGTAGAGGCAGGCATCGCCGTAGACGTGCGACTTCATCGCCGTCACAGCCCGGGGCTGGATCGACGGGCTCTTGGCCGGGTCGGTCGCGGGCGGGTTCACCAGCGACGTCAGGCTGTCCGAAGCCCCGTCACCCCAGGTCCAGGTCAGCGTCAGGTCGTCGCTGCCGGGGTCCGCCGACGAGCCGGTGACCTCGATCGGCTCACCGGCGTGGGCGATGAACGCCTGCTGGCCGTTGTAGGTCGTCTGGCCGTCGGCCGAGATCACGGCCGTCGGGTCGACGTTGGTGATCGTGGCGTTCACCGTGGCGCACGTGGTCGTGTCGTCGTCGCTGCCGCAAACCTCGATCGCGTACACCCCGTTGTCGCCGTAGGTGTGCGGGACCGAGAAGGTCAGCGTCGCATCCGGCCGGGTGTTCTCCAGTGTGCCCGCAATCGGCTGCGGGCCGGTGCCATCGTCCCAGTTGACCGTCGCGGTCAACGGGTCCAGCCAGCCCGGATCGCTGATCGTGCCGGAGAGTGTGATGCCGCTGTTCTCCGGCGTCGCCGCGATCGGGTTCAATGTCACCGACGGGGCGACGTTGGTGACCGTCACCATCGCGGTGTCCGTGTCGGTGTTGCCGGCGCTGTCGGTGACCCGGACGCCGACGGTGAAGACGCCGTCCTGGCCGACCCGCGTGAACGGGACGGACTGACCGGTGGCGTCGTCGTACTGCCCATCGTTGTCGAGGTCCCACTCGAACGTCGTCAGCGTGCCCGCCGACGGGTCGGTGCCCCTGGTCGAACCCGCCGCGCTCAGCATGACGTCGGTTCCCTCGGTCCTGCTGTAGGGGCCACCGGCGTCGGCGGTGGGCACGCACTGCGCCGGGACGGTCGAGTCGGCCGTCTCGGTTGTCTGGTCCGCGCTGGAAGACGCGTTCGCGCCCATGCCGCGACCGGCGAAGACCCGCCACAGCAGGCACTGGTTCGCGCCGCCGGTGTTGGTCATGTCGGCGGCGAGGATGCCGTCACGCGCGTCGAGGTAGGTCGGGGAGGACAGCGTGTTCTTCATGCCGTCGATCACGATCTGCTGGGTGTAACCGATGCCCTTGGCCTCGCGGATGTCGAACATCGTCCCGGCCCAGATCTCACCGTTGCGGTGCACGCCCCGCGCCGGGTCGAAGGTCGCCCACGTCTCCGTCGACGTGTCGTACGCCTGTGACCGGATGCCGGTGGCGGTGTTGTTGGTGACGTATTCGCCGACGGTGTTGTCGCCCCACTTCAGGAAGGAGATCGTGTCACTCCAGCCCTCGCCGAGCGCGCCGGTCTGCGGGCCGCCGCCGAGGCTGCCACCGCCGACCAGGCGGTTGGAGACGCCGTGCCCGTACTCGTGGGCGATGACGTCGCCGTCCAGCGACCCGTCCCGCCACGGCCGTCCCGGCTGCCACATGAACATCTGCATCCGGGGGCTGCTGCCGTCACCCGGCGTGCCGAAGTTGGCGTTGTTCAGGCAGCGGATCGCGACCGGGGTCGGCGGGCCGCTCATGCAGCCGAAGTCCCAGCCGTCCTGCGCCTCGGCGAGAACCGGGTCGTTGCCGCTGCCGCCGCGGCCGAAGTTGTCGACCTGGAAGTTGCCCGACGCCTCGTCGAAGCCGAGTCCGTAGAGGTAGTCGTGCATGACGTTGTTGTAGTAGAAGAGCTGGGTCGTGATCGCGTCGAGGTCGGCGTCGAGGTTGGCCTGCGTCGCCGCCGCGTTCGTCCGCCACGCGTCCGTGAACGGGTAGTTGAAGTGCTGGTAGTTCGGGTCGCCACTGGCGGGCGTCTGCGGACGCATCGCGTCGTTGCCGGTGTCCGAGGCGTTGTTGTCGCCGTCCTCGTCGCGGTAGGCGTTGACGTTGTTGCCCTGCGTCAGGCGGTCGGCGACCCAGGAGCCGTCGATCCCGGTGAACGGCGTGACCTGGCGGGTCGCCCCGGTCACGTCCGGGTGCTGCGTGGTGAAGACCGTTCCCTCCGGCCCGCTGTGCTGGTAGCGGCTCTGCTCCCGCAACACCTGGCCGGTGGCCGCGTCGACCAGCGACTCGGTCCACGAGGCGCCGGAAACCTCGACGTCCGTCAGCCACGCTGGGCGCAGCGGCGAGGCGTGGTCGGGCGCGAACCAGACCAGTTCGGCGGAGAGGTCGTGCGGCTTGGCCAGCCGCTGCGCGTACACGTTGGGGAAGGTCTGGCTACCCTTGTTCCTGTTGTCGGCGCCCTTGACAGGCCCCTTCGCCCTGGCACCCTGGGCGGCCGCGGCCCGGTCGAGCGCCTGCCCGGCGGTAATCTTGACGTCGCCGGCCGCCGCGCTCGTGGCGAGCCATCCGCCGATGAGCACGATCCTGCCCTGCTTGTCGACGGTCGCAGTGAGCAGGGCGCCGAGGACGCGAATGCCGTCGATCGACTGCCCCACCGTCACCTGGAGCACGCCGTTGTGCTTGGTCCGGTAGGATGAGGCCTTCAGCTGCGCGACCTGCGCCGCGCTCAGGCCGAATCGGGCACGGTTGTCCCGGATGTAGCCGAGGACGATCTGCTCCGGCGGGCTCTTCGATGGCCCGGTGAGATAGTCCCCCGAGTTGAAGATCATCCGGGCGTGACCGGTGGCCGGATCAAGCCGCACGGACGCGGAAGCGCTCACGCTGAGCGGTTCCGGCACGGGCGCGGCGATCGCCGCCGCGGGTACGAGCGCCAGCGCGAGACCAAGCGCAACCGCAGGCGCGATGAGTGATGTGTGTTTTCGGCCGCCCATGGCCTTCCCCCCACTGTGGTGGGTGCGATCCCCCGGGGCCTCACGGCGAGACCCGCACCGCGGTCGATGCTAAGGACGCCCCCACCTGTACCGCTGTCCGAGATCCATCGGTACTGGCTATCCGATACCTGTCACATTGAAGGAGTGAATTGTGAACCGTACTGGTAGCCGATATCGACATCCCGCGCGGTCGGCGACCACCTCGTCTTCATGGGCGACGGTCTGATCGTTGAGCAGGGCCTGCCGCGGGAGACTCTTGCCGCGCCACGGCACGACCGGCCCCGCGCACTCCTAGGCGACTCGTCATCGCCGTGAGCCCGGGCGGACCTGGTACTGGTCTGCGGCTTGACAGGTCTCTTCAGCTGCTGTGAGAGCGCTGTACCGGCGCCCCACGCATCCTCGGCACCTGTGGCGAGAAGGCGACCGGCCGCGCTTGCCCGGGCGCGACCGGTCACCGCGTCAGGGGCAGGGCCCTCCCGCGCAGACGTCGATGATCTCGCCGGTGAGCAAAAACTTCGCCTTCTGCTCCTGCGCTCCGGGCTGGGCGCGCGGGAACTCGTGCGAATCGTCGCCGTACTCCGGTCCGGCCGGGGCGAGGTTCGTCGGCGGCGGCGCGTACGCCGCACCGCTGTTCCAGATCACGATCGCCGAGCCGGTGTACGGATACGCCCGGATCGGTTCGATACCCCAGTACGGCTTCACGTCGAGTGACCAGCCGTCGGCGAGGGCAGGGGTGTGCAGGCGGGCGCCGATGGTGCGGGCCTGGACCTCGGCCGCGGCGGGGGAGACCTGCTGGTCGCCGAAGGCCACGTGCATCAGCACCTGATGCGCCGGGGTGCCCGGCAACGGGTTGCCGGTCATGTGCTGGGCGTACCCGTTCGCCTCGGACCGGTCCCAGAGCATCTGCAGCAGCGCGAAGATCAGCTGCTGGTCGACCTTGTCCGGGTAGTACCCGTCCATGATCGTCTGGAAGGGGGCGAAGTCCACGCTGCGCTGCAGCAGCGTGGAGTAGTTCATCGCCGGCACGCCGAGCACCGACCGGGTCCAGTCCTGGGCGATGGCGGTGAGCGCGCCGCCGTTGATGCCACCCTGGCTGTTCCCGTCGTAGTGCAGCCCGCCCGCCACGTCGATCAGCGGTTTCCCGTCGGCGTCCTGGAACGCCGGGTCGGCGGCGAACCCGCCCGGGTGGATCATCGCCCGGCCCAGGAAGAGGAAGCTCAGGAAGCTCTGCTGCAGCCGGTCGGCCACCGCGGGAAAGGCGCTGAGGTCGGTGAAAGCGCCGGCCACGTACGGGACGTCGGCGGCGGCCATGCCGATCCAACTGGTCGCGCAGAAGGTGAAGTCGTACGTGTTCGACATGGTCTTGACGTTGCCGGCGTTGATCTCGGTCGGTCTGCCCAGCAGTCCGTGGCCGTAGAGCGAGAGGTGTGCCGGATCGGCGCTGGACGCGCTGCGCGGGATGTTGCAGACGAAGTCCGCTTGCAGTGTCGTGCCGGACGGCGTCGGCAGGGCGTAAGCCGTGGGCGGCGTGCCGTCGCCGCCGGCCGGTCCGTAGTGCAGCCGCGAACCGGGTCCGCCGCTGCCGGTCAGATAAGACGGTACGCCGATGGTGCCGGTCACCTGCCGGGCGATCCGCGGATCCTGCTGGGGCGGGTAGTCGGTCACCTGGGTGACGGTGAACGACGGGGCCGCCGCGCCCAGGGTGGCGAAGGCGTCGTCGCGGATCGCCAGCATCCGTCCGGTCAGACCCTGCCGGCTGGCCACGGTGAAGTCCCAGGCCAATTGGAGGCTGTGCCGCTTGACGCCGACCCTGGTCAGGTCGGCGAGGATCCGCTTGATCTGCGGGCCGCGGCGGTCCCG
>NZ_JBRIQN010000028.1:0-94694 GCF_052981855.1 Micromonospora sp. LZ34
CCGCCGAGCGCAACAGGCCGAAACACCGCCGCCGCTGCCCCGCCGTCACCCGCAACCCCACCCGAGCCGTGCAATGCCCAACCCGCGGCGCGGCAGGATCCCGACGGCGAGGCACAAACCACAGCCAACACCACCCCTACGACAATTCCCCAACCCCGACAACCCGGCGAACGTTAATGGCCACCGCACCAGAGAGGCTCCGCCTCGGACCGCCGAGGTGGGTGGCTGGGCTGGTCGGGCCACTGGCGGTGGGTTCATCCTGGCATTCGTAGGCGCGGATGCGGAGGATGGTCATGGCCTCACGTCTGACGAGAACGAACTCGGTCACCGTCAACGATGTGCTCGACGGGCAGAAGCTGCTGGAGATCGACTGCGTGGACCGGGCCTATCTGACCATGTCAGTGCCGAATCTCATGGTGGGCGGGCAGGTGGTCAGCTTCCTCACCCAGCATGAGGGCAAGCCGGTGCCTTCACCGGCGTTGCTGGAACGCCGCGGGCAGACCTTCCGCCGGGCGGTGATGTCCTTTGCCGAGGCCAACGACATCCCGATCATCAGTTTCACCGGCAAGAAGGAGAAGAGCAGGCCTGGTGTGCTGGCGGACAGCCCATGGCCGGAACGCAAGATCGATCAGGTGATGCCGTTGATGCGCGAAGCCGCTGCTACCGGCAGGTCCCAGGTCGTAGCCATCGGTGTGGCGCAGGAGTACCAGCGGGTGTTCACCGCATCGAAGTCCGCCACCGCAACTGGGGCGGTGTGGTTCACCTACAACCGGGTCGACCGGCGGGTCACCTGCTACTACTTCTACCTGTGGGACGCCGATGTCGGGCCGGCGTTCATCAAGGTCTGCGCCTACTTCCCCTACCCGGGCAAGATCTGGTTCAACGGGCACGAGTGGGCCAAACGCCAAGCCGTCAGGGCCGGCATCAGCTTCCGCGAGCTGTCCAACGGCTTCGCCGCCTGCGACGACCCCACCGGGTTGCAGGAGATCTGTGACCGGCTCGGACCCGGCACCATCACTGTGTTCACCGAGCGCTGGTGGGCCCGCCTGCCGCTGCCGTTCACCGCAGCCGATCGGGCGGCCGGCTACTGGTGGGACATCTCCATGCGGCAGGTCGAGGTGGCCAAGACATCGTGTTCACCGCCCCCCGCCACGCCCGTGCCTTCTTCGAAGCCCTCGCCGCCGACAACCTCGACATCGGCCGCCCCGACAACATGGAGATCATCTTCAAACCGGCAGATCCGCTCCACCACCAAAGGCGTGTTCCGCACCGCCATCGACCGCGACAATGACGCCGTCGTGGTCAACGCCTTCTACCGCCACAGCCGGATCAAGTACTACCTCAAAGACCGACGGGCACTACGCATCGAAACCGTCATCAACGACACCTACGACATCGGCGTGCTCCGCCGCCTGGAACACCTCAACGACGTCATCGCCAAAGCCCGTGACGCCAACCAGCGACTGCTAGACACTATCCGTGCCGGTCAGAGCTGCGTCCTTGCGAACCCAGTCATCGAGCGGGTCGCACAGCCCACCCTCACCGAGGACGGCAGGAGGGCCCCAGCCCTACGCTTCGGCGACCCTCGGGTCATGGCCCTGACCGGCGCCCTCACCCTCACCCTGTTCGCCGTCACCGGCGTCACCAACAAGAGCCTTCGCGCCTTGACCGCCCGGCTGCTCGGCACCCCCTACACCACCAACCAGATGACCTACGACCTACGCCGCCTCCGATTCAACGGTCTGATCCGACGCATCGAACACACCCACACCTACGTCCTGACACCCGACGGGCAACGCCTGGCGATCTTCTACACCAAACTCAACGACCGCCTCCTGCGACCACTGCTTGCCGCAGACCAGCCCCAGGCACCACCCGCTCTACGCCAAGCCCTGACCGCCATCGACGAGCACGTCAACGACTACATCGCCCGAGCACGGCTCAAAACCGCAGCCTGAAAACCCGACCTACGTGTTCAGATTCTCGGGCTCTAGCGTTGGGCACCGCCGCTACGAATTCAGCAGGGCCCCGCCGCACGTCATCGGCGTTCCGGGAGGTATCGGACCACCCTGGTGCTGCCCTCGCACTCAGCTGGACAGTCCTCGTGGAAGTTCGAGGACTGCTGGGCACCGGAGAGGAGATATGACAGCCCTACCAGGTTGCCGTCCTTGAGCAGCCGTGCCTCGGCCTCGAGCTCCTCGAAGCGCCGCTGCTCGGTCAGCAGCCAGCCCATCTGCCGGTAGGAACCGTTGTGGCCCGGCTCGGCGAGAATGTCCCGGACGAGCTGAGTCGCCTCCTCCAGGCGGCCCTGTGCCGCCAGCAGCCGCACGCGAACGTGACCCTCACCGGTGTCAACGGCAGCTCGGTAGGCGGCTACCGCCTCGTCGACGCGGCCAAGCTTCTCCAACAGCGCACCCAGCGGCCATCGAGAAACACCCTCCGCGCCGATCGCTGACCGATAGGCGCGGACCGCTTCGTCCAGCTGGCCCGCCCGGGCGTACACCTTGGCCAGCCGGACGCCCGCCGCCGCGTCACCGGCCGCGATCGCCGTCCAGTACTCGGCGATCGCCTCGTCCACCCGGCCCGTCCTGGCGAGCAACGCGGCGAGACGGGCCCGGGCTCGTGGCTCACCCACCTCCACCGCCGCCCGCCACCCGGCGATGGCCTCGTCGGTCCGGCCAGCATCCGCCAGCATGTCCGCGAAGCCGCCGTACGCCCGAGGCAGACCGGCCTCGATGGCGGCCCGCCAGTGCGCCTCCGCCTCATCGACGCGGCCGTTCTCCATCAGCAGGTCGGTCAGGAGGTCCACATCCAGCCAGTCCCCGCCGCGGGTCCGGGCCTCGAGAATCGTGATCGCCTCGTCCACCCGCCCCTGCTCGACCAGCCACTCGACGTGATCGTCCGGATCAATCGGCTCATCGATCATGCCGGCACGATACGACCCGCTTGTACTTCGACTGGACCCGATTTCGCACGACCGTGTTTCGCATCGGCAGGGTGCGCCAGGCTATTGACGCTTGGACCAGCCCACGCAGGTCCACCCGAACTTGCTCATGTTCGCCTCGTACGTGGCGTTCGAGGACCATCGTCGCTTGATCTCCCGCCGACCAGTAGTGGCAGCAAGCCAGGGCCTTCGGCAATCGGTGGCTAAGCCGAAGTGATCAAGGGTTGACAAGCTCAAGCCGGCTGCGGCAACCTTGCGGCCGACCACGCGATCGGCGTGGGCACTCTGCATGAGGGAATGACGCCTGTGATCCGGGTAGGCCGAGCGGCCGCCTGAGTGTTGACCACGCGACGGATGATCGTCGCGCGGCTCTATCACGGTTGAGCGGTCCAACGCTTCCGCCCACCGCAGCTTCTCTCATGCATCGAGGTTTACGTTGATCATGGATGTCCGCATCCAGCAGTCCGTCGTCGCCAACCTGTCCAACCGACCCGCGCCCGTAGAGGTGGGGCCGTTCGTGTTTGGGATGGATCCGACAACGACCAGTCCCAGCATCAACTACGCGACGCCGCGTCCCGGTACTGCCATCACCGCGGCCGACGTCACCGCCCTGGTCGCAGCCTTCCGCGCGGCTGATCGCAAACCCCGCCTGGAGTACGTCATCAGTTGCGCCCCCGGCCTGGAGGCACTTCTGACCGCCGCCGGTTTCATCGTGGAAGCCCGGCACACCTATCTGCTCTGTGCGCCCGGCACATTGAAGACACCACCCACGCTCGACCACCTCAATCTGCACGAACCGAGCACCGATTCTCAGCGCGCCGTGCTGATCAGCGCGCAGAACGAAGCCTTCGGCGGCGACCCGGTGGCCTCCGAGGCTGACGTAGCTCGGCTCCGGCGCCTGCAGGGCGCCGGCGGCGTGGCCGTCATGGCCGTCGCTGACGACGGCACCTGTGCGGGAGGCGGCGGGGCGGCCCCGCCCACCGGCGCGGTAAGCGAGGTCGCCGGCATCGCCGTTCGCACGCCCTACCGCCGCCAGGGACTGGCGGGCGCGATCACCGCCGAAATAACCCAGCGGCTGTTCACCACAGGCGCGGAAATCGCCTGGCTGGAGGCCTCCGGCGAGGATTCGTGGCGGGTATATGAGCGCGTCGGCTACCGACCCGCCGGTCAACGGCTCTACATCTCCTTGAACTGAGGTCCGACACAGAACCCGGGCTGAGGTCCACTGACCGAGGCCCGGGCCACCTCTGCGGTTCACCACGGAACACCCGCTCATCGGCACGTCCGTGCGCTGGAAGTTGATCCATGCCCGTGGTCGATACCTCACCGAGGGTGACGAGCCTTCGTGCCCCCCAGCGCACCCGCTCGGCAGTTGAGGATGCCGGCGGGCAGCCCAACTCGATGGCGTACGCCAGGTCGACCGTGCCGACGGCGCGCTCCGGCCAGGCGTGCGATCGTCAGCCGGCTCGGTCCGCCCGAGGCCGACGACTGGGGAGCCGTCATGCCGGCCGGCCGGGCCTTCTCCCGCCGAGTTGCGGGGGGATAGGCTTCGGCGCATGTCGAGGTGGCCATGGCGTGGCCGGGCGGCGGACACGGCCGTGGTGCTCGCCGTCGGTCTGGTCGCCTTTTTCGGCCTGCTGGTGCAGTCGCGCGGCATCGACACCAACGCTGAATGGGCGGCGTTGCTGGCCGTGCTGGCATCCGCCGGTGCGCTGTACGTCCGCCGCTGCCATCCGGTGCCGGTGGGCCTGGTGGCGCTGGCCGCCGTCGGCGCGTACGGAGCGTTGCTGCAGCGGCCCGGGCCGATCATGCTGGTGTTCGTCGTGGCGCTCTACACCGTCGTCGACGAGGGGCACCTCGCGGTCGCCATCGGGCTCGGTCTCGCGTCGGTGCTCGCCTTCGCCGTCGCGGACAGCTACAACAGGACGGCCGACAGTGCGAACGGGGCGACGCTGCTGCACGCCGGTTGGCTCGTCGCGGTCATCGTCGGCGTGACCCGCAACCGCCGGGCGTATCTCGCCGAGGCACAGGCCCGGGCGCTCGCCGCCGAGCAGCGGATGGAAGAGGAGGCCCGGAACCGGGCTACCGAGGAGCGGCTGCGCATCGCCCGCGAGCTGCACGACGTGCTCGGCCACCATCTCTCGCTGATCAACGTGCAGGCCAGCGCCGCGCTGCATCGCCCGGACCCCGCCCGGTCCGCGCAGGCGCTCACCGCGATCAAGCAGACGAGCAAGGAGACGCTGCGTGAGTTGCGTACGACGCTCGGCATCCTGCGGCGGGAGGGCGAGGCGCCGACCGCGCCCGCATCCGGCCTGAACCGCCTCTACGAGCTGGTCACGACGGCGGGGCGGTCCGGGTTGGAGATCCGCACCGAGCTGGCCGAGACCCGGCCGCTGCCGCCGGAGGTCGACCTGGCGGCGTACCGGATCGTCCAGGAGGCGCTCACCAACGTGACCCGGCACGCGGGCGCGACCGCCGCGGTGATCCGGGTCCGGCCCGACCGCGACGACGTGCTGGTGGAGGTCGAGGACGACGGCAGCGGCGCACCGGGCCCGCCCGGCAACGGGATCCTCGGCATGGGTGAGCGGGCCCGGGCGCTGGGCGGTTCGCTGACCACGGGCCCGCGGCCGGACGGCGGCTTCCGGGTGTGCGCCCGCCTGCCGCTGCGGCCCGGCCCGGTACCGGCGGGAGCGCCGGCGTGATCCGCGTCGTGCTCGCCGACGACCAGACCCTGGTACGCGCCGGGTTCCGCTCCATCCTGGACGGTGAGGACGGCATCGAGGTGGTCGGCGAGGCCGCCGACGGTGCCGAGGCGGTGCGGCTCGCCCGGCAGTTGCGGCCGGACGTCGTCCTCATGGACATCCGGATGCCCGGGCTGGACGGCCTGGCCGCCACCCGGGAGATCGCCGCGAGTTCCGATGTCCGCGTGGTCATCCTGAGCACGTTCGACCTGGACGATTACGTCTACGGCGCGCTGCGGGCCGGCGCGAGCGGCTTCCTGGTCAAGGACACCGAGCCGGCGGAGCTGATCCACGGGGTGCGGGTGGTGGCGCGCGGTGACGCGCTGATCGCGCCGTCGATCACTCGCCGGCTGATCGCCGAGTTCACCGCGCGGGCCACGCATCCGGACCCGGGGCCGCGGCTGAGCGCGCTCACCGAGCGGGAGCGTGAGGTGATGGTGCTGGTCGCCGCCGGTCTCTCCAACGACGAGATCGCGGCGCGGCTGGTGCTGAGCCCGGCCACCGCGAAGACGCACGTCAGCCGGATCATGACCAAGACGCAGGTCCGGGACCGGGCCCAGTTGGTGATCCTCGCGTACGAGTCCGGCCTGACCGTCCCCGGCTGGCTCGCTCGCTCCTGACCACAAGCCGCGTTACGCCGCCGGGTGCCACGGCCCCGGGCGCCGGCATCGATCCGGGACCGTGGCGGGTCAGGCAGTCAGCCGGGTGCGGCGGGAGCGGGCCAGCGCCAGCCCACCGAGGACGGTGCTGATCAGCCCCACCACCAGGGCCACGTAGGCTCCGCCTCGCCCGTTGCCGGTGCCGATGCCACTGTCGGAGGTCGCCACCACCAGTCCACCGAGTGCGATGCCGATCAGCCCCGCCACCAGGGCCACGGTGGCGCCGAGTCGCCCGTTGCCGGTGCCGACACGACTGGACGGGCGGGCCAGAGCGAGGCCGCCGATGATCGCGCCGGCCAGTCCCAGCACGGCGGCCACGCTGGCCCCGAGTCGCCCGGCGCTCATGGTGTAGACACTGGCGGCGGCCGGTTGGGCCGAGACGTGCGCGGCCGCCGGTGCGGCAAGCCCGAACGCTCCGAGCAGGGCGGCTGGGGCGGCGGCAAGCAGGTGACGGACGGACATCAGGGGATCCCTTCGCTGGCATGACGGGTACAGCGGCAGCGTATGTACCGGCGTGGTCACGGGTCGTCATGCCGGAGTTGCCGATCGGCCTACCACCCGGGTTGTACGCGCTCGGGCAGTCGTACCGCCGCGGTTGTCTCCTCTTCTATTCTCGGGTGATGCGAGACCGCCGGGTGGGGCTGCTGTGGGTCGGGTTCGCGGTGACCGCGCTGGTGTCCACGCTGCTCGTGCTGCGCCGCGAGGATCGCCTATCCGACCTGCACATCTACTACGGCGCGCTGGCCGACCTGCGGGCCGGGCGCCCGCTCTACGGGTACGTCGCGGAGAACGGCGGCCCGTTCACCTATCCGCCGTTCGCGGCGCTGGTGCTGTGGCCGATCACCGCCGTACCGGAAGGCGTGGCGCAGGCGATCTGGCTGCTGAGCACGTACGCCGCGGTGGTCGCCGTCGCCGTGCCGGTCGGCGCCGCCCTGACCGCCGGCCGGTCCCGGCGGCGGCTGGCGGTGGCGGCGGTGGCGCTCGGGCTGCTGCTGTCCGCGCCGGTGCAGAGCAACCTGCGCTTCGGGCAGGTGAGCATCTTCATCGTCCTGGCGGCGCTGCTCGACGCCATGGGCGTCGTGCCGCCGCGGCTGCGCGGGACGCTGGTCGGGGTGGCGGCGGCGATCAAGCTGACCCCGCTGCTGTTCGTGGTCTACTTCCTCGTCACCGGCCGGTACCGGGACGCCGCCCGGGCGGCGCTCACCTTCGGCGCCTGCGCGGGGATCGCCGCCGCCGTGCTGCCGAAGGAGAGCTGGACCTACTGGGCCGGCACCATGTTGGAGACCTCCCGGATCGGCAATCTGGCCTCGCTGGGCAATCAGTCCGTGCACGGGATGCTGCTGCGGATCGGGCTCGACGAGACGTCCCTGCCCCTGGTCTGGGCCGCCCTGGTGGCCGTCATCTGCGCGGTGGCGCTGCTGCGCGCCCGGCACCTGGCCGGGCACGGCCGGCCGGGGCACGCGGCGGTGCTCGTCGGCTGCGCCACCGTCGCCGCCTCTCCGGTGTCCTGGACCCACCACCAGATCTGGCCGGTCCTCGCCGCGATGCTGCTGATCGGCCTGTCCGGCCCCGCCCGCAAGGTGGCCGGCGTCGCGCTGCTGGTCACCATGGTGGTGTCGCTCGGTGCCGTGCTCAGCCCGGTGTCGACGCGGCCGGGCGTGCAGTTCCTGTTCGAGAACGCGCGCACGCTCGGCGTATGCCTGCTCTGCCTGGCCGGGTTCGGCGGGGTGGCGGTCGCCGCCACCCGGGCGGCCCGCGCGGCGGCGCCGCGCCGGGCCTGGCTGCGGGTGGGTGTCGCAGCCACCGCGACGCTGGCGTTCTTCGCCGTGCAGCCGCTGCCCGCCGGCGCGGACCCCACCTTCAAGGCGTACGACCTCGACGACGTGGTCAACCCGCGTTACTTCTTCGTGTGCCGGGGGCCGGCCGAGTGCGCCACCTTCGGCGCCGGCGCGCCGGTCACCTTCGGCACCCGGGTGGAGAAGACGAAGGTACGGGTCAACGGGGTGGTCGCCCCGCAGGTGGCCCGGTTGGAGTACTACTCCGCGCCCGGCGGCGCGCCCCGGGAGATCCCGCTGCTGGCTGCCTACCCGGGGACGCGGACGTTCTCGTTCCGGTCGGCGACCATGGCGCAGGGCCGGCTGGTCGCCTACGCCGCCGACGGCCGGCCGATCGCCGCGTACGACGAGGAACTGGCGGCTGCCTTCCGCCCCGGGGCGTCGTAGGCAGGATGCTGGCCCCCACCAGGCCCGGCGTGGTGACCAAGCATCCCTTGGGCTGACCGCCCCGCCTTCCGTTCATCGTCACTGGTCGTTCGCCGGCCGATCGCTCTCCTCGAAGGACGGGATGAGCCGGTCCGGTGCCGGCGGAAGGTCGCGGCGCCCGGTGTCCAGGTCAGTGAGGTCTCCGGCGGCGTTGATGAGGCCGATGTGGGAGAACGCCTGAGGGAAGTTGCCCAGGGCTTCCCCGCTGTACGGGTCGATCTGCTCGGCGAACAGACCCAGGTCGTTGACCCGGTCGGCGAGCCGCTCGAAAAGCTGCCCGGCCCGGTCGCGCTCGCCGGCCAGCGCCAGGCAACTGACCAGCCAGAACGAGCAGATCACGAAGCCGGCGGGGTCGCCCTCCCAGCGGCGTAGCAGCCCGTTGTAGGACAACCGGTCCTCGACCATCCGGATGGTGGAACGCATTCTCGGGTCATCGGCGGCAAGAAAGCCGACCAAGGGCATCACCAGCACCGACGCATCCAGCTCCTCGGTGTCGAACGCCGCGGTGAACGCGCCGAGCCGGTCGCTCCACCCCCGGGCCAGGACGGCTCCGCGTACCTCGTCCCGTACCGCTGCCCACCTGGCGACGTCCGCCTCGGAGCCGAGGCGGGATCCGAAGCGGACGGCTCGATCCAACGCCGTCCAGCACTGCACCTTCGAGGACACGTAGTGGCGTGCGTCGTCGCGTGCCTCCCACATCCCGGCGTCCGGCAGGTGCCAGTCCTGCTCGGCCCGCTCGACCATGGCGCGCAGCAGTTGGCGGATGTGCGGCGGCATCGGGTCGAGGTGCTCGCGCATCAGCCAGGCAGCGGCGAGCGCCTCACCGGGCACGTCGCTCTGACGCTGCTGCCAGGCGTCGTTGCCGACCATCACCGGGCGGCTGCCGGCGTAGCCGGCGAGGTGGTCGAGGTGGTGTTCGGTGAGGTCCCGTTCCCCCTCCACGCCGTACATGATCGGCACGATGCCCTCGTTCACGCCCATCGACCGCGACAACCACCCGATCTGCAGGTTGACCTCATCCGTGCAGGCCACGCGCCAGAGCGCCTCCAAAGTGAAGCTGAAGTCGCGTACCCAGCCGTAGCGGTAGTCGTAGTTGCGCTCGCCGCCCAGTTCCTCGGGCAGGGACATCGTCGGGGCGGCCACCATCGCGCCACTGGGCCGGTAGGTCATGCCCTGCACCACCAGCGCGCTGCGTAGTACTTGGTCCCGGTAGCGGCCACGGTAGTCGTGCAGACCCATGAAGGAGCGCCAGCCCTCGACGGCGTTGTCGACCACCTGCTCGGCGTCGAGCACCGCCGGCGGGCCGGCACCGTAAGCCGGTGCGTATCCCACGGTGAAGCCACGCGTCTCGCCGGCCCGTACCGTGAACGACCCGGACGCCTCCCCGGCCTCGCAGACCAACGGGATGGTGGCGCGCAGATCCAGCCGGGCCGACGCGGCCATGGCGACCAATGCGTCGTCCTGCGGCACCAGCTGGGCGGCCATCCGGCCGTACTCAAACCGTGGCCGGTAGTGCAACTGCAGTCGAACCTCGCCGGAGATCCCCCGCACCACCCGGGCCAGCACCCTCGGCGAGCGCAGACCGACGTCATGGCCCCGCGCACCCGGTTCGAGGGCCAGCGCGTCGGTGACTGCCACGCTGCCGGTCGCGGTGGTGAAGACGGTACGGAGCACGAGCGTATCCGTCAGATAGGCCCGGTCGGTCTCGAACCGGCCCTCGGGGCGGATCACCCAGTGCCCGGCGTCATCGTCGAGCAGCCGCGCGAACACCGACGGAGCGTCGAACCGCGCAGGGCACCACCAGTTCACCGATCCGGCGCGATCTACCAGCACCGCGCTGCGACCATCGGCCAGGAATCCGTGGTCTGCGATCTGCTTCCCCACGGAAGGGGCTACCCGAGCGGAACGGAGTAACACGCCGTGCCGCACCTCGAATCCGGGCGTCGATCCGCCCGGCCACCGGACACCAATCTGTCAATGTAGCGTTGACATGTGACGTCGGAGCTGGCTCGGTTGGCCGACCTTCGCGCTGCCCGTGCCCGACTGGACGAGCAGGAGCTGGAGCTCATCGACCGGGCGCGCTACGGCGGCGCGACGTGGGCGCAGATCGCCACCGCCCTGGGCCTCGGCAGCCGGCAGGCCGCGGAGCAGCGGCGGCAGCGCTTGGCTGCCGCCCGGTGGTCGCGGCGGCGCAGCCTCGATCTCCGCTACTCGGGGGCGATCGCGGCTATCCGCAACGCGGTTGCCGATCTGCAGCGCTGGATTGATGCCGACCGGCGCTGGGACACCCGGTTCCGTCGGGCGGAGCTGGTGCGCCGCACCGCCGATGCCGCCCTCGACGCCCCTCCGGGCTCGCTGTACGCGCTGGCTCTGCTGATCGCCGCCGACCTCGCCGAAGCGGGGCAGGAACGGTTGCCCGTACCCGTGCAGGCTGTCGCGGCATCCCTGCGCGCCGCCCTGTCAACAGAACATTGACAGATGGCGCCGATATTGCTTGCCCGGCGCTCAAGACTGAGGATGTGAGTCGTCCCGACTCAACCTTGGAGGGCTCATGCGCCGCAACGCTGGACTGTTCGTGGCGATCTCGCTGCTGTCCGGCTTCGGCAGCAGTGCCATGTCCCTGGTCGCCGGCATCTGGATCCTCGACCTCACCGGTTCCACCAGCCTCGCCGCCCTCGCCGGGCTGTGCGTGTACGCCCCGGTGCTCGCCGGCCCGTGGCTGGGTGGCCTGCTCGACCGGGCGCCGAGGCGGCCGCTGGTCATCGCCGTCAACCTCACGCTGGCCGCCGTTCTGCTGAGCCTCCTCGCCGTCCGGGGCCCGGGGCAGACCTGGCTCATCTTCGCCGTCTCGTGCGCCTACGGGCTCAGCTACGTACTCATCGACGCGGGCGAGACGGCGCTGCTGCCGGCCGCTCTGTCACCCGCCGAACTCGGCGATGTCAACGGGTGGCGCTCGAGTGCGCAAGAGGGCATGAAGCTCGTGGCTCCCGCAGCCGGCGCGGGCCTCTACGCATGGCACGGTGGCCACGCCGTCGCCGTGCTCAGCGCGGCCATGCCGGTCCTGGTAGCCGGCCTGTACCTGGCGGTGCGACTGGTCCACACACCCGAGCCGCCGACGCAGCGGCAGCGCGGCATCCGCGCCGGGCTCGCCGTCCTGGCCGGGCAGCGGGCGACGCGGGTCACGGTGACGCTCGCCGCGGTGTCGATCGCCATGTCCGGCTTCACGACCGCCGCCACGTACGCGATCGTCATCACCGAGCTGGACCTTCCCGCGACGTTCCTCGGCGTGCTGGTCAGCGCGCAGGGCGGCGGCTCCATCGTCGGCGGGCTGCTCGTCGGCCGGCTCATCGCCCGGCGTGGCCCCGTCGCCGTCGCGGTCGCGGGCACCGTGCTGTTCGCGGTCGGCTGCCTGGCGCGGTGCCTGCCCTGGTGGCCGGTCGCGGTGGCGGCCTCGGTGGTCGCCGGCGTCGGCCTACCGTGGACGCTGGTCGCGGCGGTGACCGCGGTGCAGACGCACACGCCGCCGGCGATGCTCGGCCGGGTGGCCGCGACGGCGACCACCGCGATGTTCGGGCCGATCGCGGTGGCGATCCCACTCGGCTCCGCCGCCGTCCACCTCGGCGGCCGTCCACCGCTCGTGGCGGCTGCCGTGATCTGTCTGATGGCGGTGGTGGCCACGTCCCACCGCCAACTGGCGCGGCGGAAAGCCGTCCGGTCGGCCACGACGTCACCGATCGGCGGGCATGCCAACGCGAGCCACGCCGCCGCCGACAGGTTCACGGCCTGAGGCTGGCGACGAAGCCTTGACGGCCTGCTGGGAGCGCTCCAAGATCAGGTCAGCGGACCCGCGCCCCGGGCGGGCCGCCCTATTCGGGGTGTGGGTGGACAGTTGCTGGGCGCATTCGGTCTGACCGAGCTGGAGGAGAAGATCTACCTGGAGCTGGCCGGCGGTCGACCGGGCACCGCGGCCGAGCTGGCGGAACGGCTCGCCACCGGCACCGACGAGGTCGAGCAGGGGCTCGACGCTCTCGCGCGTTCCGGGCTGGTACGGCTGGTCGCCGGCCGCGCCGGTGCCGCCCCGCCCGACCTGGCCATCGACTCGCTGCTGACGCAGCGGGTGCGCGAACTACAGGAGGCGCGGATCGGCCTGTGGGAGTGGTTGCGGCAGCAGCGCGCGGCGGAGCCGATGGACCAGGGTGTCCAGATGGTCGTCGGCGCGGCGGCGATCGTGCAGACGTTCGACCAGTTCCTGCGCGGCGCGCAGCAGGAGGTGCTCGGCTTCGACCGTCCGCCGTACGCGGCCGATCTGTACGACAATCCGACCGAGTTGGATCTGCTCGGCCGGGGTGTGCGCTTCCGGGTGGTGTACGACCGGCGGGGGCTGGAGCGACCGGGAGCCCTGGCGCAGATCGGCCGGTTCGTCGCCGCGGGGGAGCAGGCCCGGGTCGCGATGGACGTGCCCGGGAAGCTGGCCGTGGCCGACCGTCGGATGGCGCTGCTCTCCTTTCCCGGCCGGGACGAGAGCACTGAACCCTGGGCGCTGATGGTGCGTGGCGCCACCTGGGTCGAGGTGCTCGTGGCGCTGTTCACCGAGGTGTGGGACCGGGCGTCGCCGCTTCGACTCGCCCCGGCCAGCACGGTCGTCGACGACGTCGACCGTCGGTCGGTGCCCACCCCGGCCGACCGGCAGATCCTGTCCCTGTTGATGACCGGGCTGCCGGACAAGGCGGTCGCCTCCCAGCTGGGCATGTCCGTGCGTACCGTGCAGCGGCGGCTGCGGCAGCTGATGGACGTCACCGGGAGCGCCACCCGGATGCAGCTCGGTTGGTTCGCCGCCCGCAACGACTGGCTCTGAACCCGCTACCGACACCCGGACGGTCGTGGCTCGTCCCACCGGACATCGGCGGGACGAGCCACGACGTACCTCATTGGCTGGGGGTGTGCCGGGACCCTGCTGTCCCGGAGGCGTCAGCAGGGCCCCGTCCTCACGCCGTGACCTTGACCGAGACGGTGATCGGGGTCGCCGCGCCCTTGGCGCCGTTGTTGGTGACCAGCACCGTGCCGACGTGGGTACCCGGCGTCAGCCCGGTGGTGTCGACCGTGAAGGTCAGCTCGGCCCCGGTCCCCGGCGCCACCTCGCCGGAGGCCGCGACGGACAGCCAGGGCACGTCGCTGTAGGCCGGGAGCGACCCGTCGACGTGGTAGGCCTTGCTGCCGTACGGACGCCAGGTTGCGTTGGCGAGCACCCACAGGTTGCCCTGCTCGTCGAGGTCGAGTCCGGCGCCGCTGAGCGGGTTCGGGTCGGGGTCGGGCACCGAGGCGAGCGGCTGGCAGGTCTGCGGGTCGAAGGCCCAGATCGATTCGGTGGAGTCCTGGTTGATGCCCCACAGCACGTCGTGTTCCTCGTTGAGGGCCAGCCCGGTGATCCACGGGATGGGCGGGGTGCATTCCCCGAGCACCGATCCGGGCTGCGCGTGGGACAACCCGGCGAGGTGCCGGATGACGTTGTCCCCGCTGAGGTAGAAGGTGTCGTCCGAGGCGCGGTAGGCCAGCCCGTAGTAGAGCTTGCCGGCCCACGGCCCGGTGATGGTCTCCTTCACCTCCAGCGTGTCGGGGTCGAAGCAGACGATCGGCAGCTCCCCGACGAACGACATCTTCGGCGCGCACTGCAGGTCCCGGCTCGGCACGTACGCCATGTCCGAGGGCCAGCCGCCGATCTCCAGCACGCCCTTGCCGAGTGACCTGCCGTCCGTGGAGAAGCGCTGCATCTGCCCCCACAGGTACGAGTTGGAGACGATCAGCTCGCCGTTGCGGTACCCGACGCCGAATGCGTTGTACATCTCGTTCACCGCGAACGAGCTGAGCAGCTTGCCGGGCACGCCGGGCGGCGGCGTGGCCGAATTGATCTCCCGAGCCAACCAGGTGGCCGGCAGGCCACCTCGGTTGGTCAGGGTCACCGTCGCGGTCCGGGTCGTCCCGGCCGGGGCGCTCACCGAAACCGCGCTCCTGTTGGCCACCAGCAGCGGCGTACGCAGGGCGAGGTCACGCGTGACCACCTCCGTCTCGACCATGGTGACGGAGGCGGCCGGCAGGTCGTATCCGGGCTGCAGGGCGCTCACCGTGGCCGCCCCGGCCGGCGCCTCCAACTGGTAGAAGCCGTCGGCGTCGGTGGTCGCGGTGATCGGCTGCGGCGCGTCCGGCGACTCGACCCGCACCGTGGCGCCGGCCAGCGGTTGGCGGTCGTTCGCGTCGCGTACCGTGCCGCGCAGCAGGCCGCGGCCGGGAACCCGGAACGTCACCGCGGTGCGGGCGTCGAGCACCGGCTCGTCCCGGGAGTAGGTCAGCGCGTCGCGGCCGGTGGCGTCCTCGATGCCGACCGTCGCCGAGGCACCGGTCGCCGCCGACGCGGCACCGAGCTTGCGGTACTGGATGGTGACCGTGCCGTTCTCGCCGAGCCGCACCTGGACGTCCACCCGGGTCTCCGGTGCGCTCTTCAGCGCGGCCCGGTGCCAGCTGACCAGGAACTGTCGGTTCGGCGCCGCCCCGGACACCCGGGTGAGCACGGTCGAGGCGTCGTCCAGGACCAGGTCGTCCCAGAACGCGTAGACGGCCGCGGCCGACACCGCCGGAGCGGGCAGCGGGCCGTTGCCGCCGACCGACCTGGCGTCCGAGCCGAAGGTCAGGTAACCGTCGGTGTGCACGGTGATCCGGTCGTAGGTGGTGCCGTAGAAGGTCATCGGGAACGGCAGGTCGACGCCCCGGCTGGCGGCGTCGCCGGTGAGCGCGAGCTGCTTACCGCCGTCGACCCAGTTGGCGGCGGCGACTCCGGCCGCGTACCCGTGCCGGTCGGTCTTGGCGGCGAGCGCCACGTTCACCGTCTCCGCCCCGTCCACGGTCAGCGCGACCGTTTTCGGGGCCAGCCAGCGCCCGTACTCGACCAGCAGGTCGTACTCGGCCTCGGGCAGCATCCCGCTGTACTGGCCGTCGCCGCCGGTGACGAAGGCCGGGAACGTCTCGCCGGCCAGCGACAGGCGGGCCCCGACGACCGGCTTACCGGCCGGGTCGGTGACCGTGCCCTGAACCGGGTGCCAGGCAGCGGACTCGGACAGGTCCACGGTCAGGTCGGCCGTGCCGTCGGCTGGCACGGTGATCGTGCGGCGCTGGGTACGCTGCCCGAAGAACGTCGCGGTCAGCGTGTACTCGCCGGCCGGAACCCGGCCCAGCTGGACCGCGCCCTGCGCGTCGGCGCGGGCGGTCCGGGTGACCAGGCCGGAGGCGAGCGTGATCCGCGCCTCGGGCAGCGGGTGCCCGCCGCGGGTCGCCTGCACCACGACGCCGCCCAGCTGCGCCGTCGAGGCCCGGGTCACCAGGTCGTACGCGTTCAGGCGACCCTCGCCGTAGACGTTGTTGTCGGCGGGAGTGCCGCCGCACTGCAGGTCGTCGACGTCGTGCGCGGTGCGGTCCAGCAGTTCGCGGGTGGTCGCCACGTCCCGGCGCAGATTCGGCACCGCCGACCAGGCCAGGGCGACCGCCCCCGCGACGTGCGGAGCGGCCATCGAGGTGCCGTCGGCCGAGCCGTACTCGCCGCCGGGCAGACTGGACACGATGCCCACACCGGGGGCGGTGATGTCCGGACGTACCGCACCGGCAGGGCCCGGCCCGCGGCTGGAGAAGGCGCCGATCACGCCGTTGGAGTCCGTCGCGCCGACGACGTACGCCAGCGGGTTGGTGGCCGGGTAGCCCGCGGTGCCGCACGGCTCGGGCGCCTCGTCCGCCTCGTTGCCGACCGAGAAGACCGGGAAGATGCCGGCGGCCACCCAGGTGGCGAGGATCTCGTCGTAGTGCGTCTCGCCGTCGTCCGGGCCGCCCCAGGAGTTGTTGATGATGTCGGGGGCGAGGTCGGGGCGCGGGTTCTGCCCGTTGCGGTCGGTCGGCGCGAGCATCCACTGGCCGGCGGCGAGCAGCGACGGGTCGGTGCAGTAGTTGTACTCGCAACCCTTGGCCGCGATCCAGGTGGCGCCCGGGGCCACGCCGGTCACCGTACCGGCGCCGTCGTCGCCGAGCACCGAGCCGACGGTGTGCGTGCCGTGCCCGTAGTTGTCGCAGGGCGCCGACGGCGGGCAGAACCCGGTCGGGTCGAACCAGTTGTAGTCGTGGCTGATGGTGCCGTCACCGTTGTTGCCCCGGTACTGGCGGGCCAGCGCCGGATGGTCGTACTGCACGCCGGTGTCGATGCTGCCGACGACGATGCCCGCACCGCGAGCGCCGTACTCGTGCCACACCTTGTCCGCGCCGATCGAGGTGAGATTCCAGGGCACTTGCGTGTCGTCGGCCGCGCCCGCCGTGCGGACCGGCTCCTCCAGTTTGGTCCCGCCGATCGCGGTGATCCGCGCGACGTCCGCCCGCCCGGCCAGCTCGGTCAGCAGGTCCAGGTCGCCGGTGACCTCGATGACGTTCGCGATCCAGTACGGGGTGAAGGTGGCGCGACGCTCCCGCAGCAGCGAGCGGAGCCCGCGCTGGGTCTGCTCGGCGTGCGCCACCTTGGCCTCGTAGACCCGCTTCGTGCGGGCGATCCGGCCGTCCTTGCCGTTGGCCGACCGCCCGGCCCGGTCGAGCTCCGTCTGGTCCAGCTTGGCCTCCTCGGCCAGCTCGACGAAGAAGCTGGTGCTGCCACCGGCGCGGGCCGGGGCGAGTACCTGGGGGTCCACCTTGCGCAGCGGGTCCGCCGGGGTGGTGGGCGCGGCCACGGCCCCACCGGTGGGCAGTGCGAGCAACACGGCCAGTGCCGCGGCGACACCGGCCGTCACGCGGGTTGTCCCGCGCCTGGATCTGAACATGACGACGTTCCCTCCTCCGGGCGGTCGCCGAGAAGGGCTGGCGCCGCCGTCGGAGATTCTCGGCCGGTCGGGGGCCCGGTGGACCGTCATGATCGAGGCGAGGCACGGACTTGACGTATCTTCGCCATCCGCGGTGGCCCGCGTCGACACCCGCGCGCTACCGCAGGCTGCAGCCGTCACATGCGGGCAACACCGCCGTGATCGTGGATCCGGGACGCATCGCGGCTGCGCGCCAGGGAGGAAGGACACGCAGCCGGTGGGAGGCGGCTGCGGGAGCCGCCGGGAGGCGGGACGGGTCAGCTACGCGAGCGCGGCAGGCAGCACTTCTTGTACTTGTTGCCCGAGCCGCACCAGCAGGCGTCGTTGCGCTCCGGCGGCCAGGGAATGTGCGCGCCGGGCCGGGCGGCGAGCTCCCGCGCGTAACCGGCCCGGATCTCCGCATCCGCTGGGTCGCCGTCGCGTCTGCCGGCGAAGCCGGCCAGCCCGTCGACCGAGCCGCTGAGCACGCTCAGCCCGGTCCCGCCGGCGTTGGCCAGCCGTACCAACTGCTTCTCCAGGCGGGCCCGGTGCGCGTCCCAGTCCGGGCCGTACGTCTCGGTCAGCGCGGGCTGCTCGGCGAGCAGGCGGTCGAACTCGGCCCGCGGCCAGAAGAGCAGGTCGGGCTCGGTGGCCTGCCGCTCCTCGGCCCGGCGGACCAGCCGAGCCTCCAGCCGGTCGGCCAGATCGTCGTTGCGGTCGTGCGGCAGGTTGAGGTCCCGGCGTACCCGGTGCCGCTGTTGCAGCAGGAAGAAGAGGACACCGGGCGCCTCCGGCGGGCCGACCTCCACCGCCGGTTCGACGGCGGTCACGGCCGCCGCCGGCGTCCCGGTCGCGGTGGCGCGCTCGCCGAGCAGGGTGTCGACGGCCTCGCTCAGCCACTGCTCGGCGAGCGCCGTGCGGCCGCCGGCGTCCAGCGCCGCGCTGAGGTACGCCGGCGCGTCCGGTAGCTCGGTCAGCAGCGGGCGCAGCGCGGTGAGTTCCGCCATCGCCTCGTCCTCCCGGCCGCCGGACCGGAACAGGATCCGCGCCCGCAGCGCCCGGGCGATGCCGGCCCGCGGGTCGTCCCCGGACGGGTACGCCGCCACGGCCCGGTCGGCGTACCGGAGCGCGGCGTCCAGCCTCACCCGGATCTCGGCGATCTCGGCGGCCAGGGTCAGCGCGTCCCCGGCGTCAGCCGGCTCGGCCAGCCGGCCCTGCTCCACCGCCTCGGCCAGCTCGGCGGCGACGCCGAGCGGATTGGCCGCCCCGAGCGCCGAGCGGCGGAGTTCGGCGAGGTCGGCGGTGGTGATCACGTCTCTCGTTGGCACCGTTTCACGGTACGTCGGGGTCCGCCCGGAGCACCGGCTCTTCTACTGTTACGCCGATCTCACGCTGCCCTGGGCCGAATCGAAGTGCCCGCCCTGCCTGGTGATCCGGCGGTAGGGGAGGGGAGGGGTTCAGGCGGGTGCCGGAGACCCGTCAACCGTCGATCCGAGTGATGTTGCGGATCTTGTTGGACGCATCGAGGGCGGCCACCTTGTACGCCTCGGCCAGGGTCGGGTAGTTGAACACCGTGTCGACCAGGTAGTCGACCGTGCCGCCGCAGCCCATCACCGCTTGTCCGATGTGGACGATCTCGGTGGCGCCGGTGCCGAACACGTGGATGCCGAGCAGCCGGCCGTCGTCGGGCGAGACGAGCAGCTTCAGCATCCCGTACGAGTCGCCCACGATCTGCCCGCGGGCCAGCTCGCGGTAGCGCGCGATGCCCACCTCGAACGGGGTTGAGCTGTCGGTCAGCTCTTCCTCGGTCTTCCCGACGAAGCTGATCTCCGGAATCGTGTAGATGCCGATCGGCTGTAACTCGTGCATCGCGCGGACCGGCTCGCCGCAGGCGTGCTGGGCGGCGAGCCGGCCCTGCTCCATGGACGTGGACGCCAGCGCGGGGAAGCCGATCACGTCACCGACCGCGTAGATGTTGTCCACCGCGGTGCGGTAGTTCGCGTCGACCGCGATCCGGCCGCGCGTGTCCGCCTCCAGGCCGGCGGCTTCCAGCGCGAGGTCGTCGGTCTGGCCCTGGCGGCCGGCCGAGTACATGACCGTGTCCGCGACGATCTTCTTGCCGCTCTTGAGGATGCACAGCGCCGCGGTCTGGTGCTTCTCCACCGCGGCGACCTCCTCACCGAAGCGGAACGTCACGGACAGGTCGCGCAGGTGGTACTTGAGCGACTCGACGACCTCCTCGTCGCAGAACTCGAGCATCCGGTCGCGGCGTTCCACCACGGTCACCTTGGTGCCGAGCGCGGCGAACATGGAGGCGTACTCCATGCCGATCACGCCGGCGCCGACCACGACCATGCTGCGGGGTACGGCTTGGAGGTTGATGACGCCGTCCGAGTCCACGATCGTCCGGTCGTCGAAGTCGACGCTGTCCGGGCGGGCGGGGCGGGTACCCGCAGCAATGATGATCTTGTCGAAGGTGATTCTGGACTCGCGCCCGGAGCCGCCGTCGACCCAGACCGCGTGCGGGTCCGCGAACCGTCCCGTGCCGGTGACCATCGCGACCCGGTTGCGGGCCAATTGATTGCGGATGACGTCCGTCTGTCGGCTGATCACGTGCTGGGTTCGGGCGGCCAGGTCGCTGACCGTGATCTCCTCCTTGACCCGGTAGCTGCTGCCGTACAGGTCCCGCTGGGTCAGGCCGGTGAGGTAGAGCACGGCCTCGCGCAGCGTCTTCGAGGGGACGGTGCCGGTGTTGATGCAGACCCCACCGATCATGTCGCGCCGGTCCACGATGCCGACCCGCTTGCCGAGCTTCGCGGCGGCGATCGCGGCCTTCTGGCCGCTGGGTCCGGAGCCCAGCACCAACAGGTCGTAGTCATACACAACCGCAAGCGTCGCAAGATGCCGCGGCCCGCGCCAGGGCTACTGCAGGCTCGTCCTCGCCGAGGCGCCGAGCAGGAGTGCGTCGGCGCCGACGCCGGCCAGACCCAGCAGCGATTCGCCGGGAGATCCGGGGGACCGAAAGTTTCGACTTCCAGCCGGTGCCTTCCGGCGTGATGGCGGGCGCGTCATGACGTGGGCGTCACCGGTCAAGGGTCTGTTCGCATCTGGACTCAAGCCGTTACGGTGGGCGGAATTCTGACCTGCCCGGCGCCCGGATTCCGGAAAAATGCCGGGAGTAGACCCTGAAGGAGTCGAACATGTCGACCGAGATCGCAGAGGTGACCACCGCCCGGTCGATCAGCAACCCCGTCCTCACCGGATTCCACCCGGACCCGTCGATCCTGCGCGTGGGCGACGACTACTACCTGGCCACCTCAACCTTCGAGTGGTACCCGGGAGTGCGCGTGCACCACTCGAGGGACCTCGTGCACTGGCGGGCGCTGGGCGGGATCATCACCGAGCGCCGCCTGCTGGACCTACGCGGGTGCGGCGACTCGAACGGGGTGTGGGCACCCGACCTGTCCTATCACGACGGCCTGTTCCACCTGGTCTACAGCGACGTGGCCAGCTTCGCCAGCGGCTACTGGGACGCGCAGAACTTCCTCACCACCGCGCCCGACATCACCGGCCCCTGGTCGGATCCGGTCGCACTGCACGCGCACGGCTTCGACGCCTCGCTCTTCCACGACGAGGACGGCTCCAGCTGGCTGCTGTCCATGAGCGCCGACTGGCGGCCGGGACGCGACCGGTTCGGTGGCATCGAGATCCAGCGGTACGATCGCGCCCGGCGGCGACTGGTCGGGGAAGCAAAGATCATCTTCAGCGGTACGGACGCCGGCCTGACCGAGGCGCCCCACCTCTACCGCCACGACGGCTGGTACTGGCTGGTCACCGCCGAGGGCGGCACCAGCTGGGAGCACCAGGTCACCGTCGCCCGCTCGCGGAACCTGCACGGCCCCTACCAGGTCCACCCGGACGGGCCGCTGCTCACCTCCGTCGGCCGGCCGGACCTCGCGCTGCAGAAGGCCGGTCACGGCTGTCTGGTGCGGACCCAGCAGGGGGACTGGTACCTCGCCCACCTCGTGGGGCGTCCCTACACTCCGCTGGGCAACTGCGTCCTGGGGCGGGAGACCGCCATCCAGAAGGTCGACTGGTCCCGCGGCGGCTGGCCCAGCATTCCCGACGGCGTGCCCGCCACCGAGATCCCCGCCCCGGACCTGCCCGCCCACCCATGGCCGGGCGAGCCCGCCACCGACCACTTCGACGCGCCGCAGCTTGCCACCTCGTGGTCCACGCTGCGCCGCCCGGCGACCACCGACTGGGTCGACCTGCGGGCCCGCCCCTCGCACCTGCGCGTCTACGGCGGCCAGTCCCCGGTCGGTAAGCAGACACCGAGTCTGGTCGCCCGGCGGGCCGGGGCGGCGCGCTGCTCGCTGGAGACGGTGGTCGAGTTCGACCCGATCGACCACCGGCACCTGGCCGGGATCACCGGCTACTACAACACCCTGAACTGGTACTACCTCTACCTGACCCGGGCCGACGACGGCCGGGTGGTGCTGGAACTGCTCAGCTCGGACACCGGCAGGCGGACCACCTACCCGGAGCTCACCGTCGACGCCGGCGCCACCGGCCGCGTCGGCCTGCGCGTCGACTTCGACGGGCCGGTGCTGCGGTTCGGCTACGACCTGGGCGACGGCTGGCGGCACCTCCCCGTCGAGTTGGACGCCACCATCCTCTCGGACGAGCACGCCGCACTGATCATCGACGACGAGCCGGCCGCGTGGGGTTTCACCGGCTCGTTCCTCGGGCTGTGGGTGCAGGACCTCGGCGGCGACGGGGTGTACGCCGACTTCGACCACGCGACGTACCGCGAACACTGAACCGTCACGGACGCCGGGACGCGCGGACCGTCCGCACCGACCGGGCCGTCCGCCGGACGCGGGCCGGTCTGCGCCGTCCCACCAGGCACCGTCTGTCGATGTCCTACCTGGACGGCAGCTCGAAAGTTTCGACACCGTGCCGGGCTCCGTCAGCGCCGAGACAACGTCAGCGATCCTCCAGAACTCCTGGTTGACACCGCACACATCGACTCCTACCGTTTCGAGCAAGTTCCGGTGAAGTTCCGAAACTTCCGGCGTCGCGGCCATCGGACCGGCCCGTGCCCACCCCACCCACCCTGCGACCGCCAGGCCCGGCACCAGCGCGAACTCCGCCCCTGATCCTCGGCGCCGGTCCACGGTCCGCCCGAAAGGAACGCCCATGAAGTTGAGACGGTGGATAGCCACCGGCGCGCTCGCCGTCGCGACCGTCGCGGCGCTCAACGCCCTGCCCGCCACGGCGAGCCGTCCGTTCGACCCGGCCGACCAGAGCCTGCGTACGCTCGGTCTGCGGCACGGCCTCCACATCGGCACCGCGGTCGATTTGGCCGCCCTCAACGACCCCGCCGACCCGCGGTACCGCCAGATCGCCGCGTCGGAATTCTCCTCGGTGACCGCCGAGAACGCCATGAAGTGGGAGAGCCTGGAGCCCGCCCGGGGCACCTACAACTGGGGGCCGGCCGACGAACTCGTGACCTTCGCCCGCCAGAACCACCAACGCGTACGCGGTCACGTGCTGGTCTGGCACAACCAGTTGCCGGGCTGGCTGACCAGCGGCGTCGCCGACGGCTCGATCAGCAAGGAGGAGCTGCGGAGCCTGCTGTAGAGGCACATCACGACGGTGGTCAGCCGCTACAAGGGCAAGATCTGGCAGTGGGACGTCGTCAACGAGGCCGTCAGCGACCCGTGGGACAACCCGCCGGCCCTGCACTACAAGGGCTTCTGGGCGCAGCACCTCGGGCCCGGCTACATCGCCGACGCCTTCCGCTGGGCGCGCGCCGCCGATCCGAAGGCGCTGCTGTTCTACAACGACTACAACATCGAGGCGTTCGGCTCAGGTGACCCGACCAACGACAAGACCCAGTTCGTCTACGACATGGCCCGGCGACTGCGGGCCGAGGGCGTGCCCATCGACGGCGTCGGCAGCCAGGGCCACCTCGGCACCCAGTACGGCAACTACGACACCCTCCAGGTGGCGGCGGCGCTGAAGAAGTTCTCCGGGCTGGGCCTGGCCACCGCGTTCACCGAGGTCGACGTGCGCAGCCAACTGACCGAGGGGGTCCAGGCTGGTGACTCCGCCGAGATCAATCCACGGCTGCAGGCGTCCGCGGCGAACTTCAGCGTGCTGCTGCGCGCCTGCCTGGCCGACCGGCACTGCCTGTCGTTCACCGTCTGGGGCTTCACCGACAAGCACTCCTGGGTTCCCGGTTGGTTCAACAACCCGCCGGAGGGCCTGGCCACCATCTACGACGAGAACTACCAGCCCAAGCGGGCGTACCACGAGTTGAAGGCCGACCTGATCTACGCCGGCCCGCCGTACGTCCTGCCGCGCGTCCCGCACAAGCCGCGCCGGTGAGTCAGTGGCGGAGGCGGGGCCGCACGGGCCTTCGTACGTCAGCAGGTCGTGCGGCCCCGCCGCCGTCCCGGAGCTACGCCACGACCTCAGCCACCCGCCGTCGCGGCGTCGGGGGACACGGGCAGGCTGCGCTGCGCGGCAGGGTCGAAGGGGCGGCAGGAGGCGCGGACGACCAGCTCGGTGGGCAGCCGGATGTGCGTGTCGCGCTCGACGCCGGCGATCAGGTCGACGAGCAGGCGCAGTGCCTCGGCGCCCATGCGCTGCAGCGGTTGCATGATGGTCGTCAGCGGCGGGTCGACCAGCGCCGACTCCGGGACGTTGTCGAAGCCGATGACGGACAGGTCGTCGGGCACCGTGAGGCCCATGCGCCGGGCGACGTCCATGGTGGAGATGGCGGAGAGGTCGTTGCCGGCGAAGATCGCGGTCGGCCGGTCGGGGAGTGCGAGCAGCTCCGCGGCCGTGCCGGCGGCGCTCTCGGTCCGGAAGCCGCCGACGCGCACGAGCCGCTCGTCCACCGCCACGCCGGCATCGGCCATGGCCTTGCGGAAGCCCGCCTCGCGCAGGCGGGCCGACTCGAGGTCGGGGCGTCCGCTGATGTGCCCGATACGGCGGTGGCCGAGCGACAGCAGGTATTCGGTGGCGAGCACGGCGCCGGCGAAGTTGTCGGAGTCGACGGTCGGCAGGCCGGACGGGCCCGTGTGGGGGTCGACGGCCACGACGTGGAAGCCCTGCTTGGTCTCGACCACGGTCGGCGTGACGATCACGGCCCCGTCGATGAGGGTGCCGGACAGGCGGGCCAGCGACCGGCGCTCCCAGCCGATGGCCGCGCCGTCGCCGTCGCCGCCGGAGTAGGCCAGCAGCTGGTAGCCGGTGCCGGCGACCTCCCTGGACGCCCCCTTGAGCAGCTCGGTCGAGAACGGCTCGAACTCGGCGACCAGGATGCCCAGCACGTTCGTGCGGTGACTGCGCAGGCTCTGTGCCCCCAGGCTGGCTTCGTACCCGAGCTGGCGGATCACCTGCTGGACGCGTTCCACGGTCGCTTCTGCCACGCCGTACCGGCCGTTCACGACCTTGGACACGGTCGCCACCGAGACGCCGGCCGTACGGGCCACGTCCGACATCTTGACACGCTGCGCAAACGCCACGCCGACGATGATAGAGGGCCCCCTGGAGCCCGTCACCGGAGATTCGAAAACGTTATCGATAACGATTGACACTGAGTTACACGGCTGTAAAACTCGGCCACCAAGCAGCCGAGTATCGCGACTGACCAGTCGAGGAGACACCGATGGCGATGAAGCGCCGTGCGGGCGCCGTCCTAGCGCTGTTCCTGACCAGCGCACTTCTTGTAACCGCCTGTAATGGCGGCGAGGACGAAGCGCCCGCCGAGAGCGAGCTCTACAAGAACCCGGTGACCCTGACCTGGTGGCACAACGCCTCCCAGGACGGGCCCGGCAAGACCTACTGGGAGAAGGTCGCCAAGGACTTCTCCGCGCTCCATCCGACCGTCACGATCCAGATCGAGGCGATCGAGACCAATCAGCTCCAGCGCACCCGGCTCCCCGCCGCGCTCCTCACCAGTGACCCGCCGGACATCTTCGCGGCGTGGGGCGGCGGTGAGATGCGCGAGCAGGTGGAGGCCGACTACCTGAAGGACATCACCGACCAGGTCAAGACGGAGGTCGCCAACATCGGCAGCGCGACCGAGATCTGGCAGGTCAACGGCAAGCAGTACGGCCTGCCGTTCCGGATGGGCATCGAGGGCATCTGGTACAACAAGGACCTGTTCGCCAAGGCGGGCATCACCACACCGCCGACCACGTTCGAGGAGCTCAACGACGCGGTCGCGAAGCTCAAGGCCATCAACGTCATCCCGATCGCCCTGGGTGCCGGTGACAAGTGGCCCGCCGCGCACTGGTGGTACAACTTCGCGCTGCGCGCCTGCTCGGTCGACACGCTGAAGAAGGCGTCCGTCGACCTGGTCTTCGACGACCCGTGCTTCGTCAAGGCCGGCCAGGACCTGAAGGCCTTCATCGACACCAAGCCGTTCCAGCCCAACTTCATCGCCACCCCGGGGCAGAACGACCCGACCAGCGCGAACGGCCTGCTCGCCAACGGCAAGGCCGCGATGGAGCTGATGGGGGACTGGAACCGGGGCACCCTGGACACGGCCGCCGAGGACCCGGCGGCGGTCAAGAAGTTCCTCGGCTGGTTCCCGGTACCGGCGATCTCCGGTTCCGCGGGTGACCCGAAGGCGGCCCTCGGCGGCGGCGACGGGTTCTCCTGCGCCAAGAACGCCCCGGCCGAGTGCGTCGAGTTCCTCAAGTACATCGTGAGCCCCGAGGTGCAGAAGGGCTACGCCGAGACCGGCACCGGCCTGCCCGTCGCCAAGGGCGCGGAGGCCGGCATCGCGGACCCCTCGCTGAAGTCCATCCTGGAGGCCACGTCCGGCGCGACCTACGTGCAGCTCTGGCTGGACACGGCCTTCGGCAGCACCGTCGGCAACGCGATGAACGACGCGATCGTCGCCATCTTCGCCGGCAACGGCAGCCCTGAGCAGGTCGTCTCGGCGATGAAGGCGGCCGCGAAGAAGTGACCTCCACCAACCCGACCCTCAACCCCGCCGGCGGTGCGTTCGCGCCGCCGGCGGGCCCCCCGGCCGCGCGGCGCCCGTCCTCCCGCGCGGCCGAGACCAGACGCAAGTGGTACGAGATCATCGGGCTCACGACGCCCGCGATTGTCGTGTACGTGATGTTCGTGCTCGTGCCGATGGGCTTCGCGGTCTACTACAGCCTCTTCCGCTGGCGCGGGGTCGGGCCGCCCACCGATTACGTCGGCCTCGACAACTACGTGCTCGCCTTCCAGGACCCGATCTTCCTCGACGCGCTGCGCAACAACGCCATCATCGTGGTCGGGTCACTCGTGCTCCAGGGCCCGATCGCCCTGGGCGTGGCCCTGCTGCTCAACCGCCGCTTCCGCGGGCGCACCGTGTTCCGGCTGCTGGTGTTCGTGCCCTACGTGCTCGCCGAGGTCACCGTCGGCATCATGTGGAAGCTGCTGCTGACCGGCGGCGGTTCGGTCGACGCGCTGCTGCGGTCGCTGGGGCTGGGCGGCCTGGTGCAGGCGTGGCTCGCCGACCTCGACGTCGTCATCTGGACGCTGCTGTTCGTCCTCACCTGGAAGTACGTCGGGTTCGCCATCATCCTGCTGCTCGCCGGCCTGTCGAACGTTCCGCCCGAGTTGACCGAGGCCGCCGCGATCGACGGCGCGAGCTGGTGGCAGACCCAGCGCCACGTCACGCTCCCGCTGCTGGGCCCGACGATCCGGATCTGGATGTTCCTGTCGATGATCGGGTCGCTGCAGGTCTTCGACGTGATCTGGGTGACCTCGGTGCCCGCGGTGCGGTCGCTCGGCGCCTCGGCCACCATGGCGACGTACATGGTGGACAACGGCTTCTTCGCCCGGCTGTGGGGCTACGGCAACGCGGTGGCCGTGATCCTGTTCGTCATCTCGTTCGTCGCGGCACTGCTGTTCCAGCGCTTCCTCCTCCGCCGGGACATCGAGGGCGCCATCACCGGAAGGGTGAACTGACCGTGGCCGTCAATCCCGTTCCGTCGCCGTCCGGCCGCCCGGTGGCGTGGAGCACCCCGCTCACCTACGTGCTGGCGCTCGCGGTCGCGGCCGTGTCGATCACCCCCGTGGTCTACGTGATCGTCGGAGGCTTCCGCACCACCCCGCAGATCATCGCGGACCCGGCCGGCCTGCCCGACCCGTGGGTCTTCGACAACTACGCCCGGGTGCTGACGCAGAGCGACTTCTGGCAGCAGGCGTTCAACAGCGCCGTGATCGCCCTGGGTACGACGCTCGGCGTGGTGGTGCTCGGCGTCTGCGCCGCATTCGTGCTCGCCCGATACACCTTCCGCGGGCGTGAGGGGCTCTACACCTTCTTCACCCTCGGCCTGCTCTTCCCGGCCGGGGCGGCGATCCTGCCGCTCTACCTGATGCTGCGCGACCTGAACCTGATCAACTCCTACTACGCGGTGATCCTCCCGCAGGTCGCCTTCCAGCTGCCACTCACGATCGTGATCCTGCGTCCGTTCCTCTCCGCGGTACCCCGCGAGCTTGAGGACGCCGCCGCGATCGACGGTGCCGGCCGGCTCGGGTTCCTCTGGCGCATCATGCTGCCGCTGTCGCGACCCGCGCTCGTCACCGTCGGCGTCCTCGCGTTCGTGGCGAGTTGGAACGCATTCCTCCTGCCGCTGCTCGTGCTCGGCGACGCCGGGCTGCACACCCTGCCGCTGGGCGTGCAGAACTTCTCGAGCCAGTACACCTCGGACACCGCGGGAATCCTCGCCTTCACCTCGCTGGCGATGTTGCCGGCACTTCTTTTCTTCACGTTCGCCGAAAAGCAGATCGTCGGTGGCCTGCAGGGTGCGGTCAAGGGATGAGCAGCAGCGGCATGAGCAAAAAAGGGGAAGCACGGTATGACTGAGGTCCGCGATGCGGTGGGCACGTCGGCTCCGGTCCAGGCAGTTCCGGACCACGACCGCCGGGACGGGCAGGACGGTGAGGCGCGCGTCCGGGAACTGCTCGGCCGGATGACGATCGAGGAGAAGGTCGCGCAGCTCGTCGGCTTCTGGGAGAAGGAGGACGGCGAGGCCGTCGCGCCCCTGCAGGGCGAGTTCGGCGACAGCGCCAAGCTCGAGGACTTCTCCCGGCACGGGCTCGGCCACCTCACCCGGCCCTACGGCACCCGCCCGGTCGACGCCGCCGCACGCGCGTCCTGGCTGTGGAAGTTCCAGTCGGACCTGGTGACCGGCACCCGGCTCGGCATACCGGCGATCGTCCACGAGGAGTGCCTCACCGGCCTCTCGGCGTGGAAGGCGGCCACCTTCCCCACTCCGCTGGCGTGGGGAGCCGCCTTCGATCCCGACCTCGTCACCGAGATGGCTGAGGCGATCGGGGCGTCGATGCGGGCCCTGGGCATCCACCAGGGTCTTGCCCCGGTGCTCGACGTGATCCGTGACCCGCGCTGGGGCCGGGTCGACGAGTGCATCTCCGAGGACCCCTACCTGGTCGGCACCCTCGGCACGTCGTACGTGCGTGGCCTGCAGTCGCGGGGGGTGCACGCCACTTTGAAGCACTTCGTCGGCTACTCCGCCTCACGCGCCGGGCGCAACTTCGCCCCGGTGCACGCAGGCCCGCGGGAACTCGCCGACGTGTTGCTCCTCCCGTTCGAGATGGCGATCCTCGACGGCAACGCACGCTCCGTCATGCACTCCTACGCCGAGATCGACGGCGTGCCTGTCGCCGCCGATCCGACACTGCTCACCGGCGTGCTGCGGGACAGGTGGGGCTTCGACGGCACGGTGGTCGCCGACTACTACGGGGTGGCATTCCTGAACCTGCTGCACCACGTGGCAGGCGACCACGCGGAGGCGGCCGTGCAGGCGCTGACCGCCGGACTCGACGTCGAGCTTCCGACGGGCGACGCCTACCTCACCCTGCGGGAGACGGTGAAGGCCGGCAAGCTCGACGAGGCGCTCATCGACCGGGCGGTGCTGCGGGTCCTGCGCCAGAAGCTGGAACTCGGGCTGCTCGACGCCACGTTCACCGACGAGCCGACCCAGGCGGTCGAGCTCGACTCGCCCGAGCACCGGGCGATCGCACGCCGCCTCGCCGAGGAGTCGATCATCCTGGTCTCCAACCGGGACGCGCTTCCGCTGCCAGCGGGCCGGCGCGTCGCGGTCATCGGCCCGAACGCCGACCGGCAGGGTGCGCTCTTCGGGTGTTACTCCTTCCTCAACCACGTGCTCGTCCAGCATCCCGCAGTGGAGACCGGTATCGAGGTCCCGACGGTCCTCGACGCGATGCGCGTCGAGTTCGGCGGCGATCTCGTGACCTGGGCGCGTGGCTGCGACGTGGACGACGACCACCGGTCCGGTTTCGACGAGGCCGTCGCCACGGCGGCCGCCGCGGAGGTCGCCGTACTGGTCGTCGGCGACCATGCCGGCCTCTTCGGGCGCGGCACGGTCGGTGAGGGCTGCGACCGGGACGACCTGGAGCTGCCGGGCGTCCAGCGCGAACTCGTCGAGGCCGTACTGGCGACCGGCACACCGGTCGTCCTCGTGCTGCTCACCGGCCGGCCGTACGCGGTCGACTGGGCGCTGGAGCGCTGCGCGGCGGTGGTCCAGGCGTTCTTCCCCGGTGAGGAGGGCGCCGGGGCGATCACTGGCGTGCTCTCCGGGCGGGTCAACCCGTCCGGCAGGCTGCCGGTCAGCCTGCCCCGGTCGGCCGGGGCGCAGCCGTACTCGTACCTGCACCCGGCGCTCGGCGAGGGCAGCGAGGTGACCAACCTGCCGACGACGCCCGCGGCACCGTTCGGCCACGGCCTGTCCTACACGACGTTCGAGTACACCGACCTGGCCGTGCCGGCCACGGTGCCGACCGACGGGGCGCTGCCCGTGACCGTACGCGTGACGAACACCGGTGCGATCGTCGGCGACGAGGTGGTCCAGCTCTACGGCTGTGACCTGGTTGCCTCGGTGACCCGGCCGGTGGCGCAGCTGCTCGGATACCGGCGGGTCCATCTGGAGCCCGGCCAGTCGGTCACGGTCGAGCTGACGGTGCCCACGACGCGTCTGGCCTTCTCGGACCGCGCGCTCACCCGGGTCGTGGAGCCTGGTGACGTCGAGGTCTGGGTCGGTACGAGCGCGCTGCGGGACGCGCAGGCGCTGACCACGTTGGTTGGTGACACCGTGCCTGTCACCAACGCCTCCGCACGGTGGACGACGTCCGAGATCAGATGAGGTCCGTCCGCCGGTCGTCGACGCGGGACGGCCGGCGGGCGTCGGTCCGTGATCTGACTCGACCGATGGCTTTACCTACCCTTCGGGGCGGCGGACGATGAGCCTTGCGAGACGCGAATGTGCTGCTCATCCCTTGTCTGCCCGGCATGGCGTCGGCGGTAGCCGGCAGATACCCGGCATGGCGAGACACGACCGGAGTCGGCCTGACGCGATCGCCACCGACGCTGCGCGGAGGTCACGATGGCCGAGATACTCGTCGTGCACGGCACAGTCCGGCCCCGGGCGACCGGAGGGTCGGTAGCGGGCTACCGCGTGCAAGTCAGTCTCCGGGCCGAACGGACGCTCGGCGACGAGGTGCTCCGGTTCCCCGTCGTCGGCTCGGCGCGGCTGCCCGCCGACGGCGAGTTCCGGATCGAGGTCACGCCGGACGGCGTCCCGGTCGACCCGGTCGAGATTTCCGTGGCGGCCGCGACCGGCGTCGAGGTGCACCGGCTGCGGCGCTCGCTGGAGCAGGTGACCAAACCACTGCGGTTGCGGGTCCAGACTGTCGACCGGGTCGAGGTCGTGCCCAGCGACGAGCCGAACCTGGGTGCCCGCACCCGGATCACCGGCCAGGTCGTCGACCAGGAGGGCCGGCGGGTTCCGCCCGACCTGCCGGTGGTGATCTGGGGCGTCGACCCCGCAGCCGAGCCCGACAGTGGTGGTGACAGCCGACCGGCCCGGCCCCTGGTCATCACCGCCACCCGGTCCGACGGTCGGTTCGGCGCGGACTGGGTCGACGACGTGCTGGCCTCGGCCTCCGGCAGCGTTGCCGGGGGAGCGCGGCAGCCTGTGCCACTGGCCGCCGACGGCCGGCTGCCGCAGGCGATCCTGCTGGTCGTCGGCCTTGACGACGACGAGATGCCGGACGACGACTGCGGCTGCTCCGCGACGCCGCCGCGGATGCCGGACCAGGCTGACCTGACCGGCAGCCCGGAGGCGTTCTCACAGGACCTGGGTGGTGGCTGTGTCGATCTCACGATGCCGAACCGGGTCATCGAGGAGTTCGCCTACTTCCAGGTCGTACGGACCTCGGAGCCGCGCGTCGCCGGGCTGACCCTGAACCCCCGCCGGGCCGTTCCGTCGGACCTGCTCGCCGACCTGCTCGGCGTGTCGATCGCGTCGCAGGCCCTCGGGCTGACCCGGCCGACGTCGGTGGCCCTGCAGACCACGAACCTCACCCTCGACGTGCACGCGGCGCGTTCGCTGGTCCGCACCGACCGGCCGCCGAGCGTCGCCGCGATCACGCGCGCGGCGTGGCTGTCGGAGGTGACCGCGACCACGGACATGATCGACGCCGGATTGCAGACGGCGTCCGGCCGGACGGTCCTCGACGCGGAGCACGCCATCGACTGGGACTACACGCCCAGGATCCACCCCGCGGTGGACATCGCGTACGGCCACCTGCTGCAGATCCGCGAGGTCTGGCGCGCAGACGGGTACTCCCTCGGCGACCTGCTCTACTCGCTGCCGCTCGCGCCCGGACAGCGCCGCCAGGTCGCGGTGGTCGACTGGGACCGGCGCACGTCGTCGGCCCGGGAGGAGCGGCTGGAGTACGAGGAGCACCTCGACGCGCTGCTCAGCCGCGACCGGGCCGTGCTGGAGATGGTCGGCACCGACCTGCACGAGGAGGTCGCGGCCGGCTCGCGCAACACCACCTGGGGGGTCGCCGGCGGGATCGGCGCGGGTTTCATCGGCAGTGGTTTCGGCATCTTCGGCGGCGTCGCCGGCGGCACCAGCGGGTCCAGTTCCCTGTCCTGGCAGGACGCCGCGCGGACGTTCGCCGCCGACTCGATGCAGCAGTTGCGTGACCGGGTGTCCCAGCGCAGTTCGGCGCTGCGCAGCCAGCGCTCGTCGGTGGTGCAGAGCGTCAGCCAGGGCGAGACGCTGCGGGCCGAGACCGAGGTGGTGGCCAACTACAACCGGTGCCACGCGATGACGGTCGAGTACTTCGAGGTGTTGCGGCACTTCCTGGTCACCCATGAGCTGGCGGACGTGCGGGAGTGCCTGTTCGTGCCCCTGCCGCTGGCACCGTTCGACCGGGCGAAGGCGCTGCGTTGGCGCGAGGTGCTGGGACGCTTCCTCCGTAGGAGCGAGCTGCGTGGCGGCTTCGACGCCATCGAGCGGATCGCCGACAACTGGGTGGGCTGGGACTTTCCGGTGGCCCGCTACAGCGAGGAGGCACCCGAGTCGATCGAGGGCGAGCTGCGGATCAGTTTCCTGCTGCCCCGTCCCCGCGACGCCGCCGACGGCAGATACCAGGTCGACATGTGGCAGCCGCTGGCGCCGTTCCTGAACGTCGACACCCTGGAGCTGTTCACCGCCAAGCTGAACGAGCGGACCGCGCGCGAGCGGGACCGGATCTTCCGTACCGAGATCGCGCCCGGCATCGCCGAGCGTCTGGTGCAGCGGCTGCGCCTGGCGTTCGTCGGGCCGGACGGCGGCGAGTCCGAGGTGCCGGTCGACGCCACCCTGGTGTCGCGCTACGCCGAGAGCGTGCCGCTCTACGTCACCGTCAACCAGGCCGGCGCGGTCCCGAGCGTCCCGCGCGACGACATCGCGCACGTCAAGATCTGGTACGACGGCCCGCCGCTGCCGCCCGACGCTCAGGTGATCGTGCACTCCGGCCGGTTGCGCTACCGGGCGCCGCACCTGTCGGCCGTGCTCTTCGACGACGCCCGGATCATCGACGACATCAAGCTCGGCGACGCGGTCGTGGTCGCCGCGCCGCTGTCCCAGAGCGAGCTGCGTAACCCTCGGCAGGAGGACGTGAAGCTGGCCGACCTGCTGGTCGCCCACCTCAACGACCACCTCGAGTTCTACCACCAGGCGATCTGGATGAGCCTGGACGCGCAGCGCCGGTACATGCTGCTCGACGCGGTCGAGGTGCCGGGGTTGGATGGCCGCAGCGTGGCCAGCCTGTGCAGCAACCAGGTCATCGGCATCGTCGGGAACAGTCTGGTGCTGCCGGTGGCGCCCGGGCTGCGGCTCGACCCCACCCTCACCGAGGCCGGCGGCGACGTGGCCCCCGTGCCGCTGGTCAACGCCTACGCCGCCCCGCCCGCGCCGCCACTGCGGGTCAGCGTGCCGACCCGTGGCGTCTTCGCCGAAGCCGTCGCCGGTTCGTGCAACGCCTGCGAGAGCGTCGATGACACCCGCTACTGGCGGTGGAGCACCGACGGTCAGCTCGAGCTGCCGGAGATTTCCCCCGTCTCCACCGAGAGCCGGGCCGGCGAAGAGCCGGACCTCACCCCGACCCCGCTGCCGGCGCCACTGGTGCAGATCCAGAACGCTCCCGCGGTGCCCGATCCGGTTGGCCTCCGGGCCGCCTTCGAGCTGCTGTCGAAGCCGGGACTGTTCCAGGACGTCACCGGGCTGGAGGGCACCCAGCGCAACGCGGCGGCCGCGTTCGAGGCGTCACTGTCGGCCGCCGCGGCGCTCGGTGACGAGGCGGCGAAGCTCGCCAGCCAGCAGGAGCTCGGTCGCAACGCGGAGCGGATGCTGGACCGCATCAACCAGGCGCGGGGCGACGGCCTGCTCAGCCAGAGCGAGGCGCAGGATCTGGCCACGTCCGCGCTGCGCGGGCTGGTCGGGGAGCCGCGGCCGGGCGCGCAGAACCCGACCACGGACCCGGTTGTCGACGGCGTGATCGACAAGGCGGCGCAGGGCGCGAAGGCCGACATCAAGGTGACCAGCCCCAGCGAGACGGTGGAGGTGAGCTTCGCGGACGACCGAGGTGTGGTCGGCGGCGGGTTCACGCCGTCGCCGCCCCTCGAGCTGCGCGAGCAGATCCGGCAGGCGGTGATCGTGGAGCCGTCGCGCACGAGCATGACCCCCTACGTGCTCGACACCTACGACCTCCTGGAGGCCCTCCTCGGTACTCGTCTTGCCGATGCCGAAGCCCTCGGGGTGGTCAAGCAGGACCCGCTCGACGAGGCGAGGTACACCGTCGAGCGGCGGCTGCGGATCGTGTACCCGGCCGACCCGTCCACGCCTCGGCGGGTCGCGGGGACCGGGCGGTTGCCGGTGGCGGTCATCGTGCACGGGCAGTACACGGTCCCCGGCACGCTCATTCCGAGCCTGAACGGTTACCAGAGCGTGCAGGACGAGTTGGCCCGACACGGGATCGTCTCGGTCTCGGTCGACACCAACGCCGCCAACCTCTTCGACGCGAAGATCGAAATGCGGGCGCAGATGGTGCTCGGCGCGCTGGACGCGTTGCGGAACCTGGACGCGGACCCGTCGTCGCAACTGCACCGGCGGTTGGATTTCGACCGGGTCGCGCTGATGGGGCACTCGCGGGGCGGTGACGCGGTGATCCGGGCCGCTCGGAAGAACAGCGTACGCACGGCATCCACCAGGTACGGCATCCAGGCGGTGTGCGCACTCGCCCCGACCGACCACGCGTTCGGACACCCCGAGGCGGTGACGCTCACCACGAGCGACACCCCGTTCTTCGCGGTCGTCTACGGCGCACTCGACGGCGACGTGGCTGGCGGGAGAGGTGCCAGGGAGGTCATCGGGACCGGCTTCCGCCACTACGATCGCGCCACCTGCAACAGGGCGATGGTCTTCATGGACCACTGCAACCACAACCGGTTCAACTCGGAGTGGTTCAAAGCTGGCGATGACAAGGCGCTGCTCCCGAACGCGAGTCTCCTCTCCGACACGGATCACGAGAAGCTCGCCGACGAGTACATCGGCGGGCTGTTCCGATGGCGGCTGCTCGGCGACGCGAAGCCGAAGGGGCTCTTCAACGGCACCGCGACCAACACCCTCGGCGCGGGGGTGTCGTTGCAGTGGTCGTTCGGCGAACAGATCCAGGTCCTCGACGACATGGAGGACCCAGGCAAGCCCCGCACCCTCACCGGTGGCTTCATCTACCCGTTCCCGGACGTCGTGATCGGCACCCGGTTGCTGGACAAGGAGACGAACCACGTGACCACGGTCCTGGTTCTGGAGCCACCGGTGACGTCCGGCGTGGCGTACTCCATCGCGCTGCCACCGGGGTCGGAGTCGGACTGGACGAACTACAACGCGTTGACGTTCCGGGTGTGCGCGGACTACGACTTCACTAGCCAGGACACCATCGACGCCGGACAACTGCCGGACTTCAGTGTGGTCATCACCGACCGGGACAGGGCGAGCATGACGATCGCCGCGTCGACCCTCAGCGGACCGCTCGTTCCCCGCCGACCCGTCTGGCACTGGACAGTGGGAAGCTCCACCGTCCTGCGCTTGGAAACCATGACGCTCCCGGTGGCCGCGCTCACCGGCATCAAAAAGGATCAGATCGCGGAGGTCGGCCTGATGGCCGCGCCCGGCATGCTCCGGCACCTGTTCTTCGACTCCATCCAGCTCGTCCGGCACTAGGAGCTCGCCATGCAGGTTGAGAGCGCTGACTTCGAAACCATCACCACGCCGCTGCCCACGGACTGGGTGATGCGGGTCGTCATCCACGGCAGCGGCCTCGTCTTCGGCGGCACCCCGATGGTCGCGGAGCTGGGGCCCCAGGAAGTGCAGGGCCTGATGCCGACCCTGGAGGAGGGTGTCGTGCTCGGCTTCCTGACCACCGCGCCGACCGACGGCGACGAGCTGAAGATCGGATACGCCGGCCTGCCCCTCGTCTCCACCGGCGTCACGTTCAGCACCCCGGACGCGTAGGAGGACGAGATGGCAACGCTGCTGCGCGGCACGCTCGACGCGACGGGCGTGCGCGACTTCACCGGCTACGCGGTCAGCGCCCGGTTCGAGGAGCGGCTCACCGTCGACGCCGCCGAGGCCGTCTTCGTGGCCGGACGCCGCGGTGCGGTCGTCGAGCGCGACGGCGCCTTCGCGCTCGACCTGCCCGATCCCGCCGACCGGCGCGGGCCGGTGACCCTGACGGCCTTCGCCCCTGACGGGCTGCCGGCGGGGGACCGGGTCGTCTCCGCCGACCTCCCGGCCGAACCGGTCCAGATCACCGTCGTGGCGCGGCCGGCCACCGAGGTGCCACCGAGCGAGGACCTCACCCTCGGCCAGCAGCTGAAGTACACCGGCCTGGCGATCGATCCGCGCGGGCGGGGTGTGCCCAGCGACCTGCTGCTGGTGATCTGGGCGCGTGGCGACGCGGAACCGGCGGCCGCCCCGGTGTCGGTGACCCGGACGGCGGTGGGCGGCTACTTCTCCGGGCCCTGGCCGAGCCGCGGGTTCGCCGAGGCGTACGCGGTGCTGTCCGGCAGCGCGCCCATCCCGATCCCGTTGGAGGACGGGCTGCTGCCCCGGCGGATCGTGCTGCAGGCGCCGGCGCTGCCGGCCCCGCCGCCGAAACCCGACGACTGCGACTGCCCGGATCCGAGCTCCCCGCCCCGCTCCCCGGACCAGGTGGATGTCGTCGGCAACGTC
Organism: Micromonospora sp. LZ34; assembly: GCF_052981855.1. Lineage (NCBI taxonomy): Bacteria > Bacillati > Actinomycetota > Actinomycetes > Micromonosporales > Micromonosporaceae > Micromonospora > Micromonospora sp. LZ34. Next base: position 37,089 of record NZ_JBRIQN010000028.1, read on the forward strand.
GAGGCGTACGCGAGTGACGGGGCCCGCTGCGTCGACTTCACCGTGCCCAACCGCACCCTCGACGAGGTGACGTACCAGGCCGTCGTACGCACGACCCAACCGCAGCTCAAGGGCGTCACCCCGAGCAGCCGGCCGACCATCCCCGGCGCGCTGGTCGACCAACTGGTGCGGCTGGCCCGCGTACGCCCGGTCGTGCTGGACCCGGTGCCGCCGGTCGCGCCGGCCCCGGCCGCCGACCCCGTCGCGAACCTGCCGCGCACCGGCCCGTTCGCCCTCGGCGCCGCAGCCACCCGCGCCGCGGCCGGCCTCGCCTCCGGCGCGCCGGAAGCCCGCTCCGCCGCCCGGCAACCCGAGGTCGTGCCGCGCGCGCTCACCGCGGCGCAGCGCTTCGTGCCCGGCATCGAGCTCGACGGCCGGTGGGCGTCGACGGCCCCCGACACCCTGGCCAGCCGGGTCCTCGAACAGCGGGCGTTGGCGGGTGACCCGCTGCGGCTGGATGCCAGCGTGCTCGCGGACCTGGCCCGGGAGCCGGATGACGTCACGCCGCTGCGGCTGGTGACCGCCGAACAGACCAGCGTCGTACGCCGCTTCCGCGTCGCCGTCGGGCTGCTCGCGCAGCCGGAACCGGGCCGATTCACCCTCGACCCGAACCGCCAGCTCCAGTGGGACCAGATCCCGTACGGCTACCAGGCGGCCACCATCGCGCACGGCCACCTGTTGACGATCAAACAGGTGTGGCGGGCCGACGGCTACTCCCTCGGCGACCTGCTCTACTCGCTGCCGCTCGCGCCCGGGCAGCAGAAGCTCGTCTCCGTGCTCGACTGGAACCGGTCGGAGGTCACCAGCCGGCGGGCCGAGCGGACCGTGGCGGAGGAACTCGTCGCCGACCTGAGCCACGACAGCGACATCAGCGACGTCATCCGGTCCACCCTCACCGAGTCGATGCGCGGACGCTCCTCGGCCGACGTCTCGTCCGTGGCGGCCGGTATCGCCGGGTTCGTCGGGCCGTTGGTCTTCGGCGCCGCGGGCGGAGTCTCGTCGGCCGGCTCGACGGCCAACCAGACATCCGCCCGCGCGCTCACCGGCATCGCGCTCAACCAGGTCCGCGACCGCACCCTGCAGTCCGCCAGCGCGGTACGCAGCCAGCGGTCCACCGTCGTGCAGACCGCCCGCCAGGGTGAGTCGGTGCGCGCGCAGACCGAGGTGGTGGCGAACTACAACCACTGCCACGCGCTGACCGTCGAATACTTTGAGGTGCTGCGCCACCTGCAGGTCAGCCAGGAACTCGCCGCGGTGCAGGAGTGCCTGTTCATCCCGTTCGCCGTATCGCCGTTCACCGCCGACAAGGCGCTGCGCTGGCGGGAACCGCTGGAGCGCGGGCTGCGCCGCCGCGACCTGCGGGCCGCCTTCGACGCGCTTGCGCGGGTCCGCGCCAACTGGGCCGGCGCGGACGTGCCGCCCGCCCGGTACGCTGACGAGGCGCTGGTCGACCTCGACGGCGAGCTGATGGTGCGGGCCACCCTGCCGCGGCCGGCGGACGGCGAGTCCGGCGAGTTCGTCGAGGCGAACTGGGACGGATACGCCGACCTGCTCTGGGACCAGCCGGCCAACATCTGGGAGCGGTATCTGGGAGTCGCCCTGCCGGCGTCCCGCGACGCCATCTGGGACAGCCGGATCGCACCCGGGGTGGCCCAACGGTTGCTCGAGACGATGACCATGTCGCTGATCGAGGACGGGTCCGCCACCCGGACGGTGGCGGTCGACCCGGCGATGGTCGGACTGTTCGGGCAGGACCGACCCATGCTGATCGGATTGCAGGCCGGCATCCCGCTACCGACCGTGCTGCGCGCCCAGATCGACCGGGTCCGGCTTTCCCTGGCGATCAGCAACCTGCCGCCGGGTGCCCGGCTGGTGGTCGACTCGGGGTCGCTGCGCTACCGCACCGCCCACCTGAGCCACCACCTGTTCCTCAACCGGCGGATCCTCAACGACCTGAGCCTCGGCGACGACGTCGAGATCGCGGTGCCGCTGGACACCGTCGAGAAGCGGAACCCGCGCGACCGGGACCGCCGCCTGGCCGAGCGGCTCCTCGACCACCTCGACGAACATGTCGAGCACTACCACCGGGCGATCTGGCTCATGATGGATCCGAACCGCCGCTACCTGCTGCTGGACGGGTTCGTCGCGCCGGACGCCGGCGGGCGCAGCGTCGCCTCCGTGGTGGAGAACCGGGTCGTCGGTGTCGTCGGCAACAGCCTGGTGATGCCGGTCGCGCCGGGTCTGAAGCTCGACGCGACGTACGAGTTCGGCCGGTCGACCCCGGCGGACCTGCGCCACCTCTACGCCGCCGACCCGGCGCCGCCGATGCGGATCAGCCTGCCGACCTCCGGCGTCTTCGCCGAGGCCGTGCTCAGCAAGTGCAACAGCTGCGAGGTCATCGACGACACGAAGTTCTGGCGGTGGGAGGAGGCCCCGATCCCGGACCGGCCACCCGGCATCGACCCCCTCAGCACGGCCAGCCGGCGGACCACCCCGCCCAACCTGACGCCCGACGCGTTGCCGACGCCCGTCGTCGGCCTGCAGCAGGTGCCGACCACACCCGACCCGACCGGTCTGACGGCGGCGATGACCGCACTCGGCAGCGCGACCATCTTCAAGGACCTCACCGGGCTGGCCGTCAACCAGCAGAACGCCGCCGAGGCGCTCAAGACGTCGATGACCGCGGCGCAGGGCTTCGCCACCAAGGCGGGCGCCCTCGCCCAGCAGCGGTTCCTGAACAAGGAACTCGACCGCACCCTCGCGCACATCAAGGACGCGCGCGACAAGGGGCTCGTCTCCGACGACGAGGCGCGCACGTTGACCCAGAGCACCCTGCGGGGAGCGATCGGCGAGGTACGGCCGGCGACCCCGAGCGCGACCCGCTCCCCAGCCGTGCAACGCGCGATCGACCGGGTGGCCACCTCCGATCAGGGCTCGCTGCGCGTCACCCGGCCCGAGGGGACGGTGTCGGTCAAGACCGGCGCTGCCGCCGGGCGGCCGGCACTCGACGTCGCGGTCGACCCGCCGGTCGTACCGATCAAGCAGAAGTCGTCGCTGGTCTGCTGGGCCGCCGGCGGCACGATGATGTCGAACTGGAAGATCGGCCAGTCAGCCATCGTCGAACAGGTCCTCGACGGTCTCGGCGGCTCGTGGCGCAGCAAGTACGACCTGAACCAGGCGGTCACCGTCGCCGAACTGCGGGCCTTCCTCACCGCCGTGGGGCTGACCGAGGACGGCCCGGTGAGCTACACGCCGGAGGGTCTCGCCCGGCTGATCGAGACGGTCGGCCCGGTGCTCGACGTCGGCGACGACGGGATCGAGAACAACCAGATCTCGCACGTGCGGATCCTCACCGGTGTCCGCGGCGACGGCACCCCGGACGGGAGCACCGTGTCGGTGGTCGACCCGGCCAGCGGTACGGCGGTGACCATGGCCTTCCGGGTCTTCGACCAGCTGCACACCGGCGCCGACCCGGTGGCCCTGCTCGTCGGCGTGTTCCACTTCTGACGGATACGTGGGCGGCGGGTACGGGTGGGGGAGGCCGGATATCGGCGGGTGCGGTCCCGGGAGCCGCAGCGGGATCGTCGTCGGGGTGGTCCCGCAGCGCCTCCCGGTACATCCGCGCCGCCTCGTCGTAACCGGTCTACGGCCCGAGGGCGCGGGCCAACTGCACGACGGCCGTCACGGCGCGACCCCGATCCGGGCCAACACTCCCTCGGCTCAGTCGTGCGCGAGGACATTGATCACGTGGCCGTCGGGATCCCTGACGAAAAATCGTCGCACACCCCACGGTTCTTCGGTCAACTCGTGCACGATCTCGGCTCCTGCGGCCCGGGCGGCCTGGTAGCTCGCCTCCACGTCGTCGACCTGGATCGAGGCAACCGGGACGACGGGAGCCGTCGCGTCATGGGTCATGAGACTCAACTGCACGTGGGGACGCCGAGGGTCCGCCAGCGTCACGATCCAGCCGTGGTCCATGACCACCTGCAGCCCGAGGACCTGCGTGTAGAAGGCCTTGGCCGCCTCCAGCGACATGCTCTTGAGGTCCGGAACGATCCTGCTAACTGCCATACGGCGATCTTCGTTCCCACCCCGTCGGTTGGCAACACACCGGTCAGTGCCAGGGCTTCCGGGATCGACGACCTTAGGTAGTCGATCGGTTACACAGCGCTTTCTCAGGCGCCGGTGTCGCTCTGGCCGGGCGTGACCAGGCCGGTCTCGTACGCAAGGACGACGGCCTGTACCCGGTCGCGCAGGCCGAGCTTGGTCAGGATGCGGGTCATGTGGGTCTTCACGGTTGCCTCGCTGAGGTGCAGCCGGCCGGCCAGCTCGACGTTGCTCAGGCCGCCGGCGAGCAGGGTCAACACCTCACGCTCACGCGGGGTGAGCGCGTCGAGGTCGCGGTGCGCCGCGTGGCGGCGGTCGTCGGGCCGGGCGAAGCGCTCGACGAGCCGGCGCGTGATGGCGGGGGCCAGGAGGGCGTCGCCGGTGCGGACGACGCGCACCGCGTGGACGAGTTGGTCCGGGCTGACGTCCTTGAGGAGGAAGCCGCTGGCGCCGGCGGTCAGCGCGGCGTAGACGTACTGGTCGAGGTCGAAGGTGGTCAGGATGATGACGCGGGTGAGTTCGCCGGCCGTCGTCGTGGGCCGCTCGGCCAGGATGCGGCGGGTGGCCTCCAGCCCGTCCATGACCGGCATGCGGATGTCGAGCAGCACGACGTCGGGGCGCAGCTTGCGGACGGCGGCGACGGCCTGCTCCCCGTCGGCGGCCTCGCCCGCGACGTCGATCCCGTCGGCGGCCAGGATCATCGCGAAGCCGCTGCGCACCAGGGCCTGGTCGTCGGCGATGACCACTCGTGTCGCGCTCACTCCGGCCGTCCCGCCGCGGTCGCTGCCGCTTCGAGCGGAAAGCGTGCGGACACGCGGTAACCGCCGGTGAGCCGGCGGCCGGCCTGCAGTGTGCCGCCGTAGAGGCGCAGCCGCTCGGACAGCCCGCGCAGGCCCGAGCCGGCACCCACCGTGGTCGGGACGCCGTTGGCGGTGCCGGCGTCGGTGACCTCGACCCTGAGCGCGCCGCCGTCGGGCTCGACGACCACGGTGGTGGGCGCGCCGGGTGCGTACCGCAAGGCGTTGGTCAGCGCCTCCTGCACCACCCGGTAGGCGGCGAGGTCGACCCCGCGGGGCAGGCTGACCGGGGTGTGCGCGACGGTGACCGGCTGCCCGGCGGCGCGGACCTTGTCGACCAGGGCGTCGAGCTGGTCCAGGCCGGGCTGTGGCCGCAGCAGGTCGTCGCCCCCGGTGTCCGGCGCCAGCACGCCGAGCAGGTGGCGCAGCTCGGTCATGGCCTGGCGGCCGCTGTTGGTGACGGCGTGGATGGCGTCGCGTGCCAGGTCCGGGCGGGCTTCGATCACCTTGTCGGCCGCGCCGGCCTGGATCACCATCACGCTCACATGATGGCTGACCACGTCATGCAGCTCCCGCGCCAGGCGGGCGCGCTCGTCGGCCACCGCCGCGCGGGTGGCCGCCTCCTGACCGGCGCGCAGGGCCTCGGCACGCTCCGCCGACGCCGCGGCTCGGGCCCGCAGCGCGCGGACCATGACGCCGAAGAGGCCGAAGGGCAGCAGGATGGCGAACGGCGTGGCCCAGTCCGGCACCGGCAGCTCGACGGGGCCGAAGGCGACCGCCACCAGGCTCGCCGCGGCGAGCAGGGCGCCGATCGACATCAGCGGCGACCGGCCGCACGCGGCCAGCGAGTAGGCGCCGACGAGGAGGGCCAGCACGGTTACCCACGTGTTGTCGTCGCCGACGGCCAGGACCGCGGCGAACTGCACCGCGAACGCGGGCAGTGGCCACCGGCGCCGGCCCGCCAGGGGGATCGTGACCAGCAGAGTGCCCGCCACGAGGGGAAGAAGATCCGGTTCGGGTTCGCGCCATGGGCCGACGGGTGGCGCCGGCGCGTTGGGCTCCGGGCCGAGCCGCGCCACGTCGGCGAACTCGGGTGCCCCGGCGCCGCCCAGGGCGAGCCACACCGCCACGACGCTGAGCAGCAGCGCCACCGCAGGGTCCACCCAGAACGGGTACGTCCGCTCGGCCCACAGGCCCGTGGCCAGGCTGCGGTGCCGCGCCAGCCACGAGGGTACGTGCCGGTACATCCCCCCATTGTGGCGGCGGCCCCGTCCACCCGGCGTCAACCGCGTTGCCTACATCCCGAGGATGACAGCGTGGCCGGGTCCACCCGCCGATGTATCCGGAAGCATCCTCGCGCGCGACGCCCGTCGGCAGCGCGTCCGCCTAGCGTCACCGGGCACAGACAGTCACGAGAGGGTGGTCACCGATGACGGAGCTGGTCCGGCTGACGGGCGTCAGCAAGCGGTACGAACCGACCGGGCCGCCGGCGCTCGACGAGGTGAACGTCGAGGTCGGCACCGGTGAGGCGGTGGCGGTCATGGGACCGTCCGGCAGCGGCAAGTCGACCCTGCTCAACCTCGTCGGCGGACTGGACCGGCCGACCGGCGGCACGGTCGAGGTCGCCGGGGTGAACCTGGGAGGGTTGTCCGAAAAGCGGCTCGCCGTATTCCGCCGTACCCATATCGGCATCGTCTTCCAGTTCTTCCACCTGCTCGACGACCTGACCGTGCGGGACAACGTCCTGCTGCCGGCCCAGCTCGCCGGCGTACCGGCCCGCGCCGCGCGGGCCCGCGCCGCCGAGCTGATCGACGTGCTGGGCCTGGGCGGGAAGGCCAACGCCTACCCGGCGCGGCTGTCCGGCGGCCAGCGGCAGCGGGTGGCCATCGCCCGGGCGCTGGTGAACCGGCCGGCGCTGCTGCTGGCCGACGAACCCACCGGGGCGGTCGACGCCCGCACCGGTGCCCAGGTGACCGAGGTGCTGCGGGAGCTCAACGGCGACGGCCAGACGCTGTTGCTGGTCACCCACGACCGCACGCTGGCCGGCAGGTGCGCACGCCGGGTCGTCGAACTGTCCGACGGCCGGGTCGGCACGTCCGCGCCGGCGGGGGTGGCATCGTGAGGGCGGTCGCGACGGCGGTCCGGGCCGCGGTGGTGCGCCGTCGCCTGCAGAGCCTCGTGGTCGGCGTGGTGCTGCTGCTGTCCACCGGCACCGCCGTACTTGGGGTGGGTCTGTTGGTGGTCTCCAACGCGCCCTTCGACCGCGCCTTCGCCCGCCAGTCCGGGGCGCACGCCGCGGTCTCTTTCGACGCGGCCGCGGTCGGCGGTGACGCGCTCGCGGCCACCGGCGGCCGGCCCGGGGTGAGCGCGGCGGCCGGTCCGTTCGACACGGTCACCGTCGGCCTGCGTCCGACCGGCGCGCAGCGGGCGCCCTTCGCCAGCACGCGGGTGGTGGGCCGCGCGGAGCAGGGCGGTCCGGTCGACCGGATCACCCTCGACAGCGGCCGATGGCTGACCGGTCCGGGGCAGATCGTGCTCGCCCGGGGGCGGGCGCCGGTCGGGTCCGGCGCCGCCGGCTCGATGACCGTGGACCTGCCGGGCTCGCCCACCCTGCGGGTGGTCGGGATCGCCCACTCCGTCACGGGTACGGCCGACGCCTGGGTCTGGCCCAGCCAGGACGACGTCTTGCACACCGGTGACGCCGTCACCGGCCGCCAGATGCTGTACCGGTTCGGGTCCGCCACTGACGATGCCGCCCTGAAGGACAGCCTGGCCACCGCCGTCGCCGGCTTGCCCGTGGGTGCCGTGCTCGGCTCGGAGTCGTACCTAGACAGCAAGCGCGCCGCCGACGGCGCCGCGGGGCCGATCGTGCCGTTCGTGGTCGCGTTCGCCGTGCTGGGTCTGGTGATGTCGGCGCTCATCGTGGCGAACGTGGTCAGCGGCGCGGTCGTCGCCGGGTACCGCACGATCGGTGTGATCAAGTCGCTCGGCTTCACCCCGCCACAGGTGATCGCGGTCTACGCCGGGCAGGTGCTCGGGCCGGGGCTGTTGGGCTGCCTGGTCGGTGTGCCGGTGGGCAACGCGCTGGCCATGCCGCTGCTGGGTGACGCCCAGGAGGCGTACGGGGCCGAGGCGTCGGCGATCCTGCCACCCTGGGTCGACGTGATCGTCGTCCTCGTGCTGCTGGCTGTGGTCGGTGTCGCCGCGGTGGCGGCGGCCTGGCGGGCCGGGCGGCTTCCCGCCGTGCAGGCGATCAGCGTGGGGCGGGCGCCCCGGGCGGGCCGCGGCTTCCGGGTCCGCCGCTGGCTGGCTGCCACCCGGCTGCCCCGGCCGGTCAGCTTCGGCCTGGGTACGCCGTTCGCCCGGCCCGCCCGCTCCGCCGCGACGCTGCTCGCGGTGCTCGTCGGCGCGGCGACCGTGGTCTTCGCGGTCGGCCTGTCCGCCTCGCTGAACCAGGTGACAGCCGGGTTTGCCCGGACCGACGCCGTGCCGGTCGAGGTGCGGCTGGGTGGGCCCGGCCCCGGTGGGATGGAGAGGAGCGCCCCCCGCGAGGCGGCCGATCCGGCGGCCGTCCGCCCGATCATCGAGGCGCAGCCCGGGACGGCACGCGTGGTGGCCGCCTGGCGAAGCCAGGTCCAGATGTCCGGCGTCGACGAGGACGTGGAGGTCACCGGCTACGACGCCGACGCCACGTGGATGGGGTACCAGCTCATCTCCGGCCGCTGGTACGCCTCCGCGGACGAGGTCGTGGCCGGCTCGCACCTGCTGCGCACCACCGGCCATGCGGTGGGTGACACGCTGACTCTCACCTCCGAGGAGGGCCAGCGCCAGGTCCTCGTCGTCGGCGAGATCCTCGACAGCGACAACGGCGGCTACACACTGGTCGGCGGGGCCGCCGTCCGGACCGGTCTGTCCACCGATGCGGCACCGGATGCCTACGAGATCGGGCTGACGTCCGGGACCGACCCGGCGTCCTATGCGGATTCGCTGTCGGTGGCGCTGGCGGGTGTGTCGGACGGGGTCCAGCTACGGGACGAGCGGAACGAGGTCATCGACATCATGCTCGCCCTCGTGGGGACGCTCACCCTGCTGTTGTCGATCGTCGCGGCGCTGGGCGTGTTCAACACCGCCGTGCTGAACACCCGCGAACGGACACACGAGATCGGCGTCCTCAAGTCGATCGGCATGACACCCCGCCAGGTGCGCACCATGGTGATCGCCTCGGTGGGCGGCATCGGGCTCCTCGCCGGCGCCCTCGCGGTTCCCGTGGGGCTCGCCCTGCACCGCGGCGTCCTCCCGGTGATGGCCGACGCGGCCGAGACCGGCCTTCCCGACAGCGTCGGCGACGTCTACCAGCCCGGCTTGTTGGCCGCCCTCGGGCTGGCTGGCGTGGTCCTGGCCGTACTCGGCGCACTCGTGCCGGCTGGCTGGGCCGCCCGTACCCGGGTCGCCACCGCACTCCGGACGGAGTAGCGCCAGGCGGTGGCTCGTCGATCTTGGGTGAGCTCGCGTAGCCAGATCTTTGTCGTGACGATGTCGACAGTGGCCTTGTACATGTAGTCGCGCTCGTCGTGCCTGGCGACCGCCCGGAACTGTCTGAGCTTGTTGAACGCTCGTTCGGCGGTGTTGCGTTGCTTGTAGCGTTCCCGGTCGAAGGTCGGTGGCCGGCCGCCGCGGGACCCGTTCCTGCGGCGGTTGGCCGCGGGGTCGGCCTGGATCGGGATGGGGGTGCGGATGGGATGGGACTGCCTGCCATGGCGCCAGACCATAGGCCCAGCTGCGGATCAGCGTCACCAGCGGCAAGAGCGGACGTCCCGCTCCTCAGAGCCGGCGGTGCGGCTTGGGGCACTCTTGACCGCGCCAGCAGCTCGATCAACCGCTTGCCGTCGATCCGTACGATGCGGCTCGCCTCACCAGTCTCGTAGGCGCACGCTGCAGCAGACGCGACCTGAACCGTGCCGAGCGTGCTCGCTCGGCGGCAGATCCGTCGTCGAGGACCTGCAGTGGCGACGGAGCGAGTTTGGTCCAAGGCCCAACGGGAAGACGCGTCGGCGCGACGGCGGCTCAAGCCGCTCCGCGCGTCCGGTCCGGCTGCTTGTCGATTCGGAGGGAACCATTGAAGATCCACGACCCGGCCAGTCAGGCAAAGGAAAAGGACTACGACGTAACAGACATCGAGCGCCTCATGGGTAAGCGCGACTGGCAAAGCTACGACGAGGTGATTCAGTGGCTCGAGGTGAAGGGGGATGCCGACCGGCGGTTCACCCCTGGCGAAGTGCGGCGCATGATCGACGACTTCTCCCGGCTTCGAGACTCGAAGAAGCCGTTCTTTCATGATCCGGAAAAGCTCTGCGACGAACTGAAGAGTGGACGATGACCGGAGGTGGTCCAACGTGCAACATCACGAGTTCGTTGGTCAGGTTCAGGCCAGGGCACAACTTGCCGACATCGGTGAGGCGACATCCGCTATTCGCGCCACATTGCAGACACTTGGCGAGCGGATCCCCGAAGGACTGGCCGGGAACGTAGCCGCTGACCTTCCCCGGGAGATCGGCGAATACCTGCGGATGACCGCGCCGTCGCCCAGCAAGGGCGTTCGGTTCGACAAGGAGGAGTTCCTCGCTCGAGTGTCCGATCGAGCGGGGATGAGCCGGTCACAGGCCTCGGATGCCGCCCGCGTCGTCTTCGACGTCGTCGGCGACGCGACGCAGGGCCGGGTCATGGACCGCCTTCGGGAGGCGCTCCCGGCGGATCTCCGTCAGATGGTTCGTTCCGGCAGCCAGCTGCCCAGATGAACCGGCCGATCCGGCGACCCGCCGGATCAGGTCACTTCTTTCGCGCCCGGGCGGTTGCCCGGGCGTTCGCCTTCTCGATCTCGCGGATCAGATCGTCCTTGTTCAGGCTTTCCGGGTCGCTGATCCCGACCTTGCGGGCCACGTCGTCGAGGTGACCCTTGCTCGCGTAGACATCGACCCCCTGGGCCGTCTCGCGGGTCCGCTCGCGCGACGCCGGCGTGCCCAAGGCAGCCTGCGGGTCGGATGGACCCGGATGTTCCTTGGGCTCCCAGTGGTCCCCCACCTTCTCGTGTGTGTGCTTCAAGGAGGCGTACGCGGTGCGGTGGGCGCGCTCGCCATCGCCGTAGGTCTCTTCGGCCGATTCCAGCGTCTTCTTGTAGGTCCGTACCGCCTTGTCATCCGAGCGGGCGACGGTCGACGGCACGTACTCGCGCATCTGCTCGGCCTGCTCGTGTTTGTCCTGCATGATGCACCTCCTCGTCCGCGTTCTTTACCCCTACCCGGCAACCTCGTCGCCACACTCCGCCGGCCCACGGCCGCTCACCGACGCAGTGATACCGGCTCTACACGAGGCGCTCGACCACTTCATCGAGGAGGAGAACTTCTACGGCCACGACCTGATCGCCAGCGTGCTGACCGCTGTCGCAGGGGTGGCGGCGCTATTAGAGGGCTCTTCCTCGCGCTTGATCAACAATTCGCTGAGCCCTCAACGAAGGGGCCCGGATCGGTGGCCGTGGTCTTTGTGGGGCGGTTGAGCAGCAGGTCGGCAGCGAGGACGAGGATCTGGGCGCGGGTGCGGCCCTCATGGTCGGCGGCGAGGAAGTGCTCGCCGATCGCTACGCAGAAGGCGAGCAGGCTGCGGGCTTCGACCTCGTCGGCATCGGCGCAGAAGGTGCCGATTATTTGGCGCAGTAGTGCCATGCGCCGGTTGTCCACCCGGCGCAGGCGCTCGGCGACCGCCTCGTCGCGCCGAGCCCAGTCTCGGATCGCGAGGTCGATCGGCAGCAGGCGGTCGCTGGAGAAGGTGAGCACGCCCGCGCGCTGGATTTTTGTCCTCGGGTCGCCGCCCTCGCGCTCGACGCGGTCGATCACCTCGTCGATACTCTCCCGCTCCCAGGCGTCCAGCATCGCCGCCAGCAGCGCGTCACGGTCGGCGAAAGACCCGTAGAACCCGCCTTTCGTGACGCCGAGCTTCTTCGCCAGCGACTCGACGCGGACGGCATCCGGACCGCCGGCGGCCAGCGCCTGCAGCCCTTCCTCGATCCACCTGCCACGCGGCGTGCGAGTCGCGCCCACGGTATGTCTCACCTCACCTTTCTATATACGCCACCGTATAACCTGAGCTAGCCTGGTCTTATACGGCATCGTATACATGAATGGAGGCAGCGAGATGACCGTCGGCCTTCTTGCCAGTGCCGTGGGGGCGCACAACATCCCCGAGTCCGTCCGCGCGCTCAGCTCGTTGCCTGACATCGACTACGCCGACCAGTTCACCCTCTGCACGGACGCGGACGCCACACCGGAGCAGTGGGCCCGAGCGATGTTCGGCGACGTCCCCAGCGTCGCTGAGCTGCTGATCTGGCGTGGTCTTCTCGGCCTGCGACTCACCCGAGGACGATCGCCGGCCACCGTGGCTGGATGGCAGATCGGCGACCGTGGCGACGATTGGATCCGGCTCGAGGCTGCTTCCTGCTTCCTGGCCGGAAACCTCCTCGTGCAGACAGCCGGTGGGCGGGTGTCGCTGGCGACCTTCCTGCACTATGACCGGCGCCTGGGCCATGGCGTGTGGCCCCCGCTGTCCGCCATCCATCGTCGACTGGTACCCGGGCTGCTCCGCGACGCCGCGGCCCGGATCACCTCGCGCTCTTGAGCTGATGATGTGGCTATGGCGTTGTCGACGGAGTTCACGGAGTTGTTCGGGGTGCGGCATCCGATCGTGCTGGCCCCGATGGGCGGGTCGGCCGGTGGCGCGTTGGCGGCGGCCGTCTCGCGCGGCGGCGGCCTCGGGATGCTCGGCGCAGCTGACGGGGATCGGGAGTGGCTGGATCGCGAGGCGCCGATCGTCGCTTCGGGCACGGACCAGCCTTGGGGTGTCGGCTTCTTGACCTGGGCGATCGACGTCGGTGCGGTGGAGCGTGCCCTGGAGTACGGGCCGAGGGCGGTCATGTTGTCCTTCGGCGACCCGAGCCCGTTCGTGGAACGTGTCCGTCAGGCGGGGGCAGTCCTGATGATCCAGGTCACCGATCTGAAGGAGGCCCACCGGGCCGTGGACCTGGGCGCCGATGTCATCGTGGCGCAGGGCACCGAAGCCGGCGGCCATGGAGCCCGGCGCGGCCGATCCACATTGCCGTTCGTACCCGTCGTGGTGGACCTCGCCGCGCCGGTGCCGGTCCTGGCGGCCGGCGGGATCGCCGATGGCCGCGGCCTCGCCGCAGCCCTGGCCCTGGGCGCTGCGGGAGCCCTGATCGGCACCCGCTTCCAGGCCACCGCCGAGGCTCTGGTCGCTCCCGAGATCACCAAGGCGATCATCGAAGGACGGGGGCAGGACACCGAACGCAGCAGTGTGCTGGACATCGCCCGTGGCTCCCGATGGCCGTCGACGTACACCGCCCGTACCCTCGGCCACCCCTACCTTGACCAATGGCGCGGCCGCGATGCCGAGCTCGCTGGCGACTCCCAGGCCAGACAGGACTACCAGAGCGACCTGGCACGAGGCGCCATCCCTCCACTACCGGTCTGGGCCGGCGAAGCCGTCGACCTCATCACCGACGTGCCCTCCGCAGCCAACCTGGTCACCGCCCTGGCCGCCCAGGCCGAGAACGCCCTGGCCAGAGCCCGAAGGCGCTGACCGACAGCTTGCCAGAACGAGTACGGCTCACACCTGCGAGCGCTGCAGGTGGAGGCCGCCACGCCGAGACTCGTCACTCAGGGCCACACCGCTCACTGGCCGTTCCTCGGGAAATCCTGGTGGCCGCTCTCAATCAGGCGCAGCGGTCATGTGCAGGACCGCAACAGCCCCAATCAAACACAGTGCACGCTCAGCAGCTACTTATCTACTGGTGGTACGACTGCAGCTCGGCCAGGCATGAATCAATGATGAGGTGTCGGTAAAGGACGTTGGTGAGGCGTCGTTAGAGCGCGCGTCGGGCTTCGACAGGCGTTTTCCCTTCGCTGAGATTGCGGCCGCCCCGATGCTCCGACTGCCTACCCGACGGAATCGGCCGCCTCGACCACCGCCCGAAGCCAGAGGCACCCCTGCTACGGCGCCTACACCTGCGTCAGGCGTCCGTGATCAGGACGTGATTGGCGTGCCGGGGCTCGGGCTGAAACATGGTCAGCAGGCTCTCGCCCTCGGCGACGACGGCGTCGCGCTCGCCCGTCGTGAGCGCGCGCAGCGGCGTGATCCGCAACGTCGCCGCGCCGTCGTCGACCGTGACCGCCCAGGTGCCCGCGACCCGGCCGTCGACCAGCAGGAAGCGGGCACCCGCGACGCTCAGCCCGCGATGCTTGGTGTCGATGACGCGGCTGCGGTCGTCGTAGCCGAGCACCGCGTTGTCGAACGCTGGCAGGAAGCGCGGCGGCGCCGGGGTCTCCGGGTCGGGCAGCGCGCCGTCGGGCACGTCCAGCAGCTCGCGGCCGCGCTCGTCGCGGAACGTCCGCAACGACGGTCGCAACCGCTGGACGGACTCCCGCAGCCCGCTCAGCCCCGACCAGGCGCGGATGTCAGCACTGGCCGCCGGGCCGTATGCGGCGAGGTAGCGCAGGACCAACGCGTCGACGGTGGCTGGCGACTCCGGCTCCAGCGGGCGGCCCAGCCACGCCTCGATCGTGGTGTTGTACGCGGCGCCACGCTCGCCCCAGACGCCGCGGGGTGGCACCTGCACGAGCGGCACGAGCGTGCTGAGCGCATCACCCAGCGAGCGCGGCTCCACCCCTGGCCAGCGGTCGGCGATTACGCGGGCCGCCTCGGTCAGCATCCGCGGCCGCTCCTCGAACAGCGGCCGGCCCAGTCTCGCCAGCTCGTCGAGGTCGACACCGGGCAGCACCCGGCGCAGTGTCGACCACATGCGTGAGACCAGCATGGAGTGGTGCACGGGCCGCAGCGCGAGGCAGTCGCGCGCGGTCACCAGGTGCAGGGTGCGGCGCATCAGCAGCGTGCGGACCGCCCGGCGGCTCAGCAGCAGCTCGGCCAGCGCCGACGGCTGGAAGCCGGCCAGCCGGCTCCACAACCCGACGTACGGCTCCGGGGGCTCCTGCGCCTGCAATCCCACCAGGTGCTCGAGGGCGTCGGCGACCGGCATGTCGTGCCGCTGCAGCAGGAGCTGGCGGGTCAGGAGCGACCGGTTGAGGGTGCGGCGGTCGAGCACGCTCATGGCGGTGACGCTATCGCCCACCCCAGACACTTTCCCTCCAACGGCGCCCAGTGGGCCACCGATGACTCGTCACGACGTCGAATTGGCCAAGAAAAGAAACCTGGAATGGAGGGTGGCAGCACCGGGGGCCCACGTTAGTGCGCTCGCGCACGCCCTTGCGCCGCGCGTTGTCCCGTTGCGGGATCGTCAATCGGTCCGGGTGCGGAGGCTCCGCGCCAGGGTGGGGATCATCACCGTCGCAGGGACGAGGTGTAGCCCGAGGAGGGCGGTGGTGGTGGCGGTGTTTGCCCCGGAGAGGAGGGGCGGGACCAGCGAGATCGCGGTCAGCGACACTGCCGTCCACACGAATCGCTCGGCGGGGCGAGCGCTCCAACGAAGAAGAGCGACGGCAATGACGATGCCCACGACCGAGAAGAAGCCGGTCACCACGGCGAACCCGGACAGCGGGATCGTCTGGCCACCATCGGGGACCTCGAAGTCGACGCCAAGGGCCTGGGCAAGCGCAGCGGCGAGGGTGGTGGCCACCATCGCTGCGAGCGTGGCAATGAAGCCGGTGCCGGCGAGCCCGCGGAGTCGGTGGGTGTGGCTGGTCTGGCCTGATGCCGGGCCTGCGACGCCCCCGGTGTCATTCATGCTGCTCATGTCGTTCCTCCATCACTCGGTAACTGGCGTACGGGGTGTGTTGACTGGCATGTGACGGTCCTGGCCCTGGGGGTGACGATGCGCACCCTCGCCGTGCGACGGCCGGGGTTCCGCAGGGCGCGGACGCCGGCGCCGCGGAGCCAGAACCCGGCGTCGCGTCCGAGGACCGGCCCGGGCTCGCCGTCGCGCAGCTCCAGCTGCACCCGCCCGCGGGTGACGACGCCGAACGCGTCGCACCACTCCGCCGCGACCACCGCGACACGCGCGCCACCGCGCAGCGCGAGGGTCCACACCGGGACTACTCCGTGCCGTCCGCCGGCAGGCGCTCCGGCAGCCCGAGCCGCGGGAACTGGTCGTCGTGGAACGTGACGATCTCGGTGATCGCCCCGCCGGTGACGCGCAGGACGTCGATCGTCAGCGGCAGGTACGCGCCCTCCCGCTTCCGCCAGAGGTAGAAGGCGACGGCGGGCTGCCGGTTAACGGAGGTGAGGACGGCGCGCAGGTGCTTCATGCCCACGAAGCCGCTCTCGACCCAGTCGTTCACCACCGCGTCGCGACCGACGTACAGGCCCGGCGTGGGCGGCATCGAGCAGCGGACGTCGTCCCGCAGCAGTGCGGCGAGCCCGTCGATGTCCGTGGCCACGCTGGCGTCGGTATAGCGGCGCACCAACTCGCGTGTCCCGGCGTCCTCCTCGCCGCCGGTCCAGTCCTGCCGCTCGGCGGGCAGGTGCTCCCGCATGCCGGCGCGGGCCCGCTGCAGCGCGCTGTTCACGGAGTTGACGGAGTCTCCGAGGAGCTCCGCGACGTCCTTCGCCGGCCAGCCGAGCACGTCCCGCAGGATCAGCACGGCCCGCGGGCGCGGCGCGAGGTGCTGGACTGCGACCAGGTACGCCAGCTCGATCGTCTCCCGCGCGACGGCGACGGTCTCCGGCTCGTCCGCGTCGCCCGCGGGCAGCTCGTCGAGCAGCCGGTCCGGGTAGGGCTGCAGCCACAGCACCTCGCCGCCGGTCGCAGGCTCCGGGCGGCACTTGGCGAGCAGGTCCAGGCAGGCGTTGGTGGCGATCCGGTACAGCCAGGCCCGGAACGTCGACCGCCCCTCGAAGGTCTCCCGCCGCCGCCAGGCACGGAGGAACGTCTCCTGCACGGTGTCCTCGGCGTCCTCGAACGACCCGAGCATCCGGTAGCAGTGCACGTGCAGCTCCCGCCGGTGCCGCTCCGCCAGCCCCGAGAACGTTGGCTCGTCGACCTCGCCCAGACCGCTCCGGCCCAGCCTGCTCTCGCCCAGACCGCTCACGCCCAGCTCCTCCAGCCGCGTGTCCGCACTCATCACGTCATCCTTCCGCCTCGTCGTGTCCCGTCGTAGGTGTGACGGGTGCGGGCGCGACAACTCATCACTAGGGTCGGTCGGCATGGCTGATCGCGTGAGGGATCCGGTGGCGGAGCACGACGCGCGGTAGGCGAGGAGGGCGCGGTCCGCCGGAGTGGGCGCGGGTGCGCGACCGCCTGGCGCGTGCCGGGGTGGCCTGGTTCACGACGACGCGGCGGGCATGGACGCACGGGCACGGCACGAGGTCCACCGAAGAGGGTCTTGGTCGCTTGCTGTCTTACCTGGAGCCTCGCTCTCATCGATGTCCGGGTCTGCCACACCCGCCCTGACCTGCAAGATCAGGTTGGAGAAGGCTCACTGACCGCCGTGACAGCCGACCCGCCAACTCTCTGCGCTCCGCTGCAGTAGGTGGGCCACGGTCCTCATCGAAACCAGCCACCCCGGCAGCGGGCCGCCCGCTCGGCCGAGTGGGCAATCATTCGGGGATCTCCACCCAGCGGGCGGCTGCCTCGAAGGTGTCCGCCGGGGTGGTGTTGAAGGCAATCGCTGCGTCGGGAGCATGCCGACGCACCAGGTTCACCACGCGTTCGAACAGTTCCAGCTGACCGCGGACACCGCCACCGATGACGACGCATTCCCAAGCTGCGCGCGAAGGGGGGCCGTGACGACCGCATCTATGTCGTCGCTGCCGTCGAGACCGAACAAGCAGAACTCGGCCCCCACGCCGTGTTCGGTAAAGCGGGTGCGTCCGACGTCGATGCCGTCTGCTACCGGCTTGGGGTCCCAAGGCCCGGGCACCCGATACGGATCGAGTCCGATCACGAGCACGCGGGGTGTGAGGGCCGGTGTGTCCACTGCCGAAGACTATGTCGCGGATGCGCGATCGTCACCCGACGGCAGCATAGCGGCGGGATCAACTTGATCCGTCGTTGCTCGCGGCAATCGTGCTCTCATCGGCCCATGAGCGTGCGGCTGGTCGTCATCGCGGCCAGGTCCCGCCCCCCGAACCGGGAGAACACCTTCGAATGAGTAGGTCACTGGTCCGGTCGGCGGGCGGCGCGTGCGGACACCGCCGCGTGAACTGGCGTCTTCGGCTCGCGTGGTCAGTCGTCGATTGCCTGGTAGACAGCGGTCCACAAGTCGTGCCACATCGGCAGCCTCTGGTCGCCCGCGTGCGCCCGCTGCATGATGAAGATCGTCGTCATGTCCTCGGCTGGATCGTTGTACCAGGCGGTGCCGTAGAAGCCGGGCCATCCGTAGCTCCCGACCGAGGGGCCGAGGTGTGTGCGGCGGGTGCGGACTGACATCCCGAAACCCCAGCCCATGGTGTCGAAGTATCCCGGCCAGAACCCGGAGCCCGCCTTCTGCGCCGGGGTCAGGTGGTCGCTGGTCATCAGCGTCACCGATGGCCGCGAGAGCACCCGCTCGCCGTGGTGGGTGCCGCCCGCGAGCAGAGCCGAGGCGAAGGCGAGGTAGTCGTCGGCGGTCGAGACGAGCCCGCCGCCACCTGATTCGAACGCCGGTGGTCGGCTCCACCGCCCGTCGGGGCCGTCTTCGACGACTGGCTCACCGGTGGCGGCGTTGTCGCGCTCGTATGCCGTCGCCAACCGGCCGATGCTCTCGCCGCTCACGCGGAAGGCGGTGTCCTTCATCCCGAGCGGATCGCAGATCCGCGTGCGCAAGGCATCCCCGAAGGACCTGCCGGTGGCCCGGGCGATGAGCACGCCCGTCACGTCGGCGGCGGTGTCGTACATCCAGCGTTCACCTGGCTGGTGGACGAGCGGAAGCGTGCCGAGCCGGCGCATCCATTCGTCCAGCGGCGGCTTGCCGAGTGCGTTCAGCGCGTCGGCGATCGGGACCGTTCCCGGCTCGGCAAGGACCATGCCGGTGCCGAGGGTGTAGGTCAGCAGATCCCGCAGCGTGATCCGGCGGTTCGCCGGAACCGTGTCGTCCAGTGGCCCGGCGGGATCGGCGAGCACGGTCATGTCCGCCAGCTCCGGGAGGAGGTCGTCGACCGGGTCATCGAGGCGGAGGGTGAAGTCCTCGACGAGCGTCATCGCACACGCGGCGACGATCGGCTTCGTCATCGAGCCCATGCGACAGATCGTGTCGCCCGCCATCGGCGTCCTCGACCCTGCGCCCTCGAACGCGAGATTGCCCGTTGCTTCGATGTGCACCTCGCCGTGGCGCGCGAGGACGGCCACCACACCCGGGACGAAGCCGGAGTCGACGTGACGCTCGAGCAGCTCTCGCACCCGAGCCAGCCGTTTCAGCGAGAAGCCACCAGTAGTCACCTGTCTCCTCCTCACCTCGTCCGTTCGCAAGTTACCTGTTACGCGACGACCGCACGTTCCCGAGGACGTTGAGGAGGAAACCGTCCGAGTAGTACCGCCAATCGGCAAGACAGCGCAACGAGCGAGGCCTTACCTCCATCACGGAGAATGACGCCCGGGTGGGGGCATGTGCGGATGCTCCGCGCGGCGCCCGGGGCGGTGGTTGCTTGCGGGGTACCCGAGCCAGGCTGAGCCCGGGCCCACGTCTCCTGGATCCGCCGTAACTCAGCTATGCGGCACCTCTGTCAGGGAGGGGAACGCGGCGCGCGGCTGCTGGCCCGCCCACCACAGCCCGATCGCAAGCGCCGCGGTCGCCTCCAGGTACGCCGCCCGCGCCAGCCCGCCGCACGGCGCCGGGGTGCAGCCGAGGGAGCTGATGAGGTTCTCCGTCGCTGCGGCTGCCTCGGCCTGGTCGGCGCAGTAGGGCACGGCCAGCGGTACGCCCTCGAAGGTTGGTGGACGCAGTGTCCAGATGCTCACGTGGCAGAGGTTGAACGCCTTGACCACGTGCGCGTCGGGCGCGGCAGTTGCCAGTTGCCGCGCCATAGACGTGGTGCCACCGGTGTTGAGCATCAACCCGTCGCTGGTCGGTACGACGGGGTTGGTGCAGTCGATGACCGTCCGACCGGCGAGATTCTCGGCGAGGCCGCCCACCAGTTGCGGCGCCTCTGCCGCCGGGACAGCGACGAGGATGACATCGCCGTGGCCCGCCGCGTCCGTGAGGCTGCCGTGCCCGGCGGCGCCGATTCGTTCGGCGGTCTGCTTCGCCCGCCCCTGATTCCGGCCGCCGATCACCACGTCGTGCCCGGCCGCAGTCCATGCGCCGCCGAGCGCCGCCGCCATACCGCCCGTGCCGAGTATGCCGATTTTCATCCGCCTGCTCCGTTTTCTCGCTCTGCGGCGGCTCGGTACACACCGCTGTGCAGGACGATAGGCAGGTCGATGCACACCGAACGGTGTGCAATACACCGGGCAGGATGAACGCATGGGTAATCCCGCTGACCAGCTCGACGATGACTACACCTCCGACTGCCGGGCCCGCGTGGCATTCGAGGTGCTCGCCAACCGCTGGGACAGCGTCGTTGTCTTCACGATCGCCGCGCACGGTCCGATGCGTCCGGCGGTGCTCCTCACCCGGATCGGCGGGGTCAGCCCCAAGGTGCTCAACGACGCGCTGCGCCGCCTGGAGTACAACGGCCTGGTGGAACGCCGGCCGTACCAGGAAGCGCCTCCCCGCGTCGACTACTCGCTGACAGAAGCGGGCAGCGCGCTGCTGGAGCCGATGCGGGCGATGGGTGCCTGGGCCACCAGGTACGCCGATGCGGTTCTTGACGCTCAGGAGCGGTTCGAGGCGCGGGAGATGTCCACTCGGTACCGATCCGCTCGGCATCGCCGGTGAAGCCGCCCAACGACCGGCGGACCTCAGCGGCGGCCACAGTGAAGACCTCCGAGTGCACACGGCCTTCTCGTCCGGCTGGCACCGCGCTCAACTCGGCACGAGCGCGCGCCAGCTGGGACTCCCGACCCTTGGTGACGCACTGTGACAACCGGTCGGCGGCAGAAGCGGACCCTGCAGGGGGCAGGATAAGATGGACCGGTGCTGGGTCGGGTTCTCGAGGCGACACCGGTCACCTACATGGGGGCGGCGGATGCTGCCAAAGGGGCTATCCATGGCCATTGGTAGCGAGCAACGCCGTCGAGAACGCAAGCCCCGCGTCGAGGGGCTGTTCGCCAGCCAGCAGGTCGAAGCCGCGCTCGACCTATTGCATCTGATGGATATGGCGTGGCACGACTGCTACGGCCCGCGGGAACTGGAGGTGCCGCCTGCCGTGCTTGACGACGTTCTGCTGCTGGCAGATGGTGATCTCGCGGTCTTGATCAACGTGGCTTGTGAGGCCGTTATGGACTTCCGTGATGTCCGGATCGCCGCTGACGCGGAACGCGCGAAGAGCGAGTAGCGGTCTGTGACGCGGTCCGATCGTAGAAGTTAGGCTTCGTCCCTCGGCGCATCTGCCCAAAGTGGCGTCCCATTGACCAGCCGTCAGCCGCACGGTCTGCGGCATGACAGTGCGTTCCGTTGTGGTCTGCGCGGCCGATGGGGCTTGCGTCTCGGGCCGGTGGTGCCGAGGTTGGGCGAGTTCCTACGTCGGTGTGGTGGGTCTTGGGGCGACGGTGGGGATCGATGGAAGTCGGCGCAGTGCCCGGATGGCTAGTACGGCGAGCGGTACGCCTACCGCTAGAACGGCGATGCCCTCCACGGAAGCGATCGTGGCGAGTGTTGTGCGCTGCGCCTGGTTGCTGTAGTCGGGCAGGGTTGCGGTTCGCAGGGCGAGCGCGGTTACGGCGAGCAGGGTGAGCGCCAGTGACCATGGCAGCGTGCGAGTTGGACGATTGGATACTCGAACGGTCAGGTGGACCACCATGGCGACAGTGACCACCGCGCAGGACAAGCCCGGCCAGTCCAGCAGCCTCAGCGCCGGTGTGGCCGCCTGGATGGTGAACAGCGGCACGGGGACGAGGAGGATGCCGATCGGCAGCGCGAGGAGCCAGGGGCGGCGCGGCATCGGTGGGGCGCCGTGGTGAAACGCCGCCATCGCGAGTAGCAGGAAGACGTCGATGAACCGCATCGCCCAGGGCGACACGGACAGCGGTACGTCACCGGCGGCTTGTTCCACGGCGGTGGTGATGGCCGGAGGCACGATGGCGAGCAGGGCGACCGCTTGGGCCACGCGCCGGTGTCCGAGGACAAGCGCAACGTAGGCCGGTAACCAGGCGTAGCTGGCGAGATTCCACGCGGTGTGCCAGATGTTCGACGGCGGGCTGAGTGGCCATTCCAGTGCAGGCGCCGGCAACCAGGCGATCTTCCCGGAGAGCCACAGTGTGACGGCGATGCTGGCGGTGACCATGACGGCGTGGGCCAGCATCGCCATCAAGGTCGCCAGTCGCACGGCTTGCCCCCAGGCGAACGAGCGGGGTGGCGCGTCAGCCCCGCCGAGACGCAAACGAACGGCGAGGGACACGATGCTGGCGACCTCGGACAGGCTCGGCCGGCCGTAGTCCGTGACATACGCGGTGGTCTCGGAGTCGCCGGTGTCCATGCTGTCCAGGAAGGCGGCGACCATGTCGTCTTCCCATTCCTGCCGGTAGGCGGTGGGCAGCAGCCGAAGAACAAACCGGTAGCGCTCCTCCAGCCGGCTCACGACGGCGTTCCCGTGATCGGGTTCCGCCGCTCGCGCAACCGGGTCGAGGCGAGGCGTGCGTTGGCGGCCAGCCGTTGAGCCTCTGCGTCGAGGGCACGGCGACCCCGCTCGGTCAACCGGTAGTACCGGCGTAGCCGTCCTTGCCATGCCTCCTCGCGGTCCAGTTCGACCAGGCCATCACCGACGAGTCGGTCCAAGACCCCGTACAAGGAGCCGATCTTCAGCTGCACCCGGCCCCGCGACAGTTCCGCCACCTCCGCGACGATCCCGTAGCCGTGGCGCGGAGCGTCGAGCAGCGCGGTGAGGATGAAGAAGGCTGGTTCCGTCATCGCCCGAGAACTCATCCACCTAATATAGTGGAAGACAAGATATGCTGTGTGCCGGAAGCCGAGCTGGCGCCGGCGGGTTCACCGGGCCCCGGCACGCGCGGAGCCCACGACAAGAAGGAGTGATCATGGGCGACGGTGACGCGGCGGACGCCGGAGACCTGGGCGGGCCGGATTTCGCTCCTGTGATACCGGCGGTGGAGAGCAGCGTCGTCGGTGCCCCGCCCACCAACGGGGCGGCCATCATCCTGGGTCCCGGATACAGCGGTCAGGTCCTGCTGCCCCGGACTCCGCAACGGGTTCGGCCGCTGCCCCCAGTCGCAAGCAGTGACCTTGGCGGCGGAGTTGGAGAGGATTCACGGGCAGCGCCGACGATCATCCGTAACGGGGCCGGAAGCTAGCGAACGACCGCGTCGGAACGTCCGGACGTCGCAGACCGGTGCCGACGTCACCTTCGGTGACGAGCGCTTCGCGGCAAGAGAGTGCGCCGTGGGCGAAACGCCTCTGAAGATTCCCGTCGCCCTCTCTTCAGCCAGGTAGCGGAAAGAAATCATTGAGCGCGTTCCGAATGCTTCCCGAGATCCGTGTGAGCGTCGCCGCCTTCCAAAGCTGCGACGATAAGCTTTCTGATCAGCAGGGCGTCTGCGTCAGCCATCGCTCAGGGGCCGGTCTGACGGCGGAACGCGGGTCGGAGGGATCGGCTGCGTCGCGGCGAGAGATTTCTCCGGGGCCGTGTCGATCCGCGGGCCGCTCGCTCGACGTGGGAGTGCGAGGGCCGAGAGGCGACCCCGCCGGATGAGGAGAACACGATGCCGCAGTACATGCTGATCATGCGGGGCACCGATGAGACGAACGCGGCCATGATGGCCAACGTCGACGAGATGATGGCCGCGACCCGCCTGTTCATCGAGGAGACGGCCAAGGCCGGCGTTTACGTCGCGGCCGAAGGGCTGGACGATCCGGGCCAGGGCGTCGTGGTGCACTTCAGCGACGAGGCCCCGGTGGTCACGGACGGGCCGTACGGAGAGACCAAGGAATTGTTCGGGGGCTTCTTCCTGCTCGATGTCGCCTCGAAGCAGGAGGCGGTCGAGTGGGCCAAGCGGGTCCCGTCGGTCCCCGGGTCCAAGATCGAGATCCGGCGGGTGCCCGGGGAGGACGAGGTCCCGCAGGACAGCGGGAAGTTCGTCAAGGAAGGGGCCTTGCGCGAGAGCAGCGGCCAGATCTGATGGGTACGGCCGACGTCGAGGCCGTCTGGCGGATCGAGTCGGCGCGGATCGTCGCCGCGCTGACCCGGTTCACCGGCGATTTCGGGCTGGCCGAGGACGCGGCCCAGGAGGCGGTGGCTGAGGCGCTGGTGTCGTGGCCGCGTGCCTCTCCGGCCAATCCGGCCGGCTGGCTGATGGCCACGGCCCGGCGGCGGGCGATCGACGCGATCCGCCGCCGGACCGCCCTGCAGGACCGGTACGCCCTGCTGGCGGCCGGCCCGGCGGTCGATGACGAAATCGACCCCGACAGGATCGACGACGACGTCCTGGCGCTGATGTTCGTCAGCTGCCACCCGGTGCTCTCCCCGGAGGCCCGGGTGGCGCTGACTCTGCGCGTGGTCGGCGGACTGTCCAGCGAGGAGATCGCCCGCGCGTTCCTCGTACCCGTGCCGACCGTGCAGGCCCGCATCACCCGGGGCAAGAAGACGATCGCGGCGGCCGGGGTGCCGTTCGAACTGCCAGCGGCCGGCGAGCGCCGGGCACGGCTGGGCGGCGTGCTCAGCGTCCTTTACGTGATCTTCACCGAGGGGTCGACGGCCACGTCGGGCGACCGGCTGCTGCGTCCGGACCTCGCGTACGAGGCGATCCGGCTGGCCCGCACGCTGGCCGCGCTGCTGCCGGACGAGCCCGAGGTGCACGGCCTGCTCGCGTTGTGCGAGCTGACGGCCGCGCGATTCCCGGCCCGGACCGGCCCGGACGGGGCACCGATCCTGCTGGAGGACCAGGACCGGCGGCGGTGGGACTTCTCGGCGATCCGCCGTGGGCTGGCCGCGCTGGCCAAGGCCTCGACTCGCGGCCTCGGCCCGTACGGCCTGCAGGCCGCGATCGCCGCTGCCCACGCGTCGGCGCCCTCGGTCGAGGCGACCGACTGGGACCGGATCGTGGTGCTCTACGAGGCGCTCGGCCGGGTCGCGCCCTCGCCGGTGGTCGAGCTCAACCGGGCCGTCGCCGTGGCCATGGCCTCGGGTCCGGCGCGAGCCCTGGCCATCGTGGACGAGCTGATCGCCTTGGACCGGCTCCCCGGTTCGCATTTGGTTCCGACCGTACGCGGGGAGCTGCTGGCCCGCCTCGGCCGGCGACCGGAGGCGCGTGCCGAGCTGGAGCTGGCGGCCCGGCTGTGCGCCAACCAGCGCGAACGCTCAGTGCTGCTGCGCAAGGCGGCCGCGCTGGGCTGACTTCTCCAGCTCGGCCAGCCGGGATTCGAGCGCGGCCCGGATGCCGTCGATCGCGTCGGCCCCGACGGCCAGGCGCCGCAGCAAACCAGCAGCACACCGCCGGTGCCCGAGCCACAACGGCTTAGTCGTCCACGTGACGCACGGTCGGCGGCTAATCAGGATGCTGGCGCGGCACGATTCGAGACACGGATCCGCACGACCGCCTCACGGTCCTTCGTGAGTAACGGAGTCTCTCGGGTCGGTTGTTGCCACGATGGCGTCGACCTCGAACTCCACCAACCACTCGGGATCGATGAAACGCGATACCTCCATGAAGGTGCACGCCGGTCGTACCTGAGAAAACCGTTCGCCATGTGCGCGCGCCGCCTCTCGCCAACGGGCGATGTCAACAAGCATGACCCTGGTTCTGATGACGTCTGCCAGCGTTGCACCCGCCTCGCGCAGCGCTTGCTCGGCGATGTCCAGGCAACGCACGGATTGCGCGTACACATCTCCCGGACCGGCTGTGGCACCGTCGTCCGCGATCGGCGCGGTGCCTGCCACGGATACGTACGGCCCTATCCGCACGGCGCGCGAGAAGCCGATCTCCGGTTCCAGCGGTGATCCTGAAGTCACCAAGCGGCGAAAGGAAGTCACGGTACAAGAGCATCGCAGAGCAGCGACCGCGCCGGCGCCCGCCCGGCGCCTTGACCGCCCCGTCGGCTCCGCTGGCGCTGCCACCCCGACTGGCTCATCCGCCATAACGCACTCAACTCGGCATGACCGCGCAATCAGCGGCAGAAGCGGACACCGTCTTTCCGCAGGCTGTTCAGCAGCACGTCAGTGCTGGTGGCAGGACCGAGCCTGCCCGGCGACCCATCCGTTGACAACATCACTCGCGTCTCAATACGCTTAACACGGTGGTTAAGTGAAGGGAGCTTCCGATGGCTGGCACCGATCAGCTCAGCGCGGTGTTCTCGGCGCTCGCCGACCCGACTCGACGGGCGATCATCGCCGAGCTGGCCGAACGCGACGCCACGGTCACCGAGCTCACCGCTCCTCTGTCCATCTCGATGCCGGCGGTATCACGGCACCTGAAGGTGCTGGAGCGCGCCGCGCTCATCTCGCGGTCGCGGTCTGGCAAGTGGCGCGCGAGCCGCCTCGAGGCTGCCCCGCTGCGCGAGGCGGCCGACTGGATCGAGCGCTACCGGCGGTTCTGGGACTCGTCCCTCACCCGCCTCGATGCCCACCTCGCCGCGGTGCAGGCCGCCGGACGGGCAACGGACCGGATGGCCGACGACCCCAGGGAGATCGAATGAAAACGGAAACTCCGCAGCTCGTCATCTCGCGTGTGTTCGACGCGCCGCGGGAACTCGTCTACCGAGCCTTCACCGATCCCGACCACCTGGCGGCGTGGTGGGGCCCGACCGGCAACTCACTGCCGCGCGACGAGATTGAGTTCGACGTGCGCCCCGGCGGCTTTCAACGGTGGACGGAGGTCAATGCAGCCGACCCCGGCCTTCGCGTGCACATCCACGTCGACCTCACCGACGTCGCCGACGGCGAACTACTCGAAGGCCTCATGCACGTCAGTGGCCGGCTGCAGGAGGACATCGAGCCGTTCGAGACGAGACTGCGGGTCGAGTTCCACGACGAGGCTGACGGACGGACGCGACTGGAGATCCGCCAGTGGCTCCCCGAACATCTGGCGCACCCCAGCGAGGAGGGTTGGCGCCAAGCGTTCACCAAGCTGGACGCCACGCTGATGAATGTCCAGGCTGTTGCAGCTGATCATCGAGAGGTAGAGGCATGGCAAAGCTGATTTACGTGACGAACGTGTCGCTTGACGGCTACATCGAGGACGAACGCGGCGCGTTCGACTGGTTCCCAATCGGCGACGAGGTATTCGCGTTCCACACCGACCTCCTGCGGTCTGTGGGCACGCTTCTCTACGGGCGGCGCCTGTACGAGGCGATGGCCGTCTGGGAGACCGACGCCGCTCTGGCCGCGCAGTCCGACCTCATGGCCGACTTCGCGAGCGCCTGGCAGGCGGCGAGCAAAGTCGTGTACTCCACGACCCTCGCCGCGGTGTCAACTGCCGACACCCGACTCGAACGCCGTTTCGACCCCGCCGCAGTACACGAACTGAAGGCCACGGCCAGCAGCGATCTCACCGTAGGAGGTGCCAACCTCGCGACGCAGGCTTTCAAGGCCGGGCTGGTCGACGAGTGCCAGCTGTTCATCCTGCCCATTGTCGTCGGCGGGGGCAAGCCAGGGCTGCCGACCGGCATGCGCGCCGACCTTGAGCTCCTCGATGAGCGCCGATTCCGAAACGGCGTCGTACACCTCCGCTACCGCCCTCTCGGACAGTGAACGACAGCCCTGTCCGATCGCCGGCGGCGCTTGCATGACAGGCGGAGCGCTGACGACTGATTCGGCCGGATGAGGCCGCCCATCACGAACTCGGGTTGCGTCAATTCGCAGTGTGCGGAGACGTCAACCGCCGCGTCGGGACGACGGTGGCGACAGCGAACCTCAGTCCGGGGAACGCCCCGAGAACTACCCGCTTCATCTATCCGTCGGCATGCCAGCCGCACGCTCGTCGACCGCTCCCGACGCAACCGCTCATCGGCAAGTCCGGATGCCCCATAGCCAGCCGCGTGACGGTCCGTGGCGCCCGGATCGCGGCAGATCCGGATGCCGTGAACCGGTCGGCGGTGAACTATGCCGGGACGAGTACCGTCCGGACGTGTGGGGCGCCGGATCTCGGGCAGCAGCCCTTCGTCTGCAGATTGGCACGTGATGGCAGAGGAGAGTGCCCAAGCTTCGTCTAACGTGCGGCTCGGTGGTATTGGCCCCGGCTGATGATGGGGACAGCCTTTTGATCGGTAATTCCTCTTGTCTGGTTGGCCGTCTATCGGGGCGCGTGTCACCGCCTGGCGTGCATGGTGTCGAGCTGTTGCAGCGCTTCTTCGGGTAGTTCGAGATCGGCTGCTGCGATGTTCGCTCGGGCGTGGCTGATCCGTGTGGTTCCGGGAAGCGGGATGACTCTGAGTCCATGGATGGGTTCGCGGTGGTGGACCCAGGCCAGCGCGACTTGTCCAGGCGTGGCGCGGAGTTGCCGGGCGATGCGTGCCAGGATCGCTTGTGGGTGCGCGGTCGCGCCGTCACGCGGCTCCTGCTGGAGTAGGCCATGGGATGTCGGTGAGTGCGCCACGATGGCCACGTGATGCCTGGCTGCGGCGGACAGTAGGCCGTCCTCGACGCCGCGATCGGTCAGCGACCATCGTTCCTGCAGCGCTGCGATCGGGTGCACGGCCTGGGCGCGGCGCAGATCCTCGGCGCTGACGTTCGAGAGTCCGAGCGCGCGCACTTTTCCATCGGTGATCAGTTCCGCCATGGCACCGACGGTCTCCTCGATGGGGACCGTGTCGCTGCGGTGGTGCAGGTAGTACAGGTCGATGACTCCGATGCCCAGCCGCTTCAAGCTGGCGTCGCAGGCGTGTCGCACGTATGCGGGGTCGGCTCGGACATCGAAGCCTTGAGGTGTGTCCGGGCACGGCCGGAGGCCGAACTTGCTGGCCAACATCACGTGGTCACGCCGGGAGCGGATGGCGCGGCCGACGAGCTCCTCGTTGCCGTACGCATCGGCGGTGTCGATCATGCGGACACCAGCGTCGACAACCGTCTGGATCACGGTGACGGGGTCGCGATCCGGTTCGCCGCCTGCGCCGTCGCGCAGACGCATGGCACCGAAGCCCTGCCGCCCGAACGCCTCCGCGGTGACCGCCGGTCCGGTCATGCGTGGTACCCGTTCAGGAAGGCGCGCACGCCTGCGGCGGTCCAGTCCTCTTGCCCGGGTGTGGCGTAGGGCGCGCCCGGCGGGCCAGGCACCGCCGAGACCAGTCGGGAGAAGTGCACCGCCGCCCGCTCGGCATCGTCGATGCGCAGCAGTCTCACCTCGGCCCAGCGACGAAAGCGGAGGGCGAGTTCGGCCCGGACGCGTGCGGGACCGGCTTGCCACCACATGGAGACCACCTCGGCGCCCAGATGCTCGGCCTCGGCGTTGACCTGCCGCATCAGTGCCCGGTAACTGTCAGGCTGCATGTTGCCGGACAGCCATGCCTGGGCGAAGGCGAGCAGGGCGGGTTCGACGTGTTCGCTGTCGGTGACGCCGTCGAGGTGGTGCTCGATCAGCGCGGTCTCGTGTTTGGCGATCGCAGCGGCCGAGTCGGCGATCACCGCGGTGAATATGGCGGTCTTGTCCGTGAAGTGCTTGTAGATCGTCCGGGTGGACACCCCGGACTCGCTGGCGATCGCGTCGATGCTCGCGCGCGCGAAGCCGTCGCGGGCGAACACCTTCAGCGCCCCGCCGATGATCGCCGCCCGTTTGTCCCCGCGCAACCGAGGGCTACCGGTGGTAGCGGCAGTGCTCGTCGTCTCACTCATCAAGGTCCTCTTCTCAGTTGCACCTTCGGTCCTAGCATGTAAAGTACCTGTTGTACTTTACACGCATCACGAGGGGATATCATGACGCGCATCGCCATCATCACCGGCAGCACCCGCCAACACCGCCGCGGAATGGCCGTGGCTGACTGGACGCTGAAGACCGCTCGTTCACGCGGGCCGGCGGGCACCAGGTACGACCTGCTTGACCTGGCCGAGTTCAACCTGCCGGTGCTCGACGAGCCGGCACCGGCGCTCTACAACATGTATGCCCACGAGCACACCAAGCGCTGGGCCGCTGCCATCGATTCGTTCGACGGCTATGTGTTCGTCACGCCGGAGTACAACCACGGCGTCCCGGGCGCCTTGAAGAACGCCATCGACTATCTGTTCTACGAGTGGAACGACAAGGCCGCGGGCTTCGTCAGCTACGGCGTCAACGGCGGCGTGCGGGCTGTTGAGCAGCTGCGTCAGATCACCGCAGAGCTCAAGCTCGCCGACGTGCGCACGCAAGTGGCATTCAACACCTACACCGACTTCGACTACACCGGTCTGGATCCCGCCGACCCGGCCACCACGGGCGTGTTCACGCCGGCCAAACGCCACGCCGACGACCTTGCCGGACTGCTCGACGAGGTGGTCGCCTGGAGCAGCGCACTCTCCTCGCTGCGCGCGCCCTCCGTGGCCGCCTGATCCGGCGAACTGACAAAGTACGCCTGCTGGGGCTGGCCACCTGACATCAGCAGTTCAGGGCGCCGCCGACGCTGGCCGCCACGTAACGGGCTGTCGCTGCGGGCGACGGGCCAGCGCGTACGGACGGCGGCAAGATCCGCGCACGTGACCTCGGGCTCATTGCGTCCCAGGGCGTAGCCGGCCGCTCACGTGCGAGTGATCTACTCGATGGGTGAGCAACCTGCGAGATCTCATCGTCCGCTGGCAGCGTGGCTGGGGCGTGGCTCGCGCGCTGCCCGTCGCCGAAGACGTAGGCGGCGCGTCGCGGGTCCGGTGCATGCAGCCCGGCCGCGACATCGAGTATGTCGCGCTCGATGCCGGCGAGGACCTCGCGTCGCTCACCACGCTGGCTGAGCTAGTCGCTGGCGAGGACGCCGTCACATGGCTGACGGTGCCCACCACCGACCCGGCGAGGGCGTCCTCGGCTCTGGCGGCCGCCGGCCTGATCGCGCTTAAGCACTCGGAACTACTGATGACAGCCGATCTTCGCGGGCATCCGCAGAACAGGCCCGTGGCGCCGTACCGGCTCCTGACCCAGGTCGACTCGCACGGAGGCGACAGCCTGGTCACGGCCACGGTACGGCACGAGTCGGGAGAGGTCGGTGCGCGCGGGACGATGGGACTGGCCGGTACGGATGCGGTCGCAGACCGGATCGAAACCATGCCGGCTCATCGCCGCGAGGGCCTAGCCAGCGCGGTCATGGGTGCACTAGCCCGTTCCGCGATCGAAGAAGGCGTCGAACAGGGCATTCTCATCGCCAGCGAGGACGGCCAGCGTCTGTACATGACGCTCGGCTGGCAGCCGGTGGCCGATGTACTGATCGCAACGACGCCTGGCAACGCGTACCCGTCCTGAACGGCGCCGACAGCCGCGGCCGACCCACGCTCCTCGTCGTCGCCCAGGCGAGCACGCAATCCAACGTCCGACGACAAACGGCGCACTGATCTCGGCGCGAACGGACCGCGGCAGATCCGGATGCTGCGGTGCGCTGGTAGGCGGGTCAGCGGCGTCGCCCAACCTCCCGGATCAAACAGCTAGACCGTGCCGGCGGCTGCGTGGGTGGCCGGGCGCCTGGTGTCCACGTTGCTCGTCATGGCGTTGAGGATGCCAGGTAGTTCTGCCGCCGTTTCGGCGGGTAGGCCGGTCACGGTTTCCTCTGCCAGAGCGCACCAAAGCTGCTTGATCTGGTCGGCCAGAGCTTTGCCGCTGTCGGTGAGTTCGACGATGCTGGCGCGCTTGTCGGAGGGGGCGGGTTTGCGGCGGACGTGACCGGCGGCTTCGAGCTTGCGGGTCATGAGCGTGACGCTGGGCGGCTCGCAGCCGAGGGCCTCGCTGAGCTGGGCCTGGATTCTCGGGCCGGTCCGGTCGAGTTCGAGCAGGAGTGCCTCCTGGCCGGGGTGCAGGCCGAGCGGGGCCAGCAGCGCCGCGGCCCTGGCCCGGTGGCGCAGGCTCAGCAGGCGGATGGCCTGGTTGAGGGCGTCGGCGTACTCGAAGTCCACGGGCTCTCCTTGACAGGTTAGTTATGCGCATAACATTATGCGCGTAACTAATTCTAGCAACACCGAGGAGCCGGACATGACCGTAAAGGTCGCCGTCATCTACTACAGCGCGACAGGAACCGTGCACGCACTCGCGCAGGCGGTCGCCGAGGGGGCCGCCTCGGCCGGGGCCGTCGTGCGGCTGCGGCGGGTCGCCGAGCTGGCACCTGACAGCGCAATCGACCAGAACCCGCAGTGGCGGCGGCACGCCGACGCCGCTACCTCGATCGTCCAAGCCTCGGTCGAGGACCTGGCGTGGGCCGACGCGTTCGCGTTCGGGACGCCGACCCGGTTCGGCGCGCCGGCCGCGCAGCTCAAGCAGTTCATCGACCAGGCCGGCGGGCTGTGGCGGGAAGGGAAACTGGCCGACAAGCCGGTGACGGCCTTCACCTCGGCTTTCAACCGGCACGGCGGCAGCGAGGCCACGATCCTGTCGCTGGGCAACGTCTTCTACCACTGGGGAGCGCTGATCGTCCCGCCCGGATTCACCCATCCGGCCGTGTACGCCGCCGGCGGCAACCCCTACGGCACGTCGTCTGTGACCGGCCCGACCGGAGACGGCCCCGACGCCGCAGCGCTGGAAGCGGCCCGCTACCAGGGACGGCGGCTGGCCCAGACCACAATCCGGCTACTTGAGAGCGACTACGTCACAGACGCCGCCACGGGCGACGGCAACGCCCGCGAAACCCCCGCCGAGACAACGGTGCAGACCGCGTGAGCGGCGGGTTTGCGGAGGAAGTCAGGACAAGCACCAGCACCGCAACTCAGCGGGCCAGGCCGCACGCCGGCTCCGCCTGGATGATCCTGTCGCTGGCGTGTGCCTGCCAGTTCATGGTGATCTTGGACTCGTCCATCGTTAACGTCGCCCTGCCCTCGGTCCGCGAGGACCTCGGCTTCACACCCACCGGCCTGGCCTGGGTGGTCAACGGCTACCTGCTTACCTTCGCCGGCTTCATGCTGCTGGGTGGCCGCACCACTGACCTGTTCGGCCATCGACGGATGCTGGTCGCCGGGCTGGTGTTGTTCTCCGCCTCAAGTCTGGTCGCCGGCCTGGCAACTGCTCCTGAGGTCCTGGTGGCGGCCCGGGTCGTGCAGGGCATGGGAGCCGCGATGCTGGCCCCAGCGACGCTGGCCGTGATCAACACCAGCTTCACCGAGGCGCACGCGCGTGCCCGGGCGTTCGGCGCATGGTCTGCTTGCGGCGGTGTTGGCGGGATGGCCGGTGCGCTCGCGGGCGGCGTCCTCACCACTGGCCTGTCGTGGCGGTGGGTCTTCCTCATCAACGTGCCGATCGGCGCGGTGCTGATCGTGGTGGCAATGATGTCGCTGGCCGGCACGCGAACCGGCCGGCAGGAATCGCTCGACCTCGTCGGCGCGGTCACGGGGACGGCGGGACTGGCCGCGCTGGTCTACGGGGTCATGCACAGCGCCGATCATGGCTGGACGTCCGTGCGGGTCGTCGGGCCAGCCTTGGCGAGTCTGCTCCTGCTCGTCGTCTTCACCGTGGTGGAGGCGCGTTTCGCCGCCCAGCCGATGGTGCCCCTGCGGCTGTTCAAGATCCGAGGGGTGGCCGTCGGCAACGGCATGCTGCTGCTGTTCGGCGGGATTGCCATCGCGATGTGGTATTTCACCTCGCTCTTCCTGCAGAACGCACTCGGCTTCAGCGCGCTTCAAGCAGGGCTCGGGCAGACACCCGCAGCGGTGATGTTCATGATGATCGCGCGATGGGCATCCGCCCTGCTGCCGCGAACCGGTGTGCGCCGGCTGGTGCTGGCCGGCAGCGCCTGCTTCCTGGCCGGTTTCGGCTGGCTCTCCCTGGCCGACGCCGACAGCGACTACGTCACCAGCATGCTCGGGCCCACGCTGATCATCGCGGTCGGCATCGGACTGACCTTCCCCACCCTCATGGCCGCAGCGACCGCCGACGTCGCCGCAGGCGACGCGGGAACCATCGGCGGCCTGGCCAGCACCGCCAGCCAGGTAGGCGGGTCGGTAGGCTTGGCGGTGCTCGCGACGGCCGCCAGCACCAGAGCCGCGACGGAAGCCGGCGAGAGTTCCCCGGCCATCGCCCTCGCCGCCGGCTACGACCTGGTCTTCCTCACGGCGGCCGGGCTCGGCCTGGCTATCGCGGCGGTCAGCTTGCTGCTGCCGCGGCACCGACGCGGCTGACCACCGGCGACGCCACGCGCTTGCTCGCCGCACCCCTGCTCCGCGTACAACCGGGGGTGCGGCGAGCGACCTCATCGGCGCATACGGACCCGGCGGCCTCGGCCAGCTCAGGATCGTTGAGGAGCGCGGTGATCCGCGGTGCCGGGAGGCGGGGGCTGCTTGCCATCGCCTGTCGCACGGTGGCGTCCGGATCGGTGCTGAGTCGGTCGACGAGTTCCGGGTTGGCGTGCGGGTCGAGGGCGATGAACCGGCGTAGCGCCGGGTCACGGTCCGGCCCGCCTCCGCCAGCTCGGCGGCCGTCTCGATTGCCGAGCGCCGCTCCGGGCACTTCCGGGTCGGCGCTGCCACTGCCCACCGCGTAAATCAGATAGTCGTAGCCGACCGTGCCGCCGGTCGCCAACGTCACGCTGCGCTCGGAAGCGTCGATCCGGGTCACGGTGTCGACGACCAGCCGAACACGCTCAGCCAGGATCTCTCGGTAGTCGACGACCGCGTCGTCGGACCCGCCCGCCACTGGTGCAGGCGGATCCGCTCGACGAAGGTCGGGCGCGGGTTGATCAGGCTCACTGTCACGTCGTCGCGCTGCGTCAGGCGATTGGCCGCCATGACGCCGGCGTACCCGCCGCCGATCACCACCACATCAATGTTCCCCGCCATGGTGTCTCCTCCGTTCCAAGGGTTCGGCCTCAAGACACCGCGTGACCGATCGTTCTGACAGCGTGTCAGGCAGACCACCCCACAGGCGGGGCTCGACACGCGGAGTCCTCACGGTCGGAGCCGATGCTCGGGGGACGCACGCCAAAGGGGGCAAAAACGCCCCCTCAGGGCAGGTCACTGCCCGCGTCCTCGACCACCCACCCGCCAGGCGACCAGGCGGTCGAGGAGTTCACCGAGGCCGCACAAGCCCGGTGGTGCGCGCTCAACGCCGGGCACGGGGAGCCACTCGCGTTCGCGCGGGAAGTCAGGCGATGAAGCCCTCTTCCTTCAACCAGTCCGCGGCGACCTGCGCCACCGGCTCGCCCTTGACGTCGACGCGCTCGTTGAGCTTGCGGATGGTGTCGTCGTCGAGCTTGGCGGTGATCGGTTCAAGGATCTTGGTCAGGCTCGGATACTTGGCGGCAGTTGCGCCGTTGACCGTCAGCGCCGGGTTGTAGATCGGGAAGAACCTCTTGTCGTCCTCCAGCACCACCAGGTCGAGGTTGCTGATCCGGCCGTCGGTGGTGAACACCTCACCGAAGTTGCAGGACTCGCCCTTCTTCGTCTCGGTGTAGACGACTCCGGTGTCGACGCTCCGAATGTTGGACTTCGGCAGGTTCATGCCGTACATCTTGGTCATGCCGGGCCACCCGTCGTTCCGTCCGGCGAACTCGCTCTCCAGGCAGAACGTCGCGTCGGCCGGGTTGCGCATGGCGAACGCGGCGAGGTCGGACAGGGTGCGGAGGTTCCACTCCTTGGCCTTCTCCGCACGCACCGCCATCGCGTAGGTGTTGTTGGCCGGCGCGATGGCGCCCCAGACGACCTGGTTCTTCTCCTTGTCCTCCTTGACCACCGCGTCGTACTGCTGCTTCGAGTCCGCGATCGGGTCGGTGTGGTTCAGGTAGGTGATCCACGCGGTGCCGGTGTACTCCCAGTACACGTCGACCTCACCAGCGAGCAGACCCTTGCGGACGTTGACCGATCCCTTGATGTTGGTCTTGTCGGTCACGTTCGCGCCCGCCGCCTTCAGCGCCAGCATGGTGATGTGGCCGAAGACGATGTTCTCGGTGAAGTCCTTGGAGCCGACCACGATCGTCTGGCCGGCGAGCGCGTCATCCTGCTTGATCGACCCCGCCCCGACCGTCACCTTTCCACCGGAGTCCTCAGTGGTGACCGAGCAACCGGTCAGTGCCATGGCGATGAGTGCGGTGCCGGCAGCCAGCCGGGAAAGGGGTGTTCGCGTACGCATTGACGACCTCCACGACGCACGGGGCGTCGGTTGGGGAAAGGGGACGTGAACCTATGGATCAATCGAGCCCGGGCGGGCGCAGCAGATCGGCGATCACACCGCCGAGCCAGTCCAGCGTCAGGGCGAGAGCGGCGGTGAGTACCGCGCCGGTGATCAGGACGGGATCACGCTGAAGCTTGATCCCGGTCACGATCAGTCCGCCGAGTCCGCCCGCGTCGATGAAGGTGGCGAGCGTGGCGACCCCGACCGCGAGAACGAGCGCGGTGCGCACGCCGGCGAGAATCACCGGCACCGCCAGCGGAAGCTCGACCCGCAGCAGCACCGCGAGCGGGGACATGCCGATGCCCCGACCCGCCTCGATCAGATGCCGGTCGACCTGGTTGATCCCGACGATCGTGTTGCGCAGCACGGGCAACACCGCATAGGCCACCAGCCCGATCAGCGCAGTGCCGGCGCCGATGCCCAACCAGATGCTGAGCAGTACCAGCAGCCCGATGGCCGGCATCGCCTGACCGACGTTGGCCAGAGCGGTGAAGAACGGCGCCAGCCAGCGCAGCGCCGGGCGGGTGAGCAGAACGCCGGCGCTGACCGCGATCACCACCACCAGCAGGGTGGTCATCGCGGAGATCGAGACGTGCTGGCCGGTCACCCGGAACAGCTGTCCGGCGTTGAGCGAGCGTCGCTCGATGTCGTCCAGGGCAAGCGAGCTCACCCAGAGGTACGTGGCGAGCAGCGCCGCCGCGAGCACCAGCGGCATGGTCGCGTGCCGGCGCAACAGACCCCGCCACCGCGAGGGTGGGGCGGCGTCCGCGAGCTGACCGGAGCCGAGCGTGCCGACGCTCACGGCGTCTCCCGATCCGCCGTCGACCGGGTGCCACGGCGCCGCACGGGCACCGCCGCGGCTTTCGGCCCGTCCGCTGTTGTCGGCGCCTCCGCCACCGGCTGATCGCGGCGCCGCTCGGTCTCGCGCATCTCACCGATCGCACGCATCAGCCGGTCGATGGTCACCGTGCCGCGGTACCGGCCGGCGTCGTCGACCACCACCGCAGCACCGCTGCTGCTGCTGAGCATCGCGTCGAGCGCGTCATGCAGCGTGGCACGAGGTTCCACCACGGTGGCCGGTCCGCCGATCCCGTGCAGGTTGTCCTGATGCGGATCCAGGTCCCGTGCGGTGATCCAGTGCACGGGGCGCCGCTCGCTGTCGACGCTGAGTACGGCCCACTCGCCGGTCTCGTCCAGCCGGCGCAGCGCCGACGTCGGCGAGTCGTCCAGCCGGACCAACTCGGCCTCGTCCCAGTCGACCTCGTCGACCCGGCGCAGGTTGAGCTGCTTGAGTGAGGCGCCAGCACCGATGAACTGGGCCACCGTCTTGTCCGCAGGGTTACTCAGGAGCCGCTCCGGGGTGTCGAACTGTCGGATGCTCGACCGGTCACCGAGTACCGCGATGCGGCTGCCCATCTTGATCGCCTCGTCGAAGTCGTGGGTGACGAAGACAATCGTCTTCTGCAGCTTCTCCTGCAGCCGGAGGAACTCGTTCTGCAGCCGGTCCCGGGTCAACGGATCGGTGGCGCCGAACGGCTCGTCCATCAGCATCACCGGGGGGTCGGCAGCTAGCGCCCGGATAACCCCGACGCGCTGTTGCTGGCCGCCGGAGAGTTGACGTGGCAGGCGGTGCCGGTACTGGCCGGGTTCCAGCCCGACCAAGTGCAGCAGCTCGTCAACCCGGGTGTCGATCCGCTTGCGATCCCAACCGAGCATCTTCGGCACCAACCCGACATTGGTCGCCACGTTCATGTGCGGGAAGAGCCCCACCTGCTGGATGACGTAGCCGATGCGCCGACGCAGCTCGGTCGGGTTGAGCGAGGTGACGTCGGATCCGTCCACCATGATCCGCCCGGAGGTGGGCTCGATCAACCTATTGATCATCTTCATGGTGGTGGTCTTGCCGCAGCCGGAAGGGCCGACCAGCACGACGATCTCGCCGCGCCGGATGGTCATCGAAACGTCCTCGACCGCGGCGGTCTTCTGTCCCCGGTAGAGCTTGCTGACCTGTTGCAGGTCGATCATCACGTCAGCGGTCATCGTTGACCTCCCTGGGTGGTGGACGGGGCCGCGAGGGCCGGCGGGCCGGCGAGCGCCGTGACGGAATCTGGTTGCTCGGGGAGGGACGGCCCGGTTGACCTTGATCGGGGCCGCCGGGTGCCCCGGCCGGCCCGGGTCAGCACCCCGAGCAAGCCCAGGCAGATGTCCACGACGAGGGCGAGGACGACCACGCCGAACGTGCCGAGCAGGGCCTGGTTCAGCGAATTCACGCCGCCGAGGTTGGCCAGGCCCGAGAAGATCTGGTTGCCCAGGCCCGGCCCGCCGACGTACGCGGCGATCGCCGCGATGCCCATGGTCATCTGGGTGGAGACCCGGATACCGGCCAGGATAACCGGCCAGGCCAGCGGCATCTCGACCGTGCACAGCGACCGTATCCGGCTCATCCCGATGCCGCGGGCGGCCTCGGTCAGCGCGGGGTCGATCTCGGTCAGTCCCACCACCGTGTTACGGATGATCGGCAACAGGGCATACAGGGTCAGCGCGACCAACGCGGGGAGGTACCCCAAGCCCAGCGGCGTGATCAGCAGGCCGAGCAGCGCGAAGGAGGGAATGGTCAGCACAGCGGCGGCGACCGCGACGGCGATTCCCCGGGCGCGCCGGTGGCGGTAGGTGAGGACGGCGATGGACATGCCGATGAGCGTCGCCAGCCCTATCGCCATCAACACGATCGTGACGTGCTCGATGGCCTGGGCGATCAGCAGGTCGCGGCGGCTTTCCAGGTATTCGAAGAACGTCATCTGACACGTCCTCTCGGCAGCTGGCAGGCCCCTGTCCAGAGACAGCCGCGACGGTGCTGGACCTGCCATGGCCGGTTGGCCATCACATTTCGGGCGTAGGCGTTCGGCAAAGGCCCTCCGTGTGGGACGTGGAGTCGGTTGGAGAAATCAGCAGGGAAGTTCCGACGGGCACGCCGAGCGACACGGAGTCGCCGCGCCACCACCTCGGCCATCTCCTCCTTCTGGACAGGAACTTCTGTACAAGGCGATCATGGGGGTGCCACGGTACGCCATGGGCTCCTCGTCAGTTCGGCCGACCCGGGACCCGAGCCTGAAATGGGTCCGATGCTGCGACAGCGAGACAACGGCCAGGTGACCGCCATCAGCTCGGCGACCCGGGGCGTGGCTCCATGGCGCACGAAGGATCAAAGTGGGCCGTAGGTTACGCATACGAACCGGTGCGCCACAGCTGTGACCTGCAGTTTCTTGCTCCCGCTGGCCCGCGAACGCCGCGCGTCAGCCTCGTCGGAGACCGCCTCGACGTAGCTGACGCTGCGCACGTCCGAGGCGCCGCGCGGAGGTGTATGACGGTGACCCCCGTCCGGTGTTCGCCACCCGCAAGCGCTTTCCGGACGCCGACGACCTCGTCGTCCAGTGGCCGCACACATACCTCGAGTCGACAGTCGTAGACGAGCGCACGGTGCTCTGCGTGCTGACCCACGATCCGAAGTTCGACGTGCCGCTGCTGAAGGTCGCCCTGGCCACCCGCTACATCGGCGCGATGGGCAGCCGCCGCACCCACGCCGACCGGCTGCGGGAGGAGGGTGTGGACGCGACCGCCCTGGCCCGGCTCCGCTCCCCGATCGGGCTGGACCTCGGCGCGCGGACGCCGGAGGAGACGGCCGTGGCGATCGCCGCCGAGATCATCGCCCAGGCCTGGGGAGGCTCGGGTCGACCCCTCACGACCTCGAGACCCCGATCCACCAGCCTTGACGACAAGGGCTGGCCGGACAGACGACGCGGTGCTGCTCGAAGGCCCGCTATCGACGCACGACCCCCGAATCCGGACCGGCGCGAGTGACAGCAGCGCCCGCTGAAACGCCCGCCGGCGACGGGGAATCGGCCCGGCATCGCACCACCACTTTCGCCCTCTGTGTCGACATCACGCACCAACGCGACGTTCGTGCACCGTCACGCCAGGTTTACCTCTCCTGTTTTTGGGTCAGACGTCAGCCCGTGGACGTCATCCGGGCGGTCCGAGACGGCGAGGTGATCCGGTCGTGAGCCTCTTGCGCAGGAAGTCGGTCGAGCAGTCGATCCGCGACACGGAGCAGCCGGAGCACCAGCTCCGCAAGGTGCTGTCCGGCCTGGACCTCACCGTGTTCGGCATCGGCGTCATCATCGGGACGGGCATCTTCGTGCTGACCGGGGTCGCCGCGAACCAGACCGCCGGGCCCGCGGTCGCGCTGTCCTTCGTCGCAGCCGGCATCGCCTGCGGGCTGGCCGCGCTCTGCTACGCCGAGTTCGCGTCCACCGTGCCGGTGGCCGGCAGCGCCTACACCTACTCGTACGCCGCGCTCGGCGAGCTGGTCGCGTGGATCATCGGTTGGGACCTCATCCTGGAGTTCATCCTGGCCGGTGCCACGGTGGCGGTGGGGTGGTCGCAGTACTTCGCGGTGCTGATGGAGACGCTCGGGCTGTCGCTTCCCGCCGCCATCACCGGCGGCGAGGGCAGCGTGTTCAACCTGCCCGCCACGCTCATCGTGCTGATCCTCACCGCGGTCCTGGTCGCCGGCATCAAGGTCTCGTCACGGGTGAACGCCGTGGTGGTCGCCATCAAGGTGGCGGTGGTGCTCTTCGTGATCGTCGCCGGGCTGTTCTTCATCAAGGGGGCCAACTACACGCCGTTCGTCCCGCCGGCCGAGCCCGCGGCGGGTGGTTCCGGCGCCGAGGCGACCCTGGTCGAGGCCATCTTCGGGCAGGCGCCCGCCAACTTCGGCATCAGCGGCATCTTCGCCGCCGCGGCGCTGGTGTTCTTCGCGTTCATCGGCTTCGACATCGTGGCCACCGCGGCCGAGGAGACCCGGGTGCCGCAGCGCGACGTGCCGCGGGGAATCCTCGGTTCGCTGGCGGTCTGCACCGCGCTCTACGTCGCCGTCTCACTGGTGGTGGTGGGCATGCAGAACTACGCCGACCTGGACACGGCGGCACCGCTGGCCGCGGCGTTCCAGGCCGTCGGCCAGCCGCTCTTCGCCGACCTGATCACCGTCGGCGCCCTCGCCGGGTTGACCACGGTGGTGATGATCCTGATGCTCGGGCAGAGTCGGGTCGCGTTCGCCATGAGCCGTGACGGGCTGCTGCCGCGCTGGTTGAGCCGGGTGCATCCCCGGTACGGCACCCCGCACCGGATCACCGTCATCATCGGCCTGCTGGTGGCCGCGCTCGCCGGGTTCATCCCGCTCGAGGAACTCGCCGAGCTGGTCAACATCGGCACCCTCTTCGCGTTCGTCCTCGTCGCGGCCGCGGTCATCCTGTTGCGCCGCAACCGGCCGGACCTGCCGCGCGGCTTCCGCGTCCCCTGGGGGCCGGTGATCCCGGCTCTCGCGATCGTCGCCTGCGTCCTGCTGATGCTCTTCCTCACCGTCGAGACCTGGCTGCGGTTCCTCGCCTGGATGGCGATCGGGTTCGTCGTCTACTTCCTCTACGGCCGCCGCCACAGCCGGCTCGCCACCGGTGGGGGAGAAGGCCCGCCGATTCCCGGCCCGGATGACCTCGACACCGGGTTCGGCTCCGCGTCGCCCCCGCCGCGCAGGGACGGCTGACGCGCTCCGGCCGGCCAGGTTCGGTTGCCCGTGCACTCTCACGAGCGACCGCCTCGACGGCGGCGAGCACCGTCGTGTCGCCTACGACCACTGACCAGGATCAGGACGTACTCGTCTAGAGGGTGCCGGTGAGCACGGCGTCGGCCGACTGGAGGCGGATCTGGCTGATGTCGGCGACCGCCAGTCGGACCTGGTATCCGATCGTTCCCGTGCCGTTGACGACCTGGCACGTGCCGACCGGGTGCGCGGCGCCGGCGCGGTCGACGGCGAGGGCCGCGTACGCGCCGTCGGCCGGCGCGGCGGTCACGGTCACCAACAGCCAGGACGGGTTTCCCTGGTAGAGGAAGACGGTGCCGGCCGGGCGTGCGTCGGCAGTGGTCAGGGCGACCGCCTTGAGGTAGCGCCCGTTGGCGACGGCGAGGGTCTGCCGGTACTGGTCGGCGAGACGCCGGTCCTCCGCGGTACGCGACTGGACGAACAGCACCCCGCCGCCAGCCGCGACCAGCACCGAGGCAGCGAACGCCAGGGCCGCCACGACTCGTCGACGGGCCAGCAGCCGCCGCCGGGGTGGCGGCGAAGGAGCTGCGTCCAGCCGGGCGAGCACACTGCTCTCGAACCGCGGCGGGGGATCGACGGAGGGCGCGAGCAACAGGACTGCATCGGCGGTCGTGGTCAACTGGCTGAGTGCCCGGCGGCAGTCCCGGCACTGCGAGACGTGCGCCAGCGCCCAGGCCCGGTCATCCCCGGCGGCCACCCCAGCGGCGAGTTCCGGGAGCAGGGCGTGCACCTCCCGACACGGTGGCAGCTCACTCATCGCGTACCTCGAAATGATCGCGCAACCGGGACATGCCCAGCCTGATCCTCGTCTTGACCGTGCCCAGCGGTACGCCCTGCCACTCGGCGATCTCCTTCGCCGTGAGTCCGTTGAAGATCGCCAGCACGACGGCGGCGGCCTGTTCGGGCGGCAGCCCGCGCAGGGCGACGCGGATTCGGTCGGCGTCGGCAACCTCGTCGGACGGTTCCGTGGTGGCACTTGCGGTAGCGGTGAGCAGCGCCACCATCACCTCCGGCTCGTAGGGGCGATCGCGGCGCAACCGGATGGCGTCGATCGCTGCGTTCCGGGTGATGGACAGCAGCCACGGCAGCACGGCCCCACGGCGGGGATCGTAGCCGCCGGAGTACCGCCAGGCCCGCACGAACGCCTCCTGGGCGACATCCTCGGCGGTGGCCGTGACTCCGACGATGCTCACCGCCAGGCCGAAGACGCGGGCCTGGAAGCGGCGCACGAAGCTCGCCGTGTACTGCGGATCGCCGGCGGCCATCCCGGCCACCAGCGCCTCGTCACTGACACCCACACCCAGTACTACGCACGGCAGGTCGGTGCGGGATCTCTGCTGCCCGAGAGATCCCGCACCAGGCCGACGCCGGTAGTACTGGTATGAGACTCAAGATCGCGACATTCGCCGCACTGCTGGCCACGCTGACCGCCTGCACCGGGACGAACAACGCGGCCGAGGGCGACGGCAGCGAACTGTCCGTCGTCGTCGTCGAGCCGGCGAGCGGCGCCACCGTGTCCACCCCGTTCACCGTTAAGGTCGACAGCAACGTGCCGCTCGGGCCCACCGAGTCCGGCCAGCACCACGTACACATCTGGTTCGACGACAACGAATCCGACTACCTCGTCGTCGAGTCGGACACCACCCAGATCATCGAGGCGCTCTCCGGGCAGCACACGATGCACGTGTCGCTGCGCAACGCCAACCACTCGCCCGCCGGTGCCGAAGCCACCACGACGATCACCATCGGGACCGTCGGAGACCCCCCACCCGTGCCCAGCACCGGAGGCGATGGCGCAGCGTCCACGTCGGCCGACACCAACCCGTACACCTACTGACGGCATGACCCGCGGCACAGGCACCGTTCGGCGTTACTCCCGCGCCACCCGGTGGTTTCACACACTCACCTACCTCACCGTGCCGATCGCACTGGGTACCGGCTGGTGGCTGGTCGCCGGGCGGGAGGGGCAGCCCAGCGTTGCCGCCCGGTTGACCGGCGTTGCCGACACCACCCTGCACCGGTATGCCGGCTGGGCGCTGGCGGCACTCGCCGCGACCGCGGTGACGCTCGGGGTACGGGCAACCCGCACGTTCGTCCGCGAGTCGCTGCGCTACGACCATGGGGACCTGCGGTGGTTCACGCGCTGGCCGGGCGCGCTCGTGACCGGCCGGTTCGCCCGGCACGAGGGCCACTTCGACCCGGGGCAGCGCGTCGCGAACCTGCTGATGGTCGGCTTGTTCGCCGCCCTGATCGGCAGCGGGATCGGGTTGGTGGTCGTCACCGGCGGTCTCTGGTTCGTCTGGCTGCAGCGGGTGCACCGATGGGCCACGTATCTCATCACGCCGATCCTCATCGGACACATCGTGATCGCTGCCGGCCTTCCGCCCGGATACCGCGGCGTGGCCCGAGCCATGCACCTCGGTGGCCGGCTGCCACTACGCGTCGCTCAGCGGATCTGGCCGGGCTGGCTCGAGCGGCAACGCGGAGCAGACCATGACAGATGAGCCGCCATGCCCCTTCACGACCGCGATCGCCGCACTGCTCCTCGGCGCTCTCGGCCCACGCGAACGGCAGGAACTCGAAGCCCACCTACGGCAGTGCACGTTGTGCCTGGAGGAACTCGTCCTTCTCGCGCCGCTGCCCGGCCTGCTGCACCGAGCGGCGCCCCCTGGTTCGTGCCACCGATGGGATCCGTGATCGACGGGCCAGGAGGCCGCGG
The DNA here is from genome assembly GCF_052981855.1 of Micromonospora sp. LZ34. Taxonomy (NCBI): domain Bacteria; kingdom Bacillati; phylum Actinomycetota; class Actinomycetes; order Micromonosporales; family Micromonosporaceae; genus Micromonospora; species Micromonospora sp. LZ34. Next base: position 81,695 of record NZ_JBRIQN010000028.1, read on the forward strand.
GGCCGTTCCCGCAACCCGTCAGCGACGAAGCGGGGGTCGAGCGGCGGAGATCAGCGGCGGGCCGCGATACGCTGGCCGCCTACCTGACCGAGATGGCCGCAGTCCGGGTGCAGGACACAACCTAGGTACGGTGATCAGATCGTGTTCTCGTCGCGTCGCCGAGTCCTGACAGCCGTGGCGGCCGCCATTGTCGCCGCGGGCGCGGCGTTGTTCGCCGTCCTCCAGCTGACCGGGGATCGAGCCGAGGAACCACCCGCCACTCGGGTCGTCCAGCCCGGCGCGCCGGGCCAGGCCGGCCGCACGCTCTCCCCGGCCGAGCGGGCCCAGTTGCCACCGCCCCCGGCACACACCGCCGCCGACACCCAGTTCATGCAGCGGATGATCGCGCACCACGCGCAGGCACTGGAGATGACCGCCCTCGTCACGGACCGCGCGGAGAGCCGCGAGGTGTCGCTGCTCGCCCGACGGATCGAGACGTCGCAGCGCGACGAGATAGCGCAGATGCAGCGGTGGCTCACCGAACGCGGTGAGCAGGTCCCGGGGCCGCACGCGCACCACGCCGGGCATGACGCCGTGATGCCGGGAATGCTCACCCCAGAGCAGCTCGGCCAGTTGACGCGGGCCCGGGGCGCGGAGTTCGACCGGCTCTTCCTCGACCTCATGATCCGTCACCACAACGGCGCGCTGACCATGGTGCAGCAGCTCTACGCCGCCGGGGGTGGGCTCGAGCCGGCCAGCGACCGGTTCGCCCGCGAGGTCAACGCCGACCAGGCCATCGAAATCAGAAGCATGCAGGAGCTGCTGGCCAAGCTTTCCGGGTGACCGGGCGCTCGCGCTTGCGCTCGCCAGCCGCGATCGCGGTACGGCCGCCACTGATGCCCGTGCGCTCGGCCACCTCTTCCACCGACAGTCGCCGGACAGCGTCGGGGCGCGTCCTGCCGAAGCTTCGGCAGGACGCGCCCCCGGCTGACGGTCCTCAGCGGGCGTCAGTCAAGGCTGGCGCACTGGCCGGTGGCCGGCCCCGTCACCGTGTTGGCCGCACCGAGGTTGATCGGCGCCGGCGAGTTGCCGGTGCAGGCCAGCGAGCCGCGCACCGTGCTGTCGGCGATGATCGGCTCGACCGTCCCGGTACCGCCGCCGGTCAACACCGCCGGCCCGTGGATCTCGGTGTCCACGATGGCGGCGCTGCCCTTCGTACCGGTGATGCTCACCGGACCGCGCACGGTGCTGTGGTAGAGGTGCACCGCGGCCGCGTTCGACGCCGACACCGAACCGGCGATCGACGAGTCGATGGCGAGCAGCGAGGCACCCGGACGGACCGTGACCGGGCCGGACACGGTCGCCCCGGTCAGGCAGGTGACACCCGTGACCGTCAGCGGCCCGTTGTGCCGGTCCGAGATGGTCGTGGTGCAGGTCCTGGCCAACTGGTCGAAGCGGGCCCGGGCCACCGCGAAGCTCGGCGCCCAGCTGATCCTGGTCTGAAGCTGGGCGTTGAACTGGGGCAGGTGCACCTCACGGGCCGCGGCGATCTCCGCCTCGGTCAGGTGCTCGCTGGGCCGCAGGCCGAAGACATCGAAGCCGCGCGCGATCTCGCTGCCGTAGACATGGCCGTTGTACCAGTACGCCGACCAGAAGCCACCGAGCATGATGGACGTGGGGCTGATCGGCCCCCGGTCGAAGTAGCCGATCTCCCGCGGGTTGGCCGAGTCGGTGAAGTCCAGCAGCGAGATGCCGCCCTGGTACCACGCCTGGGCGAGGATGTCCCGGCCCGGTACGGGGATCAGCGAACCGTTGTGGGCGACGCAGTTCTCCTGCAGCGTCTGCGGCACCGGCAGCTTGTAGTAGCTGGCAAACCGCATCTTCCCGTCGACGATGTCGAAGATCGCATTGGCGCCCCACTGGGGCTGGTCCGTCGTGCGGCACCGGGCGCCGGTGCCGCCGCCCCACTCGTCGGTGAAGATGACCTTCTTGCCGTCGTTGCTGAGCGTCGCGGAGTGCCAGTACGCGAAGTTCGGGTCGGCGACCTCGTCGATCCGCACCGGGTTCTCCGGGTTGGAGATGTCGATCAGGATCCCGTTGCCCTCACAGGCGCCCGCCGCCAACCCGAGCTCGGGATAGGCGGTGATGTCGTGGCAGGCGTCGGTGACCGGCGACGGGCTCCACGACCCGCCCGACGGGTGGGTCGGCGCGGGAGGGGTGTTCTGCAGGCCGTCGACGGCGCCGGTCTCCGGGTTCGCGAACAGTCGGGGGCCGCTGACGACCGCGGCCTGCTCCGGGTTCGCGACCGGGACCTTGATGACGTCGATCCGCCACCGCGCCGGGTTCTCGCCGGACGCGGGGACGTTGTTGCAGCCGGCCATCGTGCTGGCCGGGCGGACCCCGGCGGTGCCCGAGACGTACACGTAGACGTTGCTGCTGTCGTCCGGGTCGGTCACCAGGGTGTGGGTGTGTGAGCCGCGGCAGGTCTGTACGGCCGCGACCTGCACCGGGTTGGTCACGTCGCTGATGTCGAAGACACGGACGCCCTGGAACCGGGTGCCGACCGCGGGGTTCGTGCCGCAGTCGAGCCGGCCACGGCTCTCCTCGACCGACATGAAGAGCAGGTCGCCGTGGACCGAGAGGTCCCCCTGCCCGCCCGGGCACACCACGCTGGTGACCAGCGTCGGGTTGGCGGGCTGCGAGATGTCGTAGATGTTGAAGCCGTTGAAGTTGCCCATGAAGGCGTGGTTGCCGCCGAAGGCGAGATCCGATCCGGCGAAGCCGAAGTCACCCGGGTTGGCCGGGTTGACGAATCCCGCTGGCTTGTCGTGGTGCGCCAGCAGGTCGAGGTTGCTGCTCGCGCTCTGCGCGTCCAGCCATCCCGCGCCGAGACCGATCCGCGGATCCGGCCCGGGCTCCTGGCCCGAGGCCGTGCCCGGCAGCAGGGCGATGAGGAGCATGGTTACGGCCGTTGCGCCGAGCAAGCGACGTCTCCGGCCTGATCGGCGGTGTGATTGATGGGTCATGGGTGTCCTCCGCGCACAGTGCCCCCACTGGTGGCGGCGTGCGTGGGGCGCATGCACGCCGCGGTAGTAAGGACCGTACCGCCCTTTTGGCCATTTAGGATCATGGACATATTTGCGGTGGGCGCGAAACCGTCGATTTCCCGAGCCGCAGGGCGCGCCAGCTACCTTGCCTGGTCGGGGAGAGCGTCGGCGTGCGATGCCGACTGGTTGGCGGATCAGCCGGAGAGGTCGAGGGCGGTGTCGCACCCTGCGTCGGGGACGAGCTTTCCCCGTAGATGACTTGAGTCCTGGTGGCCCTGCCCGCTACTTCTCACACGGCGTTTTCTGGATGCCCTCCAGACTCCGTGACGTATGCAGTTCCTCCGAACTCTCCGAACCCTCCGTGAGGGACCCGAGGCCATGGTCTTGATCGTGCCGGTCAGCAACCTGTAGGCCCGTATCATCGTTGCCTCAAGGAACAGGTTTGGCTGTGTCACTGATCAGGATCTAAACGTCGGTGGGTTGGCCTCGGAGAAGGCGACTCGGAGGCATGCGGCGGGGTGACGCTAGCGACCGGAGGATGCCTGTCGCCCGACATGAAAGGAGTTGCGTGGCGCCATGGACAGGACACCCTGCCCGCCCAGGCTGGAGCGTTCGCCGTCCCCGCTACGTGCCAGAGGTTTGTTGGTGAATGACTGCTGGCGTCGATCGTGGTGAGGGCACAGCTCGCCGTTTCGCTGGGCTGTCTCGCGCTCGCGCTGGTTGTCCTGCTGGGCCACCTGGTGGTCGAACGGGCCCGGCACCGGCGGCGGCTTGCGCGGATACCGACCCGCATCGTTGTGAACGGCATTCGCGGCAAGTCTTCAGTGACCCGGCTGACCGCCGGCGCGCTGCGCGGGGACCCTGGGCGCCTCGTTGCGGCCAAGACGACCGGAACGGCGGCGAGGTTCATCTACCCCGGCGGGCGGGAGGTACCGATCCACCGGGGCCGCGGTGGCGTCAACGTGATCGAGCAGGTTGGCGTGGTGCGACGGGCGGTACGGGGTGGCGCCGACACCCTCGTTGTCGAGTGCATGGCGGTCCAGCCGGAACTGCAGCAGGTCAACCAGGACCAGTTGATTGACGCCGGCATCGTCGTGATCACCAATGTGCGGGAGGACCATCTCGAGGAGATGGGACCCACCCTTGACGACGTCGCGCGGTCGCTGAGCCGGTCCATGCCGCGCCGAGGAGTGGTGGTCACCGCCGAACGGGACCGGCTACACATCCTGCGGGAGGAGGCCATCCGTCGGCAGTGCGAGCTGATCGTGGTCGATCCGGACACCGTCAGCGACGCCGAGATGGCTCCGTTCGGGTGGATCACGCTCAAGGAGAACGTCGCGGTCGCCCTGACGGTCGCACAGTTGTGCGGCGTCGACCGGGCGAGCGCGTTGGCCGGCATGTACCGCACCAGCGCCGACCCCGGTGCGCTGCGCGTTGACGCGTGCGCGCACCACGGACGCCGGTTCGCCGCGGTCAACCTGTTCGCCGCCAACGACCCCGCCTCGACGCTGATGAATGTCGACCTGCTGCGCGAGCGACGGCTGATCGGCAAACGCGTCGCCGTAGTGATCAACTGCCGTCAGGACCGCGTGGAACGGAACGGCCAGATGGGAGCGATCGTCCCGCAGATCAATCCATACCGGATATTCCTGATCGGCTCGCCGACCCGCAGCGCGCTGCACCACTTGCCCGACGTGTGGCGCGACCGCGTTGTTGATCTCGAAGGAGAGCGCCGTACCGGCAGGCAACTCCGCGACGCGATCGTCGAGGCGATCGCGCCCGGTGACGCAGACACCTCGCTACTCATGATCGGAAACATTCATGGCCGCGGCGAGGAACTGCTCGCGGCGTTGCACCAGGTCACCGTCGCCGCCACCGCCGCAGCCCCGATCGACGACCTGACCGCCAGGCTCGAAGGTTTGTACCAGGCCGACACCGTCGTCCTCTCGCTGAGCGATATGGCCGCCGCCGCGACTCCCGTCGACCCGGCAGCCACCGTGGTCCTGTCCCGCGACGACCTCGCCGCCACCGCCGTCCCGGGTGAAGCGCACCTCGCAGTCCTCGACGCCGCCGGCCGGCAGTCCGTCCTCCGGTGAGCCAACAGGAGCCTGCCCTCATGGCCACATTCGACCTGTCCTCCGAGCTCAGCGCCGTCATCGTCGCTGCGGGGCTGCTGTTCGGACTGGTCGGGTACCTGATCACCAACGTGGCGCCGGCCGGCCTGATGGTGCCCGGCTGCATCGTGTTGACCGCCATCGAGGACGTCCGGAGCCTGGTCACCATCACCATCGTCACGGTCGTGACCGTCGGGCTGATGAAGCTGCTACAGCACATCACGATCTTGTACGGCAAGCGGCTGTTCGCGGTGACGATGCTGGTCTCGTCGTTGCTGTCGCTTGGCACGTTCCTGGCACTGCACCTGCGCTACCCGTTCCTGTTCGGCGGCGATACGCTGTCCTTCCTGGTGCCCGGACTGATGAGCTTCCAGCTCCTGCGGCCGCATGCTTTGCAGACTCTCGCCGCAACCGCCGTGGTCACCTGCGGTACCGGCGCGGCGGCCCTCGCGGTGATCTCCCTGTGAAGCTGGTCCGCCCGGGTTTGGCAGTGGTGGCCCTTGTGGCCGCCAGCACCGTCGTGGGCTTCGCGGCTTTCAACGTCGCCGGATCCACGCAGGATGATCCCGGTCCGACGCCCACCGCCACCAGCCCCAGCGACCGCCCGGCCGGTGACACCGCAGCCGACCGCCTGGCCGCGGAGTACGAGCTTGTCGACATGGCCCGCCCGGCCCGCACAGAGGTCCGCCGGCGCACCGACCTGGCCGTGGTCGCGACCCTGACCGCCGGCGCACGAACGGCCGTCTTCGCCGGTCCACGCCGCCGATTCGAGGAGCCGTCGACCACCACCGCCGTGGTCGAATCGACGACATGGGTGCGCATCGCCCCGCAGGCATGGCAGCCCGGTTCGCAGATGCCGGAAGCCTTTGCCCGGTGGCTGCTCACCGAACTCAACCGTAAGAATCCCCCGGTAGACATACTCGCCGCCGCACTGCAATACCTTCCTGGTACACCCGACCTCCGCGATGAGCGAGGGGTGCGGTACGCCGGCGACGCCGGCTTCGGGTACGTGCACAGCCGCGAGGAACGCGACGGCGCTGACTTCTACGACTACCTGGAGATCCCGTGGGACTTCCCGGACGTCGGCACCGTCACGCCGTCGGCCCGGTGGGACCGGGACCTGGACTGCTCCGGCTACATCAGGCTGATCTACGGCTATCGCTTCGGAATCCCGCTGCTCAACCAGTCCGCCACCACGACCGTCGACGGCTTGCCCCGCACCGCGGCGAGCATGGCTGCGTACGCCCGCTCGGTGGTGATCGCCGCCGGCCGCAGCCCCAGCCGCCCACCGACCGACCTCTCGGCAATGCAGCCGGGGGACCTTGTCTTCTTCGCCCTGCACGACGACCCCGCCCTGATCACGCACTCCGGCATCTACATCGGCGACGACGCCGATGGAGGCATGCGGTTCGCATCGTCCCGCGGCACCGTCGACGGGCCGACCTTTGGCGACGTGCGCGGCGACGGCGTTCTCGACTCCGGCTACTTCGGTAAGCGGCTGCGCCGCGTCATCCGCCTGTAAGGAAGGCACAGACCGCCATGCGCGCATCCCCTGTCCGTATTGTGCTCGTCACCGTGCTGCTCCTTGCCCCGGCCGGGGTATGGACGTGGCGCGGCGACCTCATCCGCGAGCGCCTATTTCCGCAGCCGGCGGCGGCTACTGCGGAGGCGGTGGCCAGCAGGCCTCGCCAAGTCAGCATCCTCGGATCCGGGGACATCCTGGTGCACCCGCCGACATGGCACCAGGCACGGGCCCACGCCGAGGCGGGCGGCCGCGCCGGCTACGACTTCGACCCGATGTTCGCCTCGATCCGTCCCGCCGTCGAATCGGCGGACCTGGCCATCTGCCACATGGAGGCCCCGATGGGGCCCGGCGAGCCCAAGGACTTTCCTCGTTTCAACGCTCCCACCGACCTGGCCGGCGCGGTCAAGGCTGCCGGCTATGACACCTGCTCCACCGCCAGCAATCACGCCTTGGATCAAGGCGAGCAAGGCGTGTACGACAACCTCGACGCCCTCGACACGGCCGGTCTCCGTCACACCGGCACCTTCCGCAGCCCCGCCGAACACCGCAGGCCGACGATCTATCAGGTCAAGGGCGTCAATATCGGTCACCTGTCCTGGGCGATGCACTTTAACGGCCTGGAACCGCCAGCCGGCAAGGCTTGGCTGGCCAACCGCATCGACGTCGCCGCGATCCGGGCCGCCGCCGCAGCCACCCGCAAGGCCGGCGCGCAGATCATCGTGCTCTCCGCGCACTGGGGCACCGAGAAGGTTCACACGCCCGATGGCGAACAGCTGTTCTGGGCCAAGCAGCTCATCGCCGACCCGAACATCGACCTGATCATCGGCCACCACGCCCATGTCGTACAGCCCTTCGAGCGGTTCGGTGACAAGTGGGTCGCCTACGGCGTCGGAAACACCCTCGCTCGCCACGACTTCCCGAACGACGCCAACCGTGAGGGGATCCTCGCCAAGTTCACGTTCACTGAGCAGCCCCGTGGGCGATGGGTCGTCACCCAGGTCGAGGCCATCCCTATCTGGCTCTCCCTCAAACCGACCATCCGCGTCCTCGACCTGGCCCGCATCCTCGAGCGCATGCCCGCCGTCGACCGGCGTCGCGCCCTCTACACCGCCGCCCAGGATCGGATCACCGGCTACCTTGACAGCCGCGCCGCGATCGCCGCTGGGCTCCAGGTAAGGCGTTGACAGTTCCGTCGGGCTGAGATGCCGGTTGAGCCGCACGTTGCGCCTCGGGATGCCGCTGGCCCTCGACGCTGGCCGGGAGGTGCTCGTCCGGCTGGTGTTCATGGCGGTCGGGGTCGGCCTCGGGATCGCGCTGCTGCTGCTCAGCCTCACCGCTCCGCACGCCCTGTGGGGCCGCTACGAGCGCATGGCCTGGCAGGACGCCGCCTACACGGCGCTCAGCCCCGAGACCGATGACGACCCGGTCGTGGAGTCGGTCGACGGCGCGCTGTTCCTCGCGGTGAGCGACTACCACGACGGTCGGCCGATGATCCGTACCTACCTGGCGGCGCTCGGGGATGACCCGCCCGTGCCACCGGGTCCTTCCCGCACGCCCGGGCCGGGCGAGGTCGCCCGCGTCGCCGGCGATGATCCGGCTGCTGGAGTCGACGCCGGACGACGAGCTCGACGGCAAGTTCCCGGCCGGGTCACGATGACCGTCGGCCCCGACGGGCTGGCCCACAACAACGACCTCGGCGGATCATCGGCCGTAGGCTCGAGCAACTTGAGGGCGTACGGTCCGTGGGCGAGGTGCACGGTTTCACCCATCTGCGACCGCCGGGTTGGGCGATCGTCGGCATCCTGGCGACGTTCGCGTTGACGGGTTCGGCGGTGGTCCTGGTCCCCATCGTGATCCTCATCGCCGTGGTGACCCGGGTCGCCAGGCGGCACCGGGAGCGGCGTCTCGTCGCGATCCGGTTCGTCGGCGCCACCCAGTCACAGATCTCGCTGGTGGCCGCAGCCGAGGCCGGAGTCGCGGCCATCGGGGGAGCAGCCCTGGGTTGGGCACTCTACGAGGTGAACCGGCGGATGCTGGCCTCCGCCGTGACCTTCCAGCACGGACCTTTCTGGCTCCAGGATGTGGCCCTGCCGCCATCGTGGCTGGCCGGGATCCTGCTGGCCGTGCCGGCACTGGTGATCTCACGACCCTCGTGTCGCTGCGCAGTGTCCACACGCGTCCCCTCGCGGTTCAGCGGCGCTCGCGGCGGCACCACCCCTCGCGCTTTGCTGGGGCTGCTGATCCTCGCCACCCGCCACGACGCCGTCCGCTTCGAGTAGCGCCGCTGCGTCGGGCATGCCGTGGCCGAGCCCATCCTTTCGCCGCTACGCACCGTCATGCCGGGCAGCACGGCGCCGGTGCGGCGGCGGAGCCCGTTCGGTTTACCGTGCTCTCAATCAGTTCGTGGCCCAGATCGAACCGGATGCCGTCCGGGTTGGTCAGCCCCACGTCGGCGTACCACGAGCGGTCAGCCTCGGGGTGTGGGCCGACGAGGCCCACCCGCCCGGCGCCGAAGGTGGTCACGACGGCGGCGGCCGCGCCGGTGTCGTAGGTGGCGAGGACGGTGCCCGGCACCCCGGATCGCAGCTCGAACGTCGGCCCGTCCTGGAAGAACATGTGCCGGACGCGACCGCGCCACCGCACCTTGATCACCGTGTCGTCGGTGCTGTCGACACTCGCCCCGGCGGTGCTGATGTACTGGCGTACCTTGCCGTTGATCAGGCCGAAGCCGGGATCGGCGGCGGCGAGGTACGCCCCCAGACAGAAGCCGAGGTAGTGCCCGCCGTCGTGGACGAAGCCGCGGATCTCCTCGGCGTAGTCGCGCATCCTCCGCCAGGCCGGGCCGACGTTGCCTCCTCCGGGCTGGGCGTAGACCGCCGCTTCGGCCAGCGTGCTGCGCGATATCTGCCGCTCCTCGTCCGGGCCGCAGTACTCGGTGCGGAACCCGGCCGGTGCGCTGCGCAGGAGTGCTGCCGCCGCCTCCGCGCAGCCGGAGCAGGCGGCTGGACCCCGGTAGACGAGTGCCAGTGGCCCGTCCCGGGAGACCGCCGACACCCCGGCCCACCCGAGCGCGGCCAGGGTGCCGGCGGCGCCGACGCCGACCAGGACACGCCGCCGGCTGGTTCTCCGCGGCTCGCCGAGCGGCGGGCCGCCGGTCTGCTCCATGCCTCTTCCCTCCCGCTCAGCCGGGGCGCCATCCCGTTGCGGGCGCCTCGACCGGGTGTTCGCGCGCACGGGGCGCTTCCCGGTACATCGACATACCGATGCGGTCCCGTGTCCGGTGACCGTTTCGGGCGGCCAGCCGGCGAGCGCCGCCGGACATCACCGTCACCAGCCCTTCCACCGGGCCCCGGCCCGCGGTGGCCCACCATGCCAATGCGAACAACACGAAAGCCACGACCTGCGCGACGAGTCCGGTCACGGGCGCGAAGGAGTCGAGGTCCGAGTTGATGAAGATGATGTGTGCGGTGTAGAGCGTCAGGGTCATGCCGCCGGCCGCGGCCAGCGGCACCAGCAGCAGGGAGAGGGCCCGTCGCGGGAGGTTCCGTGCTACTCGGCCGGCGAGCAGCATGACGGCGAGCACAGCGATCGCGCTCCCGGTCGTGCCGATCAGGTCGAGTGGCGTGCTGGTGTGCGGCGCGTCGACCGCGAGCCACCACCACGTCGAGGCGGGCGTGCTGCCGTCTCCGCCGAACGTGAGGAGCTCGGCCGTCCCCGCCGCGTCCAGCCCGCTCTTCGGCTGGGTGAGCGAGATCTGCTGCAAGCCCCCGTACCGGTTCAGCAGAACCGACGATGCCACCGGCGCGGCGGTGGCGAGCGCGCCACCGACGACGAGCAGCCCGAGGATGACTCTCGTCCGGGTCAGGGTCAGCCGCCCGACGACCAGGCCGGCACACAGGTACGCCAGCCACGTCACGGCCGGAAACCCTCCCGTGAGCGACAGTTCGGTGAGCAGCGCGACCGGGTCGCCGACGAGGTCGGCGAATCCCGCATTGCCGTAGGTCGGTGCCGGCAGCCGCGGCAGCAGGACGTGCTGGAGGGCGGGGGCGGCGGCGGCCACGACCACGCCGGTGAACGCCACCAACCAGGTCGGCAGGAACACCAGCGGGACGGCCAAGATGAACATCACCGCGTAGTACGGCAGGATGACCGACGCCAGGGACGCGTCGGTGTAACCCAGTGCCAACCCGATCGCGCCGATCGCCAGGGCTCGGACGATCAGCGCCGCCACCGGACCTGAGCCGGCGGTCAGCCTGACCCGCTGTCGAGCGGTCAGGAATGCGATGCCGACCCCGGCCAGTACCGCGAACGCGGCAGCCGCTCGCCCGCCGAAGGCGGTGAACCACCAGGTGGGTCGCCCGGCGGCGTCAGCCTCGGGCAACGAATGCACGGCGATCATGGCGAGCAGCGCGGCTCCCCGGGCGGCGTCCACGCCGAGCAGTCGGAATCGCCCGACCGGCAGGTCGGTCGTGGAGGGCGGACCGCCGGCGCTGCGGGCGACGGCGGCGAGCCGGTTCGCCTCGGCGGCTCGGTCGAGCTGCTCCCAGGTGAGGTTCGCAGTTTGGGTCATGGCCTCATCACGGTGTCAATCAGGTCGTGGCCGAGGTCCGCACCGAGCCGGTTGGCGGTGCGTAAGCCCGCGTCCAGGTACCAGTCGTCGGTGGCTTCGGGGTGGGGGCCGACGACGCCGACCCGGCCGGCACCGAGTCGGGTGACCATCGCGGCGATCGTGCCGTTCGGGTACGTCGCGAGGATGTCGGCGTCGGCGGTCGGCTGCAGGCAGAAGTACGGGCCGTCCTGGAAGAAGAGCTTGCGCCGCCGGCCCCGCCAGGTCACCTGCACGACGGTGTTCTTCGCCGAGTTGACGGTGGCGGCGGGGGAGGCGATGTACTGATCCGTGTCACCCGGAAGGAGAGCGAAGCCGGGCGTGGCCCCGGCGAGGTAGCCGCCGAGGCAGATCCCCAGGTATCTCCCGCCGGACTGGACGAACTGCCGGATCTCGTCGCGGTGGCCCTTCAGGTTGCGATAGCCGCGCCTGAGGGTGCCGCCGCCCGGCTGGGCGTAGAGCGCGGCCCCGGCCAGCGTCCAGTGGCTCAGCGGCAGGTCCTCGTCCGGGCCGACGTACCGCACGTCGAAGCCCCATCGGCTGGATTTGAGCAGCGCCGCCACCGCCTCGGGGCAGCCGGGAAGCGTCGCGGGTCCTCGGTAGACCAGCGCCACCGGGGGTGGTTCCGTTCGCTTCGGCAGCGGCGAGTGCACCGTCAGGCCGTAACCGGTGAGGGCTCGCCCGCCGGCGGCGAGCAGGCGACCGAAGGTTCTCGACGCCATCAGGACCTGGCCGGCAGTGGGTTGTCGAGGGTCAGCGCGGTGCAGCGCACCCCGCCCCCGCCCTTGGCGAGTTCGGTGGTGTCGAGTTCGACGACCTGCAGGCCGCGGGCGCGCAGCACGGCGGCCAGCTGCGGAGCTCCCTTGGTCATGGTCACCGTGGTGCCGTCGCTGATCAGGTTGAGCGCGAAGCGGGCCGCCTCCTCGACGGCTACCTCGATCAGGTCCATGCCGAGTCCGCGCAGCCGCCGGCAGCTCGGCTCGTCGAGGGCCTCGGGGCAGTAGGCGAGGGCGCCGGGCTCGACGACCGCGACCGCGAGGTCGAGGTCGTACCATCGGGGACTCACCGTCTGCAGCGGCACCACCTCGTAGTCCAGTGCCCGCGCGAGGATGGCGTGCATCCGCCGGTCGGTCCGCTGTCCGTAGCCGGCGAGCAGCAGGTCGCCGCAGGCCAGGGCGTCGCCCTGGCCGCTGAACGGGTACGGCGCCTCCACGACGTCGTAGTCGTGCTCGATCAGCCACTCCTGGAAGTACGGCATCTCGGCCTTGCGCTCCGGCGGCGGTGCGCCGAGGACGGCCCGGCCGCCCCGCACCACCGCGGCGTTCGCGGTGAAGACCATGTCCGGGCACTCCGGCGCGGACGGCACGTACTCGATGCGGCGGCCCGCCGTTCGGTGCGCGACGACGATGTTCAGGTGCTCGACGACCGCCGCTGCCTGGTCCGGCTGCACCTCGGTGTGCATGTACGGGTTGATCTCGTAGTCGACCCGGAAGTAGGCGGCGTCGGACACCAGGAGTGCCTTGTTCATGGAACGGTTCTTCCTCTCGTGGATGGAGAATGGACGGAATCGGTTGCGGCCAGGTGGTGGCGGCCGCGGCCGTACGGAACGGCGTCACGCCGCCCGTTGGTCGACGGGGTCGCGGGTGAGCACCCCTTGGGCGGGGATCCCGCGCCATCGGGTCCCGGGGGTGAGGTGTTCGCCCTTCATCAGCAGTGAGAGCGAGTCCAG